>NZ_JAHFRY010000092.1 GCF_023266035.1 Nevskia sp.
CCGTTTCGACGGCCGCAAGTGGGACAGCGGCATGCGCCCGCCGGAAGCCGAAGACCCGATTGCTGAACTATCTGGCCCCGCCTACGGCTACGAAGTGGTGCTGGAGCCGAATCGCACGTCCTGGCTGTTTGCGCTCGATCTGCCGTCAAGAGTCGGCCTGCCATCGGACGCTCGTCTGAACGCCGATTACCAGCTGGTGCTGAGCCAGGGCGAGCTTCGTGATCGTCGGCTTTATCGGCTGAGCTCGCATCCACAATACCGCCTTCAGACCCAGCTGCCGGACCGGCTGCGCACGCAGATGCTGCAGCTGCCGAAGAACTCGAACCCACGCGCTCAGGCGCTGGCGCAGCAGTGGCGCGATCAGGGACTCAACGATGCAGCGATCGTCAAAACCGCGCTGCAGCGCTATCGCACCGGCGACTACTACTACACGCTGCAGCCGCCGAGCCTGGGCCGGAACAGCGTCGACGAATTCCTGTTCGATACCCGGCGCGGCTTCTGCGAGCACTACGCATCGAGCTTCGCGGTACTGATGCGCGCCGCTGGCATTCCCGCGCGCATCGTCACCGGCTACCAGGGCGGCGAACCGAACGCGATCGGCGACTACTGGATCGTCCGGCAGAGCGACGCCCACGCCTGGACCGAAGTCTGGCTGGCAGGACGCGGCTGGCTGCGCGTCGATCCCACCGCCGCCGTTGCACCTGAACGAGTCGAGCGAGGCATCGGCAGCGCCTTGAGCGACACCGAGCTGCCCACCTTCCTCGACCCGACCCAGCGCCAGGGTTTCCGCTTCAATCTGGAGGCACGCTGGGACTGGGCCAACGCGCAGTGGAACTACTGGGTGCTCGGCTATGGCCCCGAGCTGCAGGCCGATTTCCTGCACCGCTTCGGGCTGGGCGACTGGCAGGACATGATCCTCGCGCTGACCATCACGATCACTGCCGCGCTGACGGGCCTCGGCTGGCTGCTGCTGCGACAGGCACGGGTTGATCAGCCCGCCGATGCCGCGCTGCGCGCCTGGCGTCGCTTGCAACAGAAACTGGCGCGCATCGGCCTGGTACAAGGCGATGACGAAGGACCGCGCGATTACGTCTCGCGGGTGGTCGCGGCACGACCGGAACTGGCGCCGACGCTGACGCCGGCATTGGCGCTGTATCTCCAGTTGCGCTATCTCGATGGCGCCGACAGCGGACGGCAACGCGCGCTGGAACGTGCTGTAGGTGTTTTCACCGCCTCTCGGCAAATGCGAAAGCGCGCTAGAAACAAGGACCGCAGCGACATCTCCCGTCAGGAAGATCGCTGACCGAACCGCCCTCAGAATCGCGGCAGCAGCATTAGACCGCGCCGGGGCTAGCATCCACTCAGGAGAAAAACATGAATTCCAGTCTTGCCACCGCGGCGCGGCGCTGCGCTGCCCCGCTACTGCTCGGCGCCACCCTGCTGCCGCTGCAGGCGGCCCTGGCCGCCGACCTGATCGTCACCAAGTTCGCCGACAGTCTCGACGGCAGTTGCGACAGCGATTGCTCGCTGCGCGAAGCGGTGCAGAAAGCCAATCAGACGCCGGGCGCCAGCCGGATCATCCTCGCCGCCGGCACCTATTCGCTCAGCATTCCGCCGCTGCAGAACCCGGACTTCGAGGATCCTTTGGTCGATGACGACGACAACCTCAACGGCGATCTCGACATCAAGGGCCGGCTGACCATCGTCGGCAAAGGCATCGACGTGACCGTCATCGACGCCGGCGGCATCGATCGCATCGCCGAAGTGCTGCCGGGGGCGGTCGCCACGCTCAGCAAGCTGACCGTGCGCAATGGCCGCGAACCGTTCCGCGGCGGCGGTCTCGACGTCAACACCGGCGGCACGCTCAGCCTGCAGTCCTGCGCGGTGACCGGCAACCTCTCGAGCGCTGCCTTCGAACCAGGCTCCGGTGGCGGCATCTGGAACCAGGGCACCTTGACCATCGATGCGTCGCGGATCGACGGCAATCGTTCGTCGGCGGGTGAAGGCAGCTTCGGCGCTGGCGGCGGCATCTACAACCTCGGCAGCCTGACCGTGCGCGACGCCCGCTTCATCGGCAACAGCGCCACCGACGACGACGACAGCGGCCAGGGCGGCGCGCTCTACAACGAGGGCACGGCCGATATCCGCCGCGCCACTTTCGAGAACAATCGCACGGACGACAACGGCGCCGGGCAGGCAATCCTCAATGCTCGCAACGGCATGCTGCGGCTGGAGAACAGCACAGTCAGCCGCAATACCAATGGTGAACCGTACAGAACTACGGCCGCCATCGAGAACGGTGGCTTCTACGACGCGCCGACGGCATCGGCGCGGTTGGTCAACGTCACCATCGCCGGCAACGAGGTCTACGGCCTGATCAACCGTGGCCGCCTCTCGATCAGCAACAGCATCATCGCCGGCAATGGCCTGGTCGCGGATCCCGAGAACGGCGTCGATCAGCGCGATCAGAACTGCCTGAACGAAGGGGCCGGCACCCAGTTCTTGCAGAGCGGCCTGCTGCGCGGCACCGACTCCGGCAATTGCGCGACCACCTTGCTGGTACTCAATGCCGACACCTTCGTGACCGTACTGCAGCCGCTGGCGCTGAACGGCTGGCAATCGCCGACTTTCGCGCTCAAGCCCGGCAGCATCGCGATTGATGCCGCCGTCGGCTCCTGCCCGGGCACCGATCAGCGCCGGGTCAGCCGTCCGCGCGATGGCAATGGCGACGGCATCGCCGTCTGCGACCTCGGCGCCTACGAGCGGCCCAATCCCTGAGCAAGTGCGGCAGCTCGAACTGCTCCGGCTCGGTGCAGCCAAACCGGAGCAGCAGCGTGCGCCAAGTCACAAAGCAGAAAAGTCACGGCTGTTCGGCAAATCCAGAGCGCGTATACCCACCTCGGAGGCAGACCGAAGTGCAGACAGTGTTTCGGCCATTGCCCTCCATTCGCAGACCAGCACGCGGCCTTGAGACTGAGTGCATCTGCAAACACTTGGAGGAGATGACATGAATCAGAATCTCGTGACAGCGGCGCGCCACTGCGCCGTCGGCTTGCTGGTGACCACTATGGCGCTGCCGCTGCAGGCCGCGCTGGCTGCGGACATCGTGGTCAGCAAATTCACCGACAGCCTCGACGGCAGTTGCAATAGCGACTGCTCGCTGCGTGAAGCGGTGCAACTCGCCAACCAGACGCCGGGCGCCAGCCGAATCATTCTCGCTGCCGGCACCTATCGGCTGAGCATTGCACCGGAGCAGGGAGCACCGAATCCCGGCGATGACCTGCGTCCGATCGACGACGATGCCAACCTGAACGGCGACCTCGACATCGGCGGCACGCTCAGCGTCGTCGGCAAGGGAATCGACGTCACTACCATCGACGCCGGCGGCATCGACCGCATCTTCGAAGCACTGCCCGGTGCTGTCGTGAAGCTCGCCAAGCTCACGGTACGCAACGGCCACCATGGTTCCCGGAGTGGCGGCATCGACATCAATGTCGGAGCTTCCCTGGCCCTGCAATCCGCCGCCGTGACCCAGAACAGCGCGTGGAACAGGGGCACCTACCCGGGCTCCTACGGCGGCGGCATCTCGAACTACGGCACCCTCACCGTGGACGCCTCGCGCATCGACGGCAACAGCGTTGAGGATGGCGACTACGGCCCCATTGACGGCATCCAACCGGGTTCTGGCGGCGGCATTTTCAACCGCGGCAGCCTGACCGTCCGCGACGCTTACTTCATCGACAATGACGCCTACGGCGCCAACGATAACGGCGCAGGCGGCGCGATCTGGAATGACGGCAAGGCCGACATCCGCCGCGCCAGCTTCGAAGACAATTACGTCAGCTTCGAGGGTGCTGGTGCCGCGATTTTCAACTTCGGCGCCGGCCAACTGCGGCTGGAGAACAGCACGGTCGCCGGCCACTACCGGGCGGAGCCCTACTGGCACGCCGCTGCTGTCGAGAACGGCGCGCGCCAGGAAGCCGCTCCGGCGGCGGCGGCGAAGCTGATCAATGTCACGATCGCCGGCTACAGCGGTTACGGGCTGATCAACCGCGCCAGGCTGACGATCGTCAACAGCATCGTCGCCGGCAATGGCAACGGCACCGTCGGCGAGCCTTTTGACAACCAGGACGCAAACTGCCTCAACGAAGGCACAAGCGCCCGGTTCTCGCAGACCGGCCTGCTGCGCGGTACCGACTCCGGCAACTGCCCCAGCACGCTGCTGGTGCTGAACGCCGACAGCTTCGTGACCCTGATGTATCCGCTGGCGCTGAACAACTGGCAAACGCCAACCTTCGCGCTGCGCCCGGGCAGCATCGCCGTCGACTCAGCCGTCGGCTCCTGCCCGAGCACCGACCAGCGCCGGGTCAGCCGGCCGCGCGACGGCAACGGTGACGGCATCGCCGCCTGCGATCTGGGCGCCTACGAGCGACCCAAGCCCTGAGCAAGCACGCTGCCTTGAGACTGAGTGCATCTGCAAACACTTCGGAGGAAATGACATGAATCAAAATCTCGCGACAACGGCGCGCCACTGCGCCATCACCATGCTGCTCAGCACCGCACTGCTGCCGCTGCAGGCCGCGCTGGCTGCGGACATCGTGGTCAGCAAATTCACCGACAGCCTCGACGGCAGTTGCAATAGCGACTGCTCGCTGCGCGAAGCGGTGCAACTCGCCAACCAGACGCCGGGCGCCAGCCGGATCGTTCTCGCCGCCGGCACCTACTCGCTGAGCCTCCCGCCGCCCGGCGGCATCGATCGCATCGCCGAAGCGCTGCCGGGCGCGGTCGCCACGCTCAGCAAGCTGACCGTCCGCAACGGCAGCGAACCGCATGGCGGCGGCGGCCTCAGGGTCAATGCTGGTGCCACGCTCAGCCTGCAGTCCGCTGCGGTATCGGGCAGCAGCGTGGGCTCCAGCGTCGAACCCGCCTTTGGCGGCGGCATCTTCAACGAGGGCACGCTGAATATCGATGCCTCGCGGATCGACGGCAACGGCACCAGCGCCGGCGATAGCTACCCCAGCGGCGGCGGCGGCATCTACAACAAGGGCAGCCTGACGGTGCGCGACGCCCGCTTCATCAGCAACGATGTTTCCAACGACGACGATGCCGGCCTGGGCGGCGCGCTTTACAACAAAGGCGCGGCCGACATCCGCCGCGCGACCTTCGAGAACAACCGCACTGGCCATTACGGTTCCGGGGCCGCCATCCTCAATGCCGGCACCGGCACGCTGCGGCTGGAAAACAGCACGCTCAGCGACAACACCAGCTTCACGGATACTTTTTTTTACCCCGGTCCCGCCGGCGCGATCGAGAACGGTGACCGCTTGGATGGGCCAACGGCATCGGCAAGGCTGATCAACGTCACCATCGCCGGCAACAATGACTACGGCCTGATCAACCGCGCCCGAATCTCGATCACCAACAGCATCATCGCCGGCAACGGCCCCGTCGAAGATCCCGACCAAGCCGTCGTAGGGAAAGACGAGAACTGCCTGAACGAAGGTGTCGGCACCCAGTTCTCGCAGACCGGCCTGCTGCGCGGCACCGATTCCGGCAACTGCCCCAGCACGCTGCTGGTGCTGAACGCCGACAGCTTCGTGACCCTGATGTATCCGCTGGCGCTGAACAACTGGCAGTCGCCGACCTTCGCGCTGCGCCCGGGCAGCATCGCCGTCGACGCCGCTGTCGGCTCCTGCCCGAGCACCGATCAGCGGCGCGTCACCCGTCCGCGCGACGGTAACGGCGACGGCATCGCCGCTTGCGATCTGGGCGCCTACGAGCGGCCCAAGCCCTGAGCCAGCACGCGGCCTTGATGCTGGTGCATCTGCAAACACGTGGAGGAGAAATGACATGAATCAGAATCTCGCGACAGCGGCGCGCCATTGCGCCGTCGGCTTGCTGGTGGCTACTACGGTGCTGCCGCTACAGGCGGCGCTGGCCGCCGACCTGATCGTCACCAAGTTCGCCGACAGTCTCGACGGCAGTTGCGACAGCGATTGCTCGCTGCGCGAAGCGGTGCAGAAAGCCAACCAGACACCGGGCGCCAGCCGGATCATCCTCGCTGCCGGCACCTATTCGCTCAGCATTCCGCCGCTGCAGAACCCGGACTTCGAGGATCCCTTGGTCGATGACGACGACAACCTCAACGGCGATCTCGACATCAAGGGCCGGCTGACCATCGTCGGCAAAGGCATCGACGTGACCGTCATCGATGCCGGCCGCATCGATCGCATCGCCGAAGTATTGCCGGGTGCCGTCGCCACGCTCAGCAAGCTGACCGTGCGCAATGGCCGCGAACCGTTCCGCGGCGGCGGTCTCGACGTCAATACCGGCGGCAGCTTGAGCCTGCAGTCCTGCGCGGTGACCGGCAACCTCTCGAGCGCTGCCTTCGAACCAGGCTCCGGTGGCGGCATCTGGAACCAGGGTACCTTGACCATCGATGCGTCGCGGATCGACGGCAATCGTTCGTCGGCGGGTGAAGGCAGCTTCGGCGCCGGCGGCGGTATCTACAACCTCGGCAGCCTGACCGTGCGCGACGCGCTGTTCAGCAGCAACAGCGCCTCGGACGACGACGACAGCGGCCTCGGCGGTGCGATCTACAACGAGGGCACGGCCGATATCCGCCGTGCCAGCTTCCAGAACAACGGCGTTTCCTCGAATGGCTCCGGGGCCGCGATCTTCAATCTCGGCAACGGCACGCTGCGGCTGGAGAACAGCACGGTCAGCGGCAGCAGTGGCGAGCCATACAGCACGACCGCCGCCGTCGAGAACGGCGGCCGTTACGAGGGGCCGACGGCGTCGGCGCGGCTGATCAACGTCACCATCGCCGGCAACCCGCTCTACGGACTGGTCAACCGCGGCCGCATCTCGATCGCCAACAGCATCATCGCCGGCAACGGCCTGGCCGCCGATCCCGAGAACGGCGTCGATCAGCGTGATCAGAACTGCCTGAACGAAGGTGTCGGCACCCAGTTCTCGCAGACCGGCCTGCTGCGCGGCACCGATTCCGGCAACTGCGCGACCACCCTGCTGGTGCTCAACAGCGACAGCTTCGTGACCCTGATGTTTCCGCTGGCGCTGAACAACTGGCAGACACCGACTTTCGCGCTGCGCCCGGGCAGCATCGCCGTCGACGCAGCCGTCGGCGCCTGCCCGAGCACCGACCAGCGCCGCGTCAGCCGGCCGCGCGATGGCAATGGCGACGGCATCGCCGCCTGCGATCTCGGCGCCTACGAGCGGCCCAAGCCCTGAGCCAGCACGCGGCCTTGAGACTGGTGCATCTGCAGACACGTGGAGGAGAAATGACATGAATCAGAATCTCGCGACAGCGGCGCGCCATTGCGCCGTTGGCTTGCTGGCGGCTACTACGGTGCTGCCGCTACAGGCAGCGCTGGCCGCCGACCTGATCGTCACCAAGTTCACTGACAGCCTCGACGGCAGCTGCGACAGCGATTGTTCGCTGCGCGAAGCGGTGCAGAAAGCCAACCGGACACCGGGCGCCAGCCGGATCATTCTCGCCGCCGGAACCTATCGACTGAGCATCCCGCCCCAGCGGGATCCGGACTCGGACGGGGAAACCCTGTGGCTCGACGACGACGACAACCTCGACGGCGATCTCGACATCAAGGGCCGATTGACCATCGTCGGCCGCGGCATCGATGCCACCATCATCGATGCCGGCGGCATCGATCGCATCGCCGAAGCGCTGCCGGACGCGGTCGCCACGCTCGGCAAGCTGACGGTCGCCGCGGGCCGCAACAAGCGCGGTGGCGGCGGCCTCTGGGTCAATGCCGGCGCCACGCTCAGCCTGCAGTCCGCCAAAGTCATTAACAACACCGTGAGCGTCGGCTTCGACACCGCCTTTGGCGGCGGCATCTTGAACGAGGGCACGCTGAACATCGATGCCTCGGAGATCAGCTTCAACTCAACCGGCGCCGGCGACAGCAACACCAGCGCGGGTGGCGGCATCTACAACCTCGGCAGCCTGGTGGTGCGCGACGCCCGTTTCTTCGGCAACAACGCTACCAACGACGACGACCGTGGAGATGGCGGTGCCATCTACAACAAGGGCACGGCCGACATCCGTCGTGCCAGCTTTCAAAACAACGAAGTTCGAATATTCGGCAGCGGCGCGGCGATCTTCAACACGGGCTTCGGCGTTTTGCGGGTGGAGAACAGCACGATTAGCGGCAGCACCAACGGTGGCGAACCTGCCAGTTGGACTGGCGCGATCGAGAACGGCGATCGCTTCGGCCCTTCGGTGACCGCCCGCGCCTCGCTGGTCAACACCACGATCGCCGACAATCCGATTTTCGGGCTGGTCAATCGTGCCCGTGTTTCGATCACCAACAGCATCATCGCCGGCAACGGTCAAAAGGAAGATCCCGTATTCGGCGTCCCAGGGGTCGACGCGAACTGCATGAACGTCGGACCGGATGCCCGATTCTTCCAGGCTGGCCTGCTGCGCGGCACCGATTCCGGCAACTGCCCCAGCACGCTGCTGGTGCTGAACGCCGACAGCTTCGTGACCCTGATGTATCCGCTGGCGGCGAACAGTTCGCAGCTGCCGACCTTCGCGCTGCGCCCGGGCAGCATCGCCGTCGACGCGGCTGTCGGCGCCTGCCCGAGCACCGATCAGCGGCGCGTCACCCGTCCGCGCGACGGCAACGGCGATGGCATCGCCGCTTGCGATCTGGGCGCCTACGAGCGGCCGAAACCCTGAGCCAGGATGATCGCAGCCCCGGATCGCTCGGCGATCCGGGGCTGCGACAGGTTCATCGCTGAACCGGCTCCGGCACCCGCGCCAGCAGCACGATGCCGATGATGAAGAACGCGATCAGCGCCAGGATCGACAGCCGTGGGTTTCCGGTGGTCGCGGCAACGATGCCGACCACCAAGGGGCCGAGCACCGCTGCGAACTTGCCGAGCATGTTGTAGAAGCCGAAGAACTGGCCGGCCTGCTCGGGCGGAATCAGCCGCGCGAAGTAAGAACGGCTCAGAGACTGTACCCCGCCCTGCACCAGGCCGATCGCTGCGGCCATCTGGTAGAACTGCGCTTCGGTCTGCATGAAGTAGCCCCAGATCGTCACCGCGATATAGACCGACAAGCCGAGGTAGATCGCGCGCTTGGTGCCGATGCGGTCGGCCAGATAACCGAAGCCGATCGCTGCCGGGAAGCTGACGAACTGCACGATCAGCAGCGCCTTGATCAGGCTGTCCGAGGCAAAACCGAGATTGAGGCCGAAATCGACCGCCATCTGCGCCAGCGTGTTGACCGCGTCGATATACAGGAAGTACGCGAGCAGGAACATCCAGACCGGACGGTGCTGGGCGATCTGACGGACGGTGGCAAAAATCTCTCGCCAGCCGAACGGCTGCTGGTTGGCGTTGCGGGTTTCCGGCACCCGCAGGAACAACGGAATCGAGAACAGCAGCCACCACAGCGCCACGCTGATGAACGCGGCGCGCGTTGCGGCGACCTTGTCGGCCAGGCCGAAGACTTCGGGCTTCAGCACCATCGCCACGTTGATCAGGAACAGACACCCGCCGCCGAGATAGCCCAGGCCGTAGCCGAACGAGGACACACGGTCGCTTTCCTCGGGTGTGGCGACATTGACCAGCAACGCATCGTTGAACGTCTGTCCGCCCCAGAAGCCGATCGACGCCAAGGTGAACACCAGGATCGCGAGCCACCACTGGCCGGCACCGATGAAGGCCAGTGCCAAGGTTCCGAGTACGCCGATCGCCGTGAACAGGCCGAGAAAGCGCTTCTTCGCTGCCAGGCGATCGGCCAGGACACCTAGGGAGGGCGACAGCAGCATCACCGCGAATGCGGCAGCCGAGTTGCCGAAGCCCAGATACAAGGTGGCGTCGGTCGGCGCTAAATCGGCAGCCCAGTACTGCTTGAAGAAGATCGGAAAGAAGCCGACCAGCACCGTCGTCGCGAAGGCCGAGTTCGCCCAATCGTTGAACGCCCAGGCCCATTGCGCGCTGCGTCGCTGTTTACTCATCTTCGTCCCCGAGCGGCCTTACGACCTGCTGTTGCACCACTTCGCCGAGATCGGCGAACACCAGTCCGTCGATCCGCACCTGCGGCCGCGCCTTCAGCAGCGCGAGATAGGCCGGCACGAAATCCTGCATCGCCTGACGATCGCGGTATTCGAGAATCACCGCGTAATCCCAGCGCTTGCTGTCGTTGATCACACCCGTAACGACGTCGGCTTCGAGCAGGCGATAGCCACTAATCCGGCCCTGGGCCAGCAGCTGCGCATCAAGCGCCAGCCAGTTTGCACGCAGGAAACGCAGCAGGCGCTCGCGCTGACCCGGCCGGGCGCGGACCAGGCTGATCGCCCAGACCGTGTCCGCGTTCGTCGCACTTTCAGGATGGGCTTCATGCGCGGCGACCGAGCTGCCGGCCACTGGCTTGATGGAAGCCGGCTGCAGCCAGCGGTTCAGCAAAGCCATGCCGGCGGCGCCGATCAACAGGCCAGCCAGCAAGATGACCAGCGTGCGTCGCGACATCAGGCGCACGCGGCCCGAATCACGGCATCGATCACAGGATGTCGAAGCCGAGCACCAGCGCGTCCTCGCGGCCACCCGCAGCCGGGTAATAGGCCTTGCGTACACCGATCCGCGCGAAGCCAATCCCCTCGTACAGCTTCAGCGCCGCCTTGTTCGACTTGCGCACTTCCAGCAGCACGATAGAAGCCTGCGCGGCGCGGGCGATCTTCATCACATGCTTGAGCAGCTTCAGGCCAAAGCCGCGCCGCTGCTGGAACGGATCGATGCAGAGATTCAGCACGTGGGCTTCGTCGACGGCCATGCTCATCAGCGCGTAGCCGGCGAGACGGCCGTCATCGCCGGCCAGCACCCAGGCGCTGTAACCGGACTGCAGGCAATCCTTGAAGATCGTTTCGGTCCACGGAAACTCGTAGGCCCGGCGCTCGATCTCGAGCACCAGCGGCAGCTGCTCGATCTGCATCGGCAGGATGGCCCAGACCTCTTTGGCATCTTTCGGCAAAGCGCTCAATTCAGGACGTTCGGATGGAATGGACGGGAGCCGATCAGGGAACGGCCACAACAGTTTCGGACTTGGTCAGCAGTTGATGCACGCGTTTCAGATCGAGCCAGCTCTTGGCCTTTTCGCCCGGCGAACGCAGCAGATAGGCCGGGTGATAGCTGATCAGCACCGGCGTCTGCGCCGGGCCGTAGGCGTGCAGCGGGCCACGCAGTTTCGACAGCGGCGCATCGGAACCGAGCAGGCGCTGCGCCGCGATGCGCCCCAGCGCCAGCATGAGTTTGGGCTGGATCAGTTCGATCTGGCGATCGAGGAACGGCCGGCAGGCGGCCACTTCATCGGATTCCGGATCGCGATTGCCCGGCGGGCGGCACTTCACGACATTGGCGATGTAGGCATTGCTGGCGCGCGCGCGGCCGATGCTGTTCAACATCTCGTCGAGCAGCTTGCCGGCCTTGCCGACGAAGGGCTCGCCGCGCTGGTCTTCGTCGGCACCGGGACCCTCGCCGATCACCAGCAGCGAAGCATCCTGCGGGCCGACGCCGAACACCGTTTTCGTCCGCGTCTTGCACAGCTTGCAGCGCGTGCAGCTGGCGACTGCTGCGGCGAGCCCGTCCCAGTCGGCCGGGGCCACGTAAGGCGGTGCGACAGGTTCCGGTTCGGCGAGCAGCAGCGGCGGTGGCTGTGCACGTAGCGCTGGGCGTGGCGCAATCGTTCGCGGTGCTGGCGCTGGCGGAACGTCTGCTTCCGGCTGGTCGTAATCGGCCATCGATGGCGCATCGAGCAGCGGCGCCGTGCTTGCGGCGACAGCCAGCGGCGCGCCACGGCGCGTCCAGACCTCGAGGTCCAGCGCTTTCAGCAGGCGGGCGCGGCGTTGGCTATGCATGGCGCTACTTTACCGTGCCGACCCCAGCGCCAGCGGAGATTCGCTGACAAGAAAACCCCGGCCGTAGCCGGGGTTCGTACTGCTCGCAATCAATTGCCGATTGCCCTGTCGATCAGGGCATCGCCGCGAATTCCGCGTGCTGCGGATGCGCGCGGCTGGTCGGGATCTCGAGGCGGTTGACCGCGTTCAGATAGGCCTTCGCCGAAGCGATGACGATATCGGTGTCCGCACCCAAGCCATTGACCACGCGGCCATCCTTGCTCAGGCGCACGGTGACTTCGCCCTGGGCGTCGGTGCCGGTGGTGATCGCATTGACCGAATAGAGCAGCAACTTGGCACCGGTGCCGACCCGCTGCTCGATCGCCGCGAACACGGCATCGACCGGGCCATCGCCGAGCGCCTGCACTTCGCGGATCTCGCCGTCGACCGCCAAGGCCACCTTGGCCAAGGGCTTGGTGCCGGTCTTCGAGGTCACTTCGAGCCACTGCAAGGTCACGCGCTCTTCGGAGCGGGCCTGCTCGGTCTGGGTGACCAGCGCCTGCAAATCCTCGTCGAAGATTTCCTGCTTCTTGTCGGCAAGGTCCTTGAAGCGCGCGAACGCTTCGGCGAGTTCGGCATCGGACTTGAACTGGTAGCCGAGCTCATCGAGCCGGGCACGGAAAGCACTGCGCCCGGACAACTTGCCCAAGGTCAGCTTGTTCGAAGACCAGCCGACATCCTCGGCGCGCATGATCTCGTAGGTCTCGCGATGCTTGAGCACGCCGTCCTGATGGATGCCGGACTCATGGGCGAAGGCATTGGCGCCAACCACGGCCTTGTTCGGCTGCACCGGATAGCCGGTGATATTCGAAACCAAGCGCGAGCAAGGCACGATCTGTGTGGCATCGACGCGGGTGGTGACCGGAAAGATGTCGTGGCGCGTGCGGATCGCCATGACGATCTCTTCGACCGCCGCATTGCCAGCACGCTCGCCGAGACCGTTGATCGTGCATTCGACCTGACGTGCGCCGTTCATCACCGCGGCCAGCGAGTTGGCGACCGCCATGCCGAGATCGTTGTGGCAATGCGTCGACCAGATCACCTTGTCGGCGTTCGGCACCCGCTCGATCAAGGTCTTGAAGCGCTCGCCCCAGAGGCTCGGGATCATGTAGCCGACGGTGTCCGGCACATTGAGCGTGGTGGCACCGGCCTTGATCACCGCATCGAAGATGCGGACCAGGAAATCGATGTCGGAACGGCCGGCGTCCTCGGCGGAGAATTCGACGTCATCGGTGAAGCTGCGTGCCAGCTTGACAGCGCCGACTGCGTTGTCGACGACCTGATCCGGCGTCAAACGCAGCTTCTTCTCCATGTGGATCGCGCTGGTGGCGATGAAGGTGTGAATGCGCTTGCGCACCGCGGGCTGCAAGGCTTCGCCGGCGCGGGTGATATCGCCGGCATTGGCACGGGCCAAAGAACAGACGACCGATTCCTTGACCGCGCGGGCCACCGCCTGCACCGAGGCGAAATCACCCGGGCTGGCGATCGCGAATCCGGCTTCGATGACATCGACCTTGAGCTTCTGCAGCGCCAGCGCGATACGGACCTTTTCGTCGAGCGTCATGGCTGCGCCGGGCGACTGTTCGCCATCGCGCAAGGTGGTATCGAAAATGATGAGCTGGTCTTTCATGGTGTTCTCGCGAAGTCGGTGCGCCGGCGACGGGCCGGCATGATGCCAGCCGACACGGTCAGTGTCAGGCTTGAATTAGGGGATGCTTGTTTGGTCCGGTTTATGGCCCCCGGACGGGCAGGTTCGATGGGCTGCCTTACGGCAGCAGTCGAAGGGCAAGCAGCAGCTCGCGACCGAACAGCGTCGGTGCGAAGAACATCTGGGAGCTGGTGCGGGCTTGCATGGTTTGCGGATGATAGACCAGCCACGGGCCGCTCGCCAAGCGCGTTATTGCCGTGTGTCGTGTTCGCGCTGCCGTTGATGGCAGGCTGCTCCGCTCAGGCCGGCTCGGCCGCCGCCGCCGCGATCTGCAGCAAGGCCTGCTCGAAGACCGCCGACGACTGTCCGCCTTCGATGATGTGGCGGTCGTTGATGATGATCGCCGGCACGCCACGGATGCCCTTCGACAACCACAGCTTCATGCGCTCGTCGACTTCGTCGAGATAGGCTTCCGAGGCTAGGATTTCCTTCGCCCGTTCGCCGTTGAGGCCGGCCTCGACAGCGATCTCGGCCAGCACGGCGTGGTCGGAGATGCTGCGCTGATCAGTGAAATTGGCCTTGAACAGCAGGTTCTGCAGCATCAGCGGATCGCCGTGCGACTCGGCCCAGTACATCAGCCGGTGGGCGTCGAAGGTGTTCCAGATCCGGCTGTCGCGAGTCAGGTTGAAGGTGTAGCCAGCCTCGGCCGCCAGTGCGGTGATCTGTGCGTTGTTGTCGGCGATCTGGGCCGCGGTCAGCTCGTACTTGGCGACCAGGTGCTCGCCCAGATTCTCGCCTTCCGGCGGCATGTTGCGGTTCAGCTCGAATGGCTGGAAGCTCAGCTCGACCTCGAGCTTGCCGGCCAGACGGTCGACCGCAGCGATCAGGCCACCCAGGCCGATCGCGCACCAGGGACAGGCGACATCGGAGACGTAATCGATTTTCAGACGCTGCATGGAATGGCCTCCTCAGACCGGCGCCGGCTTGTTGCGCATCCGGCGCAGCACGGTAGTCACCGGACCAGACATCGAATACGCGAAGAAGATCAGGAACAGGATCAGCGGCGGATTGATCGACACCAGCGCCAGTACGCCGATCACCGCGGCGAACGGCAGGAAGCGCATGCGGCCGGTCAGGTTGATTTTCTTGAAGCTGTTGTAGCGGATCGAGGACACCATCAGCAGCGCGCTGCCCAGGGTCAGGATGCTGGCCGGAATCAGCACGTCGAGCCCGCTCAGCTCATAGCTGAACGCGGTCCAGACGAAGAACACGACCACCGCCGCAGCGGCAGGGCTCGGCAGGCCGAAGAAATCCTTGCTGCTGCCCTTGATCGCTGCCAGCACGTTGAAGCGGGCCAGACGCAGTGCTGCGCAGGTGGCGTAAGTCATCGCCAGCACGCCGCCCAGCTTGCCGCCCAGCCATTGGTAGTCGGACAGGAAGCGCAGGCTGTACGCGTAGACGACGATCGACGAGGCAATGCCGAACGCCGCCATGTCGCACAGCGAGTCGTATTCCTTGCCGAAATCCGTCGAGGTATTGGTCATCCGCGCGATCCGGCCGTCGAGCGCGTCGGCAATCATCGCGAACAGGATGCCGATCGCCGCCTGATCGAAATTGCCGTTCATCGACGACACGATCGCGTAGAACGCGCCGAACAAGGTGCCGGTCGTGAACAGGTTCGGCAGCAGGTAGATCCCCTTGGTGGGACCCTTGCGGCGCGGCTTGGCGAGTTCGTTGAATGGAGCGGGTTCGTTCATGGGCTTAGACCGTGGCAGTCGCGCAGTCTACGTTGGCCCCGCAGACAGCGGAACCTCTGATCCGGGACGACCTCAATCGCCGAGCGGCGGTCCGGCTGGCAGCTTCGGTTCCGGCGAAGCTCCCGCCGCCGGATCGGTGGCCGACTGGAAGCGGCGGATCAGGTCGGCGATCAGCAGCGCCTGACCATCGGACGTTCCCGCAGCCTTGGGTCCGCGCGTACGCAACTTCTCCAGTTTCAGCAGTGCAATGCCGCGTACGGCCGGGCTGCTGCCCTTGCCGGCCAGCGTGATCAGCTTCTGCACGATGATCACTTGCTGCGCATTGCGGATTTCCTGGTCGATGCCGGTCTTCACAGAGCCATCGAAGCTGGCGGCAATCAGCCGATCGACGATCGTCTCGAATCCCGGCTGGCTGCGGTCCAGCGCCTGCTGCTGTACCAGGCGCGCGGCACGTTCCGGCTGCAGCAGTGCGCTGATGGTCAAGGTCGACGCAGCAACCGCTGGCGCCGTGGCATCGAAAGTCAGGCCGGTGCTCCGCGCGAACAGTTCGCGCGTCCCCGGCCAGCCTGGCGGCCGTGGCGGCAGCTGCGCCAGCAAGGCTGGCGACAGCCTCAGAACTGCTGGTTGCAGAGTCTCGATCAGGGCATCGAGCGCCTGCTGCTGTTCGGCCGCGGGCACGGCCTGCACCGGCGTCTGGCCATCGCCACGCAAGGCGTAGACATAGCGCAGGCCGCCAAGCGCTTTCGCGGTCGCGTCGATCTGATAGCGGTGATACAGGTACAGCGGCACCAGCGCTTCCTCGATGCTGGCCAGCGGCCGGCCGCGGCGGATCGCGTTCTCGCCGAAGCGCGCCAGCGCCGCTTTGCGCACCACCATCATGCGGCGCAGCTCGGCGGCATTGTCACGGCCGTTGTCCCAGAGGCTGACATCGGGATGGGCGGCGCCAGCCGGTCGCGCGTCTTCATCGGTCAGAAAGCCGATGCCTTGCGCCTGGGCCTTGCGCAGGATGCCGGCCAGCGCTGCCGACTCATCACTGCCGGCCGGGAATTCGCGGTAGCCATAGTCGATCGCGACCTTGTCCCAGGCGCCGATTCCGGCGGTGTAGGCATCGCTCAGATCGACCGTGCCATCGGCCTTGAGCGTCACCAGTGGCTGCGGATAGTCCATCACCGATGTCCGGCCATCGCGGCTGGCGATGTAGTTGTGCAGCAGGCCCAGGGTGTGGCCGATCTCGTGCGCGGCCAGCTGGCTGAGGCGCGCCATCACCAGCTTCTGCATCGCCGGATCGACCGCGCCTGCTTCTCCCCGATCGCCATAGGGCGACAGTAGACCTTCGGCAATCAGATAGTCGTAACGGGCGCGCAGCGAACCGAGCGTGACATTGCCCTTGATGATCTCGCCGGTGCGTGGATCGTTGACCGCGCTGCCGTAGCTCCAGCCGCGCGTCGCGCGATGTACCCACTGGATGATGTTGTAGCGGACGTCGAGCGGATCGGCGTCTTCCGGCAGCAGCTCCACCTGGAAGGCATTGCGATAGCCGGCCGCTTCGAAAGCCTGATTCCACCAGCGCGCGCCTTCCAGCAGCGCGTCGCGGATCGGTGGCGGTGCACCGCGATCCAGGTAGTAGACGATCGGCTGCACGGCGTCACTGATCGCTGCGGCCGGGTCCTTCTTCTGCAGGCGATGACGCAGGATCAGATGCTGGATCAACGGCGCGTCGATCGGCGTGGCGTAATCGGCGTAGTTCAGCTCGATGTAGCCCGAGCCGGGCTGGGCCAGACGCGGCACGTAACCTGGCTCCGGCAAGGCGATGAACGAATAGCGCTCGCGCAGGCTGATCGCCTGCGGCGTCGGCGTCACGTCCTTGACGAATTGGCCGCTGCCCTCGCCTGCCAGGGTCACCGTCGCTTCGATTTCGGTATTGCGCGGAAAGGCCTTGGTGCCCGGCAGATGGACCGCACTGCGATCCTTGTCGAACTTGTAGCTGCCCTGCTCGGCACGGGCGATCGAGCTGATCGCATCGTGCCCGTCACGCACCGCGAAATCGCTGGCATCGACCAGCACCCGCTCGCCTTCCACGGCGACCACCGTGAAGCCGAACAGCACCGATTCCGCGAACGACTGCTCGACGGCGCGACGCTCATCGGCGCTGTCGCTGACCGCGCGGAAGCCCAGATTCGGCTGCACCAGCAGCACCTTGGGGCCGATGCGCTCGAAGCGCACCAGTTTGGCGTCACTGACCTGGCCGCGATCGAGGCCGACATCGTTGGAGCCGAGGCCCTGAGTCAGGGTCGTCAGATACAGCAGACTCATTTCCGGCCTGGGGATTTCCAGATAGAGCTTGCCTTCGTCGCTGTTCCAGTACAACGGCAGGAAGCCGTCGAAGCGCTGCGTCCCCGTGGTTTTCGTGGCGATCGACGGCAGGCCCTGTGCGCTCTTCTCCGAAGCCGCAGTGGCTGATGGCGCGGCAGAAACAGCGGCCCAAGCGACGACGGCGATGATCAGATTGCGGACGATGCTGGGCATGGCTTCTTCCAAGACGAGTACGGGATTCATTGAGCCCGAGGCATGCGCGCAGCGTGCCAAGGCGTAACGCTTCAGTTGCCGGTCAGCGGAAGACTGCTCGCGACCAGCACTTTCTGAAAGCGAGGATCGTCGCGCACGCTGTCCCAGATCGGGCTATAGCGCAGATCGCCGGGGTTCAAGGCGTTGGCGGTGGTGATCAAGCTTTCCAGCCGCTTCAGGGTGGCTTCGTGCTCACCGGCCAGGGCTTCGATCTTCGCCATCGCGAATTCATCGAGGGCGTCCTGCCAGCGATCGTCACGATTCGAGCGCAAGCAAGCCTGGCCTTCTTCCAGCGCTGCAGCGCGCTGACCCAGGCCGGCTTCGATGATGGCGAGATTGCAGGCAAAGCCGGCGCTCTCCATGCCCTTGGCGCGCAGTTCCAGAGCCTTGCTCTTGCCTGCCGTGAAGGCCGCCACAGCTTCCTCGCGCCGACCAGCGAAGTAGTAGCCGCCGCCGAGCAAGCTCTGCAGGCCGATGATCTGGTCACCCAGCTCGATGCCGGGTGTGGCGAGCAGCTTGCCGACCAGCTCGGCCACCGCCAGAAACTGGCGCCGGTAGAGCAGCTGCGTGCCGATGACCACCGTCGCCTGCGCGGCCACTGCCGCCGGCAGTGCATCGATGATTTCCTGCGCCCGATCGAGCTTGCCTTCGTTCTGGTACAGGCCGACCTTCTGCACAGTTAGGCCCTGATTCTCCGGGCTGATCGCGATCGCCCGATCGATCGCCGCCTGCGCCGCGTCGTAACGGCGCAGGGCCGCTTCGGTTTCGGAAATGCCGATCCACAGGCTGATGTTGCGCGGATCCTGTTCGGCAGCCCGTTTCAAATTGGCAATCGCCTGGCCCATCCGGTTCTGCCGACGCAGCACGTAGGCGATGGCGGCGTTGACATCGGCACTGTTCGGCAAGCGGCGCCGGGCTTGCTCGAACGCCGCCAGTGCGGCATCGAAATCGCCGAGGCCACGGTAGAAGTAGTAGCCGCGCGCCAGCCAGGACTCGCCCAGATCCGGCTGCAGGCGCATCGTCGTGTCGGCAGCTTCGCGCAGTTCGGCGAGGCCCCGGGCGTCGTGGTCGAAGCCGTTCAGATACAGATAGCTGACCGTCGTCGCCAGATGCGCCCAGGCCAGCGCGAACTGCGGATCGGCCTTCACGGCTTCGCGGTAATGGCGGCGGGCGTCGAGATAGTCCTGATTACCGCTGAAGCGCAGCTCGTAGGACAGGCCGCGCAGATAGGCGTCATAGGCGGCCGCGTTGCGAGTGGCGGCCTGATCGAGCGCCTTGGTCTCGGCGCCGGTCAGGCGGGCGTTCAGCGCATCGGCAATCGCCTGCGCCACTTCGCCTTCGACGCCGAAGATGCTGTCCAGCTTGCGGTCGTAGGTTTCCGCCCACAGATGCTCGTCGGTATCGGCGCGGATCAGCTGGACATTGATCCGCACCGTGTCGCCGTCCTTCTGCACGCTGCCTTCCAGCAGATGGGCGACACCGAGACGACGGGCGATGCCCGGCAGATCGCCAGGCTTGCTGTCGAGGCTGGCAGTGGAGTTGCGCGAGATCACCCGCAGCGCGCCGACCCGCGACAACCGGGTCAGGATTTCGTCCTGAATGCCCTGCGCGAAGTAGGCATTGGCCTTGTCGTCGGACAGGCTTTCGAACGGCAGCACGGCCAGCGAGCGATCGGGCGGTGCATCAGCCGGGCGCAGCACGGTGCGCTCGGCAACGACGAAGGCCAGTGCGAGCAGCAGCAGGCCGGCCAATGCGAAGCTCAGTTTCCGACCGTTACCCAGCCGCACCGGCAGGACCACGGCGGCCTCGTCGTCAGCAGAATCCGGCGTACGGACGATGCCCTGCGGCGTCAGGTCATAGAGCCAGGCCAGCACCAGCGCGATCGGAAAGCCGAGCACGACGACGATCACCACCAGCCGGACCGCCGCATTCGGCACATCGAAGAACGGAAACACCTGGGTCGCCATCTGCACCAGCAACCAGCCGCCGACGGCGTACATCGCGCCCACCTTGTAGACGTGGCGGCGCTTCAGCTCGCCCCAAAAAGATCGCTTGCTCATGGCGGAGCGACCGCCGCCGTCTTCGCCTTGCCTTCAACGAGCAAGCTACGGAACTGCGCGTCCTGGCGCAGCGGATCCCAGATCGGATCGAGCTTCAGCAGTTCGACGGTCAGCAGCGAACTCGGTCTGTGCAGCAGACGGTCGAGAATCGGCAGGGCCTTCGCGGCATTGCCGGTCATCGCGTAGGTCACGGCGAGGTAGTACTGCCAGCCGGGACCTTCCAGCGCATCGTTGGCGTCGGCCAGCGTGGCGATTGCCTGTTGCGCCTGTTCGACCGCGGCCGCGGTTTCTCCCTGGCCCGCCAGGGCAATCGCGAGTGCGAAACGCCAGGCGGCTTCCGGGTTGGCCGATTTGTGCTCCACCGCCAGCGCGGCGGTCGCGAGCGCCTTCACCTGTTCGTAGTCGGCCCGCGCCTGCTCAGTCGCGCCGGCCAGCTGTTCGCTCATCGCCAGCCGCAGCTGCCATTCGATGCGCGCCGGGATATAGCTG
>NZ_JAHFRY010000093.1 GCF_023266035.1 Nevskia sp.
TCGCCAACGACGACGACGCGCTGTTCCCCAACCAGGCAGTCAGCGTGCGCCTGCAGCTGGATGTGCTGAAGGACGCGCTGGTAGTACCGCAGGCCGCCGTGCAGCGCGGCGCCAAGGGCTTCTATGTCTACGCGCTGGGTCCGGACCAGACGGTCAGCGTCCGGCCGGTGGTGCAATCTGCGGTCGAGGGCGATCAGGTCGCCGTCACCGGGCCGCTGGAAGCCGGCGAGCAGGTGGTCGTCGATGGCGTCGATCGCTTGCACGAAGGCTCGAAAGTGGAGGTGATCGCCAGCGCCGATCCGGCCTCGACGCCGGCCGGTGCTGCCAGCGACCGGCCGCATCACGGCCACGGCAAGACGCCACCGGCGTCGGGCAACGCGGCCCCGAACTGAGCCGCCGACGATGAATCCCTCCCGTTTGTTCATCGAGCGCCCGGTCGCCACTTCGCTGCTGATGGTCGCGATCCTGCTCAGCGGCTTGCTGGCCTATCGCCTGCTGCCGCTGTCGGCACTGCCGGAAGTCGATTACCCGACGATCCAGGTGGTCACGCTCTATCCCGGCGCCAGCCCGGACGTCATCGCCACCACCGTCACCGCGCCGCTGGAACGGCAGTTCGGGCAGATGCCGGGTCTGAGCCAGATGACCAGCACCAGTTCCGGTGGCGCGTCGCTGATCACCCTGCGCTTCTCGCTGGGCCTGGCGCTGGATATCGGCGAACAGGAAGTGCAGGCGGCGATCAATGCCGCCACCAGCCTGCTGCCGGACGATCTGCCGGTGCCGCCGGTCTACGCCAAGGTCAACCCCGCCGATGCGCCGATCCTGACCCTGGCGATCACCTCGAAGTCATTGCCGGTGACCCAGGTCCACGATCTCGCCGAGAACCGGCTGGCGCCCAAGCTTTCCCAGCTCACTGGCGTCGGTCTGGTGGCGATCGCCGGTGGCCAGCGGCCGGCGGTGCGTATCCAGGCCGATCCGAGCAAGCTCAGCTCGCTGGGCCTGTCGCTGGACGATGTCCGCAGCGCGATCACCACCGCCAACGTCAATCAGGCCAAGGGCAGTTTCGATGGCGCCCAGCGCGCCTCGACCATCGATGCCAACGATCAGCTGCGCTCGGCCGCCGAATACAAGAACCTGATCCTCGCCTGGAAGGATGGCCGGCCGCTGCGGCTGAATGACGTGGCCGTAGTCATCGATGACGCCGAGAACCGTCTGCTCGCGGCCTGGGCCGATCGTTTGCCGGGCGTGATTCTCAACGTGCAGCGGCAGCCGGGCGCCAACGTCATCGAGACCGTCGACCGGGTCAAGGCGCTGCTGCCGCGGCTGCAGGCTTCGCTGCCATCGGCGCTCGACGTGCAGATCATCGCCGACCGCACCACCACCATCCGCGCCTCGGTGGACGACACCGAGTTCGAGCTGCTGCTGGCGATCGGTCTGGTGGTGATGGTGATCTTCCTGTTCCTGCGCAGCGTGCCGGCCACGCTGATCCCCAGCGTCGCGGTGCCGCTGTCGCTGGTCGGCACCTTTGGCGTGATGTACCTGGCCGGCTTCTCGATCAACAACCTGACCCTGATGGCGCTGACCATCGCCACCGGCTTCGTCGTCGATGACGCGATCGTGATGATCGAGAACATCGCCCGCTACATCGAGCTGGGCGACTCGCCGCGGCAGGCCGCCTTGAAAGGCAGCCGGCAGATCGGCTTCACGATCATCTCGCTGACCGTGTCGCTGATCGCCGTGCTGATCCCGCTGCTGTTCATGGGCGATGTGGTTGGCCGCTTGTTCCACGAGTTCGCGATCACCCTGGCGGTGGCGATCCTGATCTCGGCGTTCATCTCGCTGACCCTGACGCCGATGATGAGCGCCTACCTGCTCAAGCCCGCCGCCGCGCATCACCAGCGCGATACGGCCGCGAAGAAACCGGGACTGTTCGAGCGTCTGATCGCCAGCTACGGCCGGGCGCTGGACTGGGTGCTCGACCGTCCGCGAACGACCCTGCTGGCCTTCGCCGCAACCCTGGCGATCACCGCCCTGCTCTATCTGGCAGTGCCGAAAGGCTTCTTCCCAGTGCAGGACACCGGCTTGATCCAGGTGATCACCGAAGCGACCCAGACCACTTCGTTCGACGCCATGTCCGAGCGCCAGCAGGCGGTTGCCGATGTGATCCTGAAAGACCCGGATGTCGATCACCTCACCTCGTTCATCGGCGTCGATGGCGCCAATCCGACGCTCAACACCGGGCGCATGCAGATCACGCTGAAGCCGTTCGTCGATCGCGATGCCTCGGCTTCGGACGTGATCCGCCGGCTCGGCGCGGCAACGGCCAAGGTGCCGGGCGTCACCGCCTACATGCAGCCGGTGCAGGATCTGACCATCGAAGACCGAGTCTCCAAGACCCAGTACCAGTTCCTGCTCAGCTCACCGAGCAACGAGGATCTGGCCAGCGCCACCAGCCGCCTGCTGGCGCGCCTGAAGACCTTGCCGCAGCTCGCCGATGTCGCCAGCGATCTGCAGGACCAGGGCCTGCAGGCCTATGTGCAGATCGATCGCGAGGCGGCGGGCCGGCTCGGCGTCACCGTCGCCGCGATCGACACGGCGCTCTACAACGCCTTCGGCCAGCGGCTGATCTCGACCATCTACACGCAGAGCAGCCAGTACCGCGTGGTGCTGGAAGTGGCGCATGACGATCAGCGCGGGCCGCAGGCGCTGCAGTCGCTCTACGTACCGGGCGCGACTACCGCGACCGATGGCACCACCACCAGCGTGCAGGTGCCGCTGAGTTCGGTGGCCCGCATCGTCGAGCAGCCGGCCGCACTTGCGATCAATCATGTGGCGCAGTTCCCGTCGGCCACCGTGTCCTTCAATCTGGCGCCGGGTGCGGCGCTCGGTGCTGCGGTCGATGCGATCAAGGCCGAGGAAGCGAAGCTCGATCTGCCAGTGAGTGTGGAGACCAGTTTTCAGGGCGCGGCGGCGGCGTTCCAGGCGTCGCTGTCGAGCACGCTGCTGCTGGTGCTCGCTGCCGTGGTGACCATGTACATCGTCCTCGGCGTGCTCTACGAAAGCTTCATCCATCCGCTGACCATCCTGTCGACGCTGCCCTCGGCCGGCCTTGGCGCGCTGCTGGCGTTGCTGCTCGACGGCCAGGACCTCGGCGTGGTCGGCATCATCGGCATCGTACTGCTGATCGGCATCGTCAAGAAGAACGCGATCATGATGATCGACTTCGCCTTGTACGCCGAGCGCGAAGAAGGCAAGGCGCCGCGCGAGGCGATCCACCAGGCTTGTCTGCTGCGCTTCCGGCCGATCCTGATGACCACGATGGCGGCGCTGTTCAGCGCGCTGCCGCTGATGCTCGGCAGCGGCGTCGGCCATGAGCTGCGCCATCCGCTGGGCGTGACACTGGTCGGCGGTCTGATCGTCAGCCAGTTGCTGACCCTGTTCACCACGCCGGTGATCTACCTCGGCTTCGCGCGGCTGGCGCAGCGTCTGAAGACTCGCCAGCAAGTGCCGGCCATCGCCTCATGAACATTTCCGCACCGTTCATTGCCCGGCCGGTGGCGACCACGCTGATCACGCTGGCGGTGGCGCTGTCCGGCGTGCTCGGCTATCGCCTGCTGCCGATCGCTTCGCTGCCGCAAGTCGATTTCCCGACCATCTCGGTCAGCGCTTCGCTGCCGGGCGCCAGCGCCGACACCATGGCGGCCACCGTGTCGACGCCGCTGGAGCGCGCGCTGGGCAGCATCGCCGGGGTCAGCGAGATCACCTCGCGCTCGTCGCTGGGCACTACCAGCATCACCCTGCAGTTCGATCTGAGCCGGGATATCAACGGCGCTGCCCGCGATGTCCAGGCGGCGATCAGCGCAGCACGCACCTTGTTGCCGAGCGGCTTGCCGAGCAATCCGACCTACCGCAAGGTCAACCCGGCGGATGCGCCGGTGATGATCCTGGCGCTGACCTCGCAGACCTTGTCGCGTGGCCAGATGTACGACGCCGCGTCGACGGTGCTGGCGCAGCGTCTGGCGCAGGTCGATGGCGTTGGCCAGGTAACCATCGGCGGCAGCGCGCTGCCGGCGGTGAGAGTCGAACTCGATCCCGACAAGCTGGCTGCCAAGGGCATCTCGCTGGACAGCGTGCGAGTGGCACTGTCCGCGACCAATGCCAACGGGCCGAAGGGCTCGCTGGAGCTGGATGGCCGCAGCTGGCAGATCGGCGCCAACGATCAGGCGCGCAGCGCTGCCGAGTACGCGCCGGTGCTGCTCAGCTATCACGATGGTGCGGCGGTACGGCTGCGCGATGTCGGCACGGTGACCGACTCGGTACAGGACATCCGCAACTACGGCCTCGCCAACGGCGTGCCGGCGATCGTGCTGCTGGTGCAGAAGCAGCCGGGCGCCAACGTCATCGAGACCGTGCAGCGCGTGCGCGCGCTGCTGCCGCGTCTGCAGGCCTCGATTCCGCAATCGATCAAGCTCGAGGTGCTCAGCGATCGCACGCCGACCATCCGCGCCTCGCTGCACGAGGTCGAGCAGGCGCTGGCGATCTCGATCGGTCTGGTGATCCTGGTGGTGCTGCTGTTCCTGCGCAGCTGGCGGGCAACCCTGCTGCCGGCGGTGGCCGTGCCGGTGTCATTGGCCGGCACCCTCGGTCTGATGGCCATGCTCGGCTACAGCCTCGACAACCTGTCGGCGATGGCGCTGACGGTGGCCACCGGCTTCGTCGTCGACGACGCCATCGTGGTGTCCGAGAACATCAGCCGTCACCGCGATCGCGGCATGGCGCCGCGGGCAGCGGCACTGCTTGGTGCCCGCGAGATCGGCTTCACGGTGATCTCGATCTCGGTGAGTCTGGTCGCGGTGTTCATCCCGATCCTGCTGATGGGCGGCATCGTCGGCCGCATGTTCCGCGAGTTCGCCGTGGTGCTGTCGGTGGCGATCGGGGTGTCGATGCTGGTGTCGCTGACCACCACGCCGACGCTCGCCGCAGCCTTGCTGAAGCCGGCTGGCAAAGCTCGGCGCGCAGGCCGATTGGCAAGGGCACTGCAGCGCGGTTACCGGCATTCGCTGCAATGGACCTTGCGCCATCAGCCGCTGGCGCTGCTGGTGCTGATCGGCGTCATCAGCCTCAACGTCTACCTGTACGGCGTGATCCCGAAGGCCTTCTTCCCGGAGCAGGACACCGGCGTGCTGACCGGCAGCGTCAAGGCCGATCAGGGCAGTTCCTTCCAGCTGATGCAGCAGCGGCTCGACCGCTTCATGGCGATCATCCGCAGCGATCCGGCGGTGGCCAATGTCATCGGTTCCACCGGTAGCGGTGGCGGCAGCGCACAGCGCAATACGGCGAGCTTCTTCATCTCGCTGAAGCCGCGTGCCGAGCGCGAGCCGGCGGAGACGGTGATCACTCGCCTGCGTGCCCGGCTGGCCCACGAACCAGGTGCCCGGCTGACCCTGGTGCCGGTGCAGGACATCCGCATCGGCGGCCGGCAGTCCGATGCCCAGTACCAGTACAGCTTGCAGGCCGATGACGTCACCACTCTGCGCACCTGGGAGCAGAAGATCCGCAAGACGCTGACCCAGCTGCCGGAGCTCACCGATGTCAGCACCGATCAGCAGGACACCGGCCTGCAGACGTCGCTGAACATCGACCGTGACGCCGCATCGCGCCTCGGCGTGACCATGGCCAATCTCGACAGCACGCTCGACGACGCTTTCGGCCAGCGCCAGGTCGGCGTCATCTACAACCCGCTGAACCAGTACCGGGTGGTGATGGAGCTGGCGCCGCAGTTCCTCGAAGGCCCGCAGACGCTGCAGCGGCTGTACGTGACCAGCAACACCGGCGCCCAGGTGCCGCTGTCGGCATTCGCCACGGTCGAGACCACCAATACACCGCTGGCGGTCAACCATCAGAGCGGTGTGCCGGCCGCGACGATCAGCTTCAACCTGCCGCCCGGAGGTTCGCTGTCGACGGCCACCGACGCGATCGTCGCCGCCGTCGCGCGGATGGCACCACCGGCTTCGGTGCGCGGCAGCTTTGCCGGCACCGCCAACACCTTCAAGGCTTCGCTGGCGACCCAGCCGCTGCTGATCCTGGCGGCGATCGTCAGCATCTATCTGGTGCTCGGCATCCTCTACGAAAGCCTGATCCACCCGATCACCATCCTGTCGACCCTGCCCTCGGCCGGCATCGGCGCGCTGCTGGCGCTGATGCTCTGCGGCCGGGACTTTTCGATCATTGCCCTGATCGGCGTGATCCTGCTGATCGGCATCGTCAAGAAGAACGCGATCATGATGATCGACGTCGCCATCGTCCGGCAGCGCGAGGCCACCACCCGCTTCGGAGCCAGCGCCGGTGCCGCGATCTACCGGGCAGCCAGCCTGCGCTTGCGACCGATCCTGATGACCACCTTCGCGGCGATCTTCGGCGCCGTGCCGCTGGCGCTGGGCCGTGGCGATGGTGCCGAGCTGCGCCAGCCGCTCGGCATCGCCATCGTCGGCGGGCTGATCCTCAGCCAGCTGCTGACGCTCTACACCACGCCGGTGGTGTTCGTGCTGCTCGACCGCCTGCGCCGTCGCCATCCGCGTCCGGCATTGAATGCCATTGCCCAGCCCCTGCCCGCCTCATGAAATCCCGTATCCGCTTTCGTGGCATCGCCCTGTGCCTGCTGGCCGGTTCGCTAGCCGGCTGCGCGGTGACTGCCGTCAAGCCTCCGCAACCGGCCGCGGCACCGGCTGCGTTCAAGGAAGCCGGTGACTGGCAGAAAGCTGCTGCGCTCAGCGCTCCGATTCCCGACGACTGGTGGACGCTGTTCCAGGACCCGGTGCTCGACGATCTCGAACGACGGCTGGTGATCGGCAACGAGAACCTCAAGGCCACCGCCGCCGCGGTGGCCAACGCCCGGGCCGTCTACGCCGCCAGCCGCACGGCCTTCCTGCCCAGTCTGTCAGCCGGCCTCGATGCCCAGCGCGGCAAGGACCCATTCACGGTATCGGCGACCGCCAGCTGGGAACTGGACCTCTGGGGACGCTTGTCGCAGGCCAAAACCGGCGCTGCGGCTTCGCTGCAGGCGAGCGCCGACGATCTCGCCGCGGCACAGTTGTCAGCCCAGGCCATCCTGGCGGAGACCTATTTCTCCTTGCGTACCGCCGAAGCCCAGCGCTCGCTGTTCGAGCGCAGCGCCACGGCTTACCAGCATTCGCTAGCTCTGACCCAGATCCGCTATGACGGCGGCGTCGCCGGCCGCAGCGACGTGCTGCAGGCGACCACCCAGCTGAAGGGCACGCAGGCGCAGATCTCCGAGCTGAATGCCCAGCGCGCCCAGCTCGAACACGCGATTGCCGTGCTGCTCGGCGTGCCGCCCTCGGCGCTGGATCTGAGCGCCACGGCAGCTTTGCCCGCGGCACCGCCGGTGCCCGAACAGCTGCCGGCCAGCCTGCTCGAACGCCGCCCGGACATCGCCGCTGCGCAGCGCCGGGTGATCGCCGCCTATGCGCAGATCGGCGTCGCCGACGCGGCCTGGTTTCCGACCCTGAGCCTGTCGGCGACGGCCGGCTACATCGGCGATGCGCTGACCGGCCTGATCAGCGCGCCGAACTTCGCCTGGACCGTCGGCGCCAACCTGGCCGAGGTCATCCTCGATGGCGGCCAGCGGCGACTGGCCAGTGCCGAGGCGCGCGCCAATGCCGATCAGGCGACGGCGAGCTATCGGCAAACGGTGCTGACCGCGCTGCAGGAAGTGGAAGACAACCTGGTGCTCGCCGATCAGCTGCAGCAGGAGGCGGCACTGCAGGAGCAGGCGCTGGCCGCTGCCCAGCGCAATGTCGAGATCACCCTGGATCAATACCGCGATGGCACGGTCAGCGCGCTCAATGTGGTGACTGCGCAGACCGCGGCGCTGACCAGCGAGAACAGCCTGCTCGGCGTCCGCAATCGCCAGCTGGCGGCGGTCGATCAGCTGCTGAAGAACATCGCCGGCCGCTGGCAGCCGGTCAGCGCCAGGACCGCAGTGGTCGGGCCATGAGCGCGGTCAGCAATTCCGTGTTCGCCGAGCTGCGCTTCTGGCTGATGGTGCTGCTGTCCACCGGCCTGCCGATCGGCGTCTACACGGTCTTGCTGGTCAAGCGCGCGATCTCGCCGCGCAACGTGCTGCTGCTGGGTCTGGCGCTGATCGCGGTCGCCGGGCTCGATGTCTATTTCCTGCAGAGCCTGGCGCTGCTGGCCAAGGACACACCGTCGCTATCCGACGATTGGGTCTTCACTTCGCAGGTCTCGGTGGCGCTGTACCTGCTGCCGGCGATGTTCGGCGGCGTCGGCGTCAACGTCATCTCCCATGTGCTGGTGCGCCACCTGGCCGAAGCGGAACGGCGTTTCGCGCAGGAACATCCGGAGAGCCGATCCTGATCGGCCCGGATTCAGAACAAGGTTTCGACCGTGCTGGCCAACTGGTAGCCGGCGCCGCGCTCAGTGCGGATCAGCTCCGGCTTGGCGGGGTCGGCTTCGATTTTCAGGCGCAGCCGGCGAATCTGCACGTCGATGGTGCGGTCGTAGACCTCGGCCTCGTGCAGCCGCGACAAGGACAGCAACTGGTCCCGGGTCAGCACCCGCTGCGGCGCGCGGCACAGCGCATTGAGCAGGCTGAATTCGCCGTTGGACAGCGCCACGGTATCGCCGGCCGGCGAGCGCAGCCGCCGGGTGCGCAGGTTCAGCTCCCAGCCGGAGAAGCGGAAGGCGCGCCGCGAGCCATCGCGTTCCGGCAAGGTCGCCTGCACCTGATAGCGGCGCAGCACCGCGCGCACGCGGGCCAGCAATTCACGCGGGCTGAACGGCTTGGTCACGTAGTCGTCGGCGCCGAGTTCCAGGCCCATGACCCGGTCGGCTTCCTCGCTGCGGCCGGTGAGCAGGATCACCGGCACCGTGGCCCGCTCGCGCAGCGTTCGCGCCAGCTGCATGCCGTCCTCGCCCGGCAGCTTGAGATCGAGCAGCACCAGATCGATCGCTTCGCGATCCATCGCTTCGAACAGCTCGCGGCCATTGCCGCCGGCGCTGACTCGCATCTCGTTCTGGCTCAGATACTCGACCACCAGCTCGCGAATGGCCGGGTCGTCATCGATGACAAGAATGTGCGGCACGCTGGTGCTGGTCATCTCGTCGGCGGTTGCAAGCTCATGACCCTGGAGCAGGGTGAAGTATCGTAGCGCATGAATATCGCCACCCCGAACAGACCGGCCGACGCGAGGTTGTGGTGGCTGGCGGTGGGCATGGCGCTGAGTCTGATCGCCGCCTCCGCCACCGCGCTCTGGCATCTGCGGCGTGATGCACTGGCGGCGCAGACGCGCGAGCTGAGTCTGCTGTCGCTGGCGTTGGCTGACGAAGTCGAGCGCAGCCTGCAGGGTGCCGAGGAAGGCTTGCTGGCGATCCGTGGCGAACTGGCTGAAGGCCGTCTTTCCGCGAGTGGCGCGGATGCCCGGCCCGCGCTGCAGACGCGCGCGAAACTGATGCCGCTGGTGCAGACGCTGTGGCTGCTCGGCGATGGCGGGCAGCTGATCGCCGGCTCGGATGGCAGCCCCGCGCCGGAGCCTGCGAGCTTCCTGCCGGCCTTGGCCGGACTGGCGGTCGACGATATCGCCATCAGCCGTCCGTTCCGGGTCGATGCCTTGCCGGAAGCCGGGGTCGCCCTCGCCGTTCGCTTCCGCGCAGTACCCGGCATCGGCGATGGCTGGATCATCGCCGCCTTGCCGGCGACCAGTCTGCTCGGTGCGTTCTCCGCTGCCAGCCCGGCCGCCGATGCGCGCATGGCGGTGTTCCGCGCCGATGGCGCGCGGCTGGCCGGCCTCATCGTGGCCAGCCAGGTGCTCGACGAAGCCACGCTGGCGCAGCGGCTGGCCGCGCGTACCAGCATGGAACTGCACCGCTTCCGCGATGGCAGTGAGCGTCTGGTCGGCCTGCACCGGCTGCAGCGCTACGGCCTCAGCGTGGTGATGACCCGCGACCTCGACGCCGTACTCCACGAATGGCGCGCAGCGGCACGGCTGACCGCCGCCGCACTCGGCCTGGCGTTGCTGGTGCTGTTCGCCGCGGTGCGAGTGGTGCATCGCGCCGATCGCCGGCGCAGCGAAGCGCAGCAGGCCTTGCAGGCACAGCAGGCCCGCGCCGGCAAGCTGGAATCCCTGGGCACCCTGGCCGGCAGCGTGGCGCACGACTTCAACAATCTGCTGGCCTCGATCGTCGGCTTCGGTGAAATGGCTCGCGACCTCGCCCCGGTCGACGGCAGCCAGGCGCGCTATCTCGACCGGGTGCTGCAGGCCGCCGAGCGCGGCAAGTCGCTGGTCGAACGCATCCTGTCGTTCAGCAAGGGCGGCGCGCAGACCTCGGACATCTTCGAGCTCGGCCCGGTGATCGAGGAAGTGCTCGACCTGCTGGCCGGCTCGCTGCGACCGGGCCTGGTGCTGGAGCGCGCGCTGGAAGCACCCGGCGCGATGCTGCGCGGCGATTCCACCCAGGCCTACGAGGCGGTGCTCAATCTCTGCACCAACGCCCTGCAGGCAATGCCCGACGGCGGCATGGTCAGCGTCCATCTGCGGCGTCTGCAGATCGACGAAGCGCAGGTGCTGTCGCACAGCCAGCTCGCGCCTGGTCACTACCTGGAGCTGAGCGTGGCCGACCAGGGACGCGGCATCACGCCGGCGATCATGGAGCATCTGTTCGAGCCGTTCTTCACCACTCGCAGCAGCGAGTCCGGCACCGGCCTGGGCCTGGCCGTGGTGCACGGCGTGGTCGCCGAGTTCGGCGGCGCGATCGACGTGCGCAGCCGTCCCGGCAAGGGGGCGCGCTTCACGCTGTATCTGCCCGAGTACCGGATCGTCGCCACTAGCGATCGGCCGCAGACAGAGTTGGTTGGCGCCAGTCCACCGAGCACTGCAGCGCGGTCCGCGACGACGGTGCTGGTCGTCGATGACGAGCCGGCGCTGGTCGATCTGCTGACGGCGATGCTGCGCGGCCTCGGCTATCAGGCCGAAGGCAGCAGCGATCCTCAGGCCGCCCTGCAGTTGCTGCGTGAGCAGCCCGCGCGTTACGCCATCGTCATCAGCGACGAAACCATGCCCGGCTTGAGCGGCACGGCAATGACCGAAGCGCTGCGCGAATTTGCGCCAGGGCTGCCGGTGCTGCTGATCAGCGGTTACGGAGGCCCGGCGCTCGCCGAGCGGGCTTTGGCGGCAGGCGTGACGCGGGTGCTGGCCAAGCCCATCGAACGGGCCGAGCTTGTGCAAGCCCTCGATGATTTGCTGGCCTGAGCGGGGACAAGCGGAAGTATTTCAGTTGCAACACGGTGGATGCCGCGCCGACACAGCGCAGTGCAAAGGCACCGGGAAGATGCTTCGGCGCATCAATCCCGATGCCTTCTCTGCCAAGGGACCCCGTCCATGGACAGCATCCGGTCATGACGATTGCCACGGATACGCCGGTGGCACCCGCCTTGACGGCACGTCTGGTGCTCCATACCGGCGCTGACCGGCCGACGGGCCCGACACGGCGCTGGCTGGCCCGCTGCGTGACCAGCCTCGGATTCGCTGCACAGGCGCCACTCAGTCTGCGCATCGAGGACCAGGACGGCATCAGCGTGCTGGCGGTCGACGATGCGGCCGCGTTGATCGAATTGCCGCTGCCTGCCGGCATCTACCGCATCACCGCGCAACGCGGCAGCTGGCGGCGCGGCTACACGATGAACCTGCCGCAAGGCGGGCTCTTCGATCTCGATCTCCGCGATCTCGCCGACTTCCGTTGAAGCCACATTGCAGCTGTAACAGGCCGCAGGCGTTCTGAAATATCGCCGGTACCCACCGCGCTCACTCTTCAACTGCGGCATTTGCCGCGTAGGGCTTCAGGAAGGAAGGCACCATGAACACCAACTTCAAGAGATCCCTGATCGCGATAAGCCTGGCCTCGGCCTGCACCGTCGCGGAGGCTGCCGAGTACGGCAGAGTCGTCTCCAGCACGGAAGTGACTGCCGAAGTCGCCGTGCCTCAGCAGGACTGCTACGACCAGCCGACCGTCGTGAAGCCGGAAACCAGTGGCGGCGGTGCCGTGCTGGGCGCAGTGGTTGGCGGCGTGGTCGGCAACCGCTTCGGTGCAGGCTCCGGCCGTGCGCTGGCGACGGGTGTCGGTGCTGTCGTCGGTGCGGTGGCGGGCAATCGGGTCGAAGCCGGCAGCACGCCGGACGTGCACACCACGGTGCGCAACTGCCAGAACGCGGTGAGCTACGAGCGTCGCGTGGTTGGCTATGACGTGGTCTACGACTACAACGGCCGTCGCTACAGCACGCGCCTGGATCACGATCCGGGTGACCACATCGAACTGGCGGTGAGCGCCACGCCGGTCGGCCAGACGGTGACCAGCGTGCAGCCGCCGCCGACCGTCGTCTATGCCGACCAGAGCCCGACGGTTATCTACGCCGCCCCGCCGCCGGTCTATTACAGCTATCCGTACGGCTATTCATACGGCTACGGCGGCAACCCGTATGGCTATGGCGGTTATGGCGGCACCAGCGTCGTGGTCGGTGTTCATGGTGGCCATTACGGTCATCGCTGAACCCGGCTGCAGGCCGCCTCGGCGATCTGCGGCTTCATTCGAGGAGGACGGGCCATGTCATCGAGAAAGCTGCTGCCAGCGTCGCTGCTGACGCTGGCCCTGCTGAGCGTCCCCGTGCTGAGCCAGGCGCGGACCGTCGTCGAGGTTGATGCCGACTTCCGGATCGCCCTCGTCGCCTGATCGGGAACGTCGCTTGCCACCCGTCATCGAAGCCGCAGGTAAGCCTGCGGCTCTTGAGCTGGCACCTGCCGGCCGATCACTACGGGAGACAAAGAAATGGACCTGCTGCTGATTCTGATCCTGGTGTTATTGCTGTTCGGCGGCGGCGGTGGCATCTACTGGGGCTTCGGCGCCGGCTGGGGCATCGGTCCGATCGGATTGATCGTTGTGGTGATCGTTGTCGCCTATCTGCTCAACGGCCGGCGAGGTCTCTGACCCGTACGCCCGCAAGGCAGCGGCAATGAATCCGCCGCTGCCTTGCCAACGACGGCAATCAGTCACGGCAGTAGCCTTCGCCCGGCTTGATGGTCAGGCAGTTCGATTGGTCCTGCAGCCATTTCATGCCGGTCTGGTCGCCGCTGGTTGCGCGTATCGATTCGGTCCTGCCGTCGCGCTCGAACACGAGATGGTCGTCCACGGACTGCGACGAATAGCGCTTGGGCCCATCGAGATCCGCAATCTCGAGCCTGTATCCGGCTTCGCTCTTCGCGATGCTCAGATAGGTCCCTTCAGGACCATTCCATCGCCCCAGCCACTGATCGGCATTGAACTCCGGAACCTCGCTTGCCGATGACGCAGACGCTGCGGCCGCAGGCTGTGCCGAGCTTTCCTTGCCTTGCTGGTGGCAGCCAGCCATGAGGACTAACACCGCGCCCGATACCTGCCATTTTCTTGTAGCCATCCGGACCTCGCCTTAAGGGTTTGTCATCACTTTGCAGCCATTACACGACGCACTCGTTTCGAGCTGCCGATCCTTGCAAAGGCCTGAAGCTGCCGGCCGCTGGAATCGAGCAAGTCGAGCCGATCGAAGCGGCTAAGCCTGCTTCAGGGCAGCGATAGGCTCGCTTTCAACTGCAAGCGAGTCTTCCGCTTTCTCCTTGGGCTGCTCCAGAACATCTTCGACATACGCCATCCGGACGATGGTGATGACCACGGCGAGGATCGGCGTGGCCAGCACGATGCCGATGATGCCGAACAGCATGCCGAGCACGGTCTGAGACAGGATCGACATGGCCGGCGGCAGGCTGGCAGTCTTTTCCTGGATGCGCGGATCGATGACGTAGCCGTGGATCATCTGTACCGCCAGGAACAGCACGGCGACCCAGATCATCGTTTGCGGATCGCCGTTGGCCGCCACCATCAGGGCCGGTACCGAACCCGCAAAAGCTCCCACGTAGGGCACGAAGTTCAGCAAGCCGGCGATCAAGGCCAGCAACGGCGCCAGCGGCACGCCCAGCACCGTCAGGCCGACATAAACAAGTATCGTCACGAAGGCCATGCCGATCGCTTGCCCCAGCAACCAGCGGCTCAGCGTTGCGCCGCAGGCGTCGAAGATCTCGCGCATGCGCGCACGCCGTTCCGGCGGAAACAGGCGGATGGTGCCGTCGACGTACAAGCGAGGATCGCCGGCAAAGTACAGCGCTGCCGCAACGGCGACCAGCAATGCACCCAGCGCACCGAAGATCCCCATCACGGCTCCACCCGCCTGACTCACGGCCTCGCTACCCTGCCCGGCGTTGAGTCGTTGAAGTAGCTGGCGACCCCAGCCACGTTGGCCCAGCCACTCGTGGGTTTCCTTCTGCCAGGTCATCAACTGCGTGCCGAGTTGCTGGCCCTGATCGATCAGACTCGGGCCGCTGAAGATGCCCAGCACCAGCAGGAGCACGAGTACCGCCAGGCAAACGATGCCGAGAGCAGCGGTCGTCGACACACCCGTCCATCGCTTGACCGCCCTGGCAAGAATACTGAATGCCACGGCGATCAAGGCTGCTGCGAAGACCAGCAAGAGAAATCGGCCAACCACCGCAAACAGCACGATCAGGCCGACAACCCAGGCGATGTTCTTCAGCACAGTGGCAACATCGATGCCCTGAGCACGATCTTGTCGTTGACTCATTCTTGATTGGTGTCCAGGCACGACGATGGCCGGGTGATCGGTCAAGCTGCTTCCAGAAGCCGCTCTTTTGCCGCCGACATCCGCTCGCCCAGTTCAACGAGATCGAGATCCGTTGCTTCAACCTTGGGAAACATTTCGCTCTCTTCTTCCTTGACGTGATGGCGAATGTATTCCTCGAGCACGGTGACTTTTGCATCGTAGAGCTCATCGGCAGGCGAGCCATTCTTCAACTCGCGAATGAGCTTCTTGGCGCCGGCGTGTTCGACCACCGCCTCGTTGACCATGTCGGCAAGATCCTTCTTCTGCTTGATGGCTGGATAGAAAATCTTCTCCTCGACCTTGGTATGTGCTTCCAGGGCTTCGCAGATCTTGAGCACGATGCTCTTCTGTCTGCGCTTGTCCCTGGCCTCCTGGTAAGCCGAGAACAGGGCTTCGACTTCGCGGTGATCGTCCTTGAGCAGGCTGATGGCATTGGGACGCGGGTCAAGCTTGTTCTTGATCGTGTTGAGCATGGCTTTTCTCCTGGGATCGCTAGCGGAATGAACTGCTGAAGTCTGTCTGCCGACAAACCTTTCACAACTCCATGAGCACCGCGCATGCCCGCGTCGATCTCGTCGATCTCGAGATTTTCGCAGCTACTTTTTCGCCGGTGTCCTGGCTTTACTGCGGGGGCTCCGTGCGCTGATGAATTGCAGGAATGCGGCCTCGTCGATCTTCAGGCCGCGTTTGGGTTGGGTCCGGATCACGCTGCCCAGTCGGCCTTCCATGTCAGCGTCCAGCACCGCCGGATGCACATAGCGCTTGCGACAGACCGCAGGCGGGTTGCCGAGGCTCGCAGCAATATCCTTGATGACCTCGACGACACGACGCACCGTCGGCACTTCGTCCGCTGATTGGCCCAGCGGTTTGCATAGGGCCCGATAGGCCGTGACGCTATGGTCGGCAAAACGATGTCGATCGCGCCGTTGCTGCCGGCCGGTTTCGATCGACGCCTTGATCACGGTACTGGCCAAGTTGAAGGGCCTGGCGTGAACGCCGCTGCGCCTAAGTGCTCGTCCGTAACATGGAGCGGTGCTACCGTCTTCCGACTTCCTGCAAGCAGAGCGAGTGAGCTGATGGCCGCCCATGATCCCTACCCGATCGGCACGCCCGGGCAAGCCTGGGGTGCTTCCGAAGTGTCCGCCTGGCGAGCACGACAGACCTGCAAGCGCAGCTATGAAGTGGATGTGCTGCAGGTCATCGACACGCTGCGCGACCGCTACGAAGTCTTGCGATACGGACAGCTGGATTACGAGACCGATCGCTATCCGCTGTTCGCGATCAAGAGCCTTGGCTGGCGCGAGGAGCTGCCCTGCGTGCTGGTCACCGGTGGCGTGCACGGCTACGAAACCAGTGGCGTTCATGGCGCCCTGCGCTTTCTCGACCGCCACGCCGCGCGTTATCTCGGCCGGATCAATCTGATCGTCGCGCCCTGTGTCAGCCCTTGGGGCTACGAGACGATCCAGCGCTGGAACATGCACGCCGTCGACCCCAATCGCTCGTTCGTCGACAACAGTCCGGCGCAGGAAGCCGAGGCACTGCTGCGCCTGGTCGCGCCGTTTCGCGACCGCGTGCTCGTGCACATCGATCTGCATGAAACCACCGATACCGACGAGTCCGAGTTTCAGCCGGCACTCGCGGCGCGCAAAGGCATCGCGCATGTTCCCGGCGAGATACCCGATGGCTTCTATCTGGTCGATGACGTCGAGCAACCGCAGCCCGCGTTCCAGCAGGCCGTGATTGCCGCGGTGGCCGAGGTTACCCACATCGCCCCGGCCGATCGCGACGGCAAGATCATCGGCTCGGAGGTCGTCGCACCCGGCGTGATCCGCTATCCGCTGAAGCAGCTCGGGCTTTGTGCCGGCATCACCAGCGCGCGCTACAGGACGACGACCGAGGTCTATCCCGACAGCCCGCGCGCAAGCCCGGAGCAATGCATCGCCGCCCAGGTTGCAGCCGTGACTGCGGCGATCGATTACGCACTCGCTCACTGAGCGGGCGCTGGTCGATCACCTGACTCAAGCATCCAGCAACTCCCGATTCCTCACCGCGCCCTTGTCGGCGCTGGTGGTCAAGGCGGCATAGACCTTCAACGCGGTGCTGACCTGGCGCTTGCGGGCCTGTGCCGGCTTCCAGCCTTTCGCGAGCTGCGCAGACCGACGCTGAGCCAGCGTCGCGTCGTCGATGGCGATCTTGATGATCCGCTGCGGGATGTCGATCAGGATCATGTCGCCAGTTTCGATCAGCGCGATGTTGCCGCCCTCGGCGGCCTCGGGTGACACATGCCCGATAGATAGCCCCGCGGTGCCACCGGAGAAGCGACCATCGGTGATCAGCGCGCAATGCTTGCCGAGACCTTTCGACTTCAGATAGCTGGTGGGATACAGCATCTCCTGCATGCCCGGGCCGCCGCGTGGACCTTCGTAGCGAATGATCACGGCGTCGCCGGCTTTCACCCGGCCGGCGAGGATCGCTTCCACCGCCGCGTCCTGGCTTTCGAAGACCACCGCCGGACCCCGGAACACCAGCAGGCTGTCGTCGACCCCGGCGGTCATGACGATGCAGCCACGCTCCGCGAGGTTGCCGGACAGCACCGCGAGGCCGCCGTCGGCACTGAAGGCGGAAGCCGTCGAACGGATGCAGCCTTTGGCTCGATCGAGATCGAGGTCCGGATATCGGCAGTCCTGCGAGAACGCGCGCTGAGTGGCGATGCCGGCGGGGCCGGCGCGATAGAACTGGTGAACTGCGGCATCGTCGCTGCGCGTCACGTCCCAGCGCTCGAGTGCCGCGGCCAGCGTGGTCGCGTGCACGGTGGGCACCGAGGTATCGAGCAAGCCGGCACGATCGAGTTCACCAAGGATCGCCATGACGCCGCCGGCGCGATGCACGTCTTCCAGATGTAGCGGGCCTGAGGGTGCCACCTTGCACAAGGTCGGTACCCGGCGCGACAGCCGATCGATGTCCTGCATCGCGAATGCGATACCGCCTTCCTGCGCCGCGGCGAGCAGATGCAGCACGGTGTTGCTCGACCCGCCCATGGCGATGTCCAGCGACATCGCGTTCTCGAACGCGGCCCGGCTGGCGATGTTGCGCGGCAGTGCGCGCTCATCGTCGTCCCGGTAGTAACGAAGCGCCAGTTCGACGATCCGCCGCCCGGCCTCGCGGAACAGTTGCTCGCGATCAGCATGAGTGGCCAGCAGCGAGCCGTTGCCGGGCAGCGCCAAACCCAGCGCCTCGGTCAGGCAGTTCATCGAATTGGCGGTGAACATGCCCGAGCAGGAACCGCAGGTGGGGCATGCCGAACGCTCGATGGTCTGCACGTCGGCATCGGACACCCGGTCATCGGCGGCGGCGACCATCGCATCGATCAGATCGAGCGATACCGGCTTGCCGGCCAGCATCGTGCGGCCGGCTTCCATCGGGCCGCCGGAAACGAAGATCACCGGGATGTTCAGGCGCAGCGCCGCCATCAGCATGCCCGGCGTGATCTTGTCGCAGTTGGAGATGCAGACCAGGGCATCGGCGGTGTGCGCGTTGCACATGAACTCGATGCTGTCGGCGATCAGATCACGCGACGGCAGGCTGTAGAGCATGCCGTCATGGCCCATGGCGATGCCGTCGTCGACGGCGATGGTGTTGAACTCCTTGGCGACGCCGCCGGCCTTGTCGATCTCGCTGATCACCAGCTGGCCGAGATCCTTCAGATGAACATGGCCGGGCACGAACTGGGTGAAGGAATTGGCCACCGCGATGATCGGCTTGCCGAAGTCGCCATCCTTCATGCCGGTGGCTCGCCACAGCGCGCGAGCGCCGGCCATATTGCGGCCGGCGGTACTGGTGCGGGAGCGGAGAGCGGGCATCGATGGGCATCCTGTCGGGTGGCCGCGGTACGGCGATGGCAGGATTCTGGTCGGCGCCTTCTATACTGGCCAATACCAATTATTGGTATCCGGTATAGGGATCACGAATAGTGGATCTGCGACAGCTCAAGTACTTCATCGCCGTTGCCGAGGAGCGCAGCTTCTCGCGGGCGGCGCTGCGCCTGCATGTGTCGCAGCCACCGCTGTCGACCCAACTGAAGGCGCTGGAGGATGAACTGGGCGTGCGGCTGCTCGATCGAACCAATCGCGGCGTCAGCCTGACCGCCGCCGGCCAGGTGTTCTTCGACGAGATGCGCGCCGTGCTGGCGCGGCTCGAACGCGGCAAGGAGATGGCCCGCAACGCCGGGCGCGGCGATGTCGGCACCTTGTCGATCGGCTTCGTGTCGATCGCCGACTACGGCATCCTGCCGCCGGCGCTGAAGGAATTTCGCAGCCTGTACCCGAGTGTGGAAGTGCATCTGCACGAACTGACCACGGACGCCCAGGTTCGCGAGATCCGCGCCGCCCGGCTCGATCTCGGCATCGGTATCGGGCCGCTCGACGCGCCGGATCTTCTTTTCGAGGCTGTGGCTCAAGAGCAACTGTTGCTGGCAGCGCCGACCGGGCATCGACTCACCAGAGGCGACAAGGCGGTGGACCTCAAGGCCCTGGCGAGCGAAAGCTTCATCGTTCCGCCGCGAGACATCGCGCCGGGCCTGTTCGACCTGATCATCGGCCAGTGCCGCGCCGCGGGCTTCGCGCCGCGCATCACCCAGCAAGCGCGCCAGATGCAGACCGTGATCAGCCTGGTCGCCTGCGGCATGGGCTTCGCGCTGGTTCCGGCCTCAGTGCAGAACCTGCGCCGCCAGGGTGTTCAATATCGGCCGCTGCAGGGTCCGGCAGCCGCGATCGAGCTCGGCATCCTGAGACCACGTGATGACGATGATCCGGTCAGCAGGAACTTCGTGGCGACCTTGTTGCGGGTGGCGCAGACGGCCGATATTCCGGGTCGCTGATCGCCCGGATCATCATCTTCAGCCCGGGCGAAGAGCCGTTGATAGCAAATGCTTCGTTTCGCTGGGTCAGCGTTCCACTCGCCGCGGCGCTGACGCAGCTCTACGAGTTCACGCTGACCGTCTACCTGCCGAAGGCTGCAGACGCACGCGGCTGCTTCATGATCAGCACGGCGGTGCTGGAAGCGATGGACGACGACGAGATTCGCGGGCTGCTCCGTGCAGCGGTCACCGAGTTCGATCGACTGGTGAGTGCACGTCTGCTGCATGCCCGGCAGATCGGCGAGCCGCCGGAGACAAGCGATCCGGCGACGCTGGCGACCATCGCCACCGCCGTGGTTCACACCTTGGCGATTCGAGCCAGAGCGGGCGAATCCCGGAAGACGCTGATGGCGATCGCTGCTGCTGCGGTCACGATGATCTGCGGGTCAGCCTCGACTGCTGCCAGGACAAGGCGCCGTAGTGCGGCGCGGACGTAGCGCTGCAGGTTTTCCCGGCTTCGCGACCGCCCCATTCAGGTCAAGGCTTGGCTGCGAACTTGTCCTGCGTGCGCAGCTCGAAATCACTCGCGTCATGACGTTCGACCAGCTGACCGGCAGGCTCGCCCCAGTTGCGGTTGACCATCTGGCCGCGCTTCGCAGCCGGACGTGCGTTGATCTCCTTGGCCCAGCGCTGCACGTGCTCGTAGCTCTCCACCTGCAGGAACTCGGCGGCA
>NZ_JAHFRY010000176.1 GCF_023266035.1 Nevskia sp.
GCGGCTGGCGACCAGCACGCCGCCGGTGTTGATCACGTCCTTGACCCGATCGGCGATGAACAGATAGCCCTCTTCGTCGAAGTAGCCGAGATCGCCGGAATGGAACCAGCCGCCGGCGAAGGCTTCGGCGGTCTGCTCGGGCTTTTCCCAGTAGCCAACGGTGAGATGCGGCGAGCGATGGATGATTTCGCCAAGCGTGCCGGTCGGGCAGTCGTTCATGTCTTCGTCGACGACTCGGGTCTCGACGTTGAACACCGGCCGGCCGCAGGACGCCGGACGGGCCTCGTGCTCGTGCGGCTTGAGCACCGTGGCCATCGGCGCGATCTCGGTCTGGCCGTAGCAGTTGTAGGGCTCGGCCTTTGGCAGGCGCTGACGCAGTTCCTGCAGCACCGGCACCGGCATGATCGAGGCGCCGTAATAGACCTTCTCGAGCGAGCTCAGATCGCGCTTGGCGAAATCCGGATGGCGCAGCAAGCTGATCCAGACCGTTGGCGGCGCGAAGAACGAAGTGATGCGCTCCTGCTCGATCAGCTCCAGCACGCGAGCCGGGGCCGGGCTTTCGATCAGCAGCACCAGCGCACCGGACAGCAGCTGCGGCATCGTGAACACGTGCATCTGGGCCGTGTGATAGAGCGGCAGCGCGGCGAGGTTGCGGTCGCGTTCCTTGAACTCGAGATCCTGAACGCAGGACTGGTACTCGAACAGGATGCCGACATGGGTGTGCGCCGCGCCCTTCGGCGCTGCCGTGGTGCCGGAGGTGTAGAGAATCTGGGCGACGCCGTGATCGTCGACCTCATATTCCACAGCCTGCGACGGCGTTTCGCTGCGGGCAATGCTCAGCAGATCCTGTCCCGGATCGCTGTGCAGACGACGCGATGGCGGGCACTGCGCGCCGAGCGCACCGGGCAGCACTTCGAGATGGGTTTCCAGATCGGGATCGCAAAGGATCAGCCGGGCGCCGGACTGGCGAACCAGATAGATCAGTTCGTCGCCGGTCAGCGCGTAGTTGATCGGCACGTGAATCGCACCAAGCCGGGCGCAGCCGAGCCAGGCGAGCAGATAGGCATCCGAGTTGCGGCCGTAGCAGAGCACGCGGTCGCCGGTGCGGATGCCCAGGCCGACATACCAGGCGGCGAGGCGATCGGCCGCCTGATCGAGTTCGGTGAAGGTCCAGCTGCGATCGTTGAAGCGCAGCGCGGTCTTGCCACGAAAGCGACGCGCGGTCCGGCGCAGCGCATCGCCCAGGGTATTGCGGCGGGCACGGACGATATCTGCAGGCAGAGGCTGGCTCACGGGTTTCTTTCTCGCAGTGTTGGAGGAGCGACGGGACGAAGCCGGCGCGTTATCTGAGCCATAACCTTAACCGCTGCAAGCTGAAGACAGAACCACCCGGTCGGGCAGTCGCTGTCGGTCACTCAGCGGGGTTTGCGGCTCAGCGCTTTGGCAGCACGTTTCAATCGGGATACCGGCGCCGCAGGCGAGGGCGCTTCGGGCTCGTCGACGACGCCATCGAGGCTTGCGCGCAGCGCGCGTGCAGTATCGAGGAAAGCCTGCAGCAGGGTCGAGTCATCGTCGTCACGACGATGGATCATGCACAGGTTGACGGTAGCGCGATCGGCCGTGCGCAGCGGAATCTGCACGGTGCCCGGCACCCGCAGATTGCAGCCGGAATCGGTCAGCAGGCTGAGGCCGAAACCGCTGGCGACGAGGCCGATGGCGGTGACCATGTCGTCGATCTCGTAGGCCACGTTGGGAGTGATCCGCTGGGCGCTGAACAGCCGCATCATTTCGTCGATGAAGCCGGGACGCGGGGCGCGCGGATAGAGGATCAGCGGCTCTTGGCCGATGTCCGTCAGGCTCAGCTCGCGGCGGCCGGCGAGGCGATGCTGGGCCGGCAGCACCACGTGCATGCGCTCGGTCTGGATCACTTCCCAGCGCAGATCGCTTTCATCGGCGAAATAACGGTTGAAGCCGACGCTGATCCGACGCTCGCGCAGCGCCTTGATCTGGCTGGCGCGGTCGAGGTTGTGCAGCACCAGTTCGACCTTGGGATGGCTGTCACGGAAGGCGTGAACGATCTTCGGGATCGCGCCCAGCACCGCCGAACCGAACACGCCGATATCGAGCCGGCCGATGCGCCCCTGTCCGGCCAGCCGCACGCGCTCGCCGGCCTGCTGGGCCAGCATCAGCAGGTTGCGGGCTTCCTCGTAGAACAGCTTGCCGGCAGCGGTCGGCTCGATGCCGCCGGCGCTACGCACCAGCAGCTGCACGCCGAGCGCGCTTTCCAGCATCTGCACGTGGCGGGTCAGCGGCGGCTGCGAGATGTGCAGCTTGAGCGCCGCGGCGCGGAAGCTGCGCTGCTCGACCACGGCGACGAAGCAGCTCAGCCGACGGAAGTCCATGAAGCTTGATGCCGCCATGTTTTCTCCTCCACACGGTCCGGAGCGATGCCGATCTTGTATCACCTGGGCCGGTCAAAGGTATTAGACGGATGCACGGCCTGCCACTAGTTTCGACGCCTAGTGCAAGGCGCAGCAAAACAGCGGAGGCGCGTGACATCGATGCCGATCATCCAGGTCAACATGCTCGAAGGCAGGACGGTCACCCAGAAGCGCGCCCTGCATGCTGCGCTGACCGAGGCCGCGGTGGCAGCACTCGGCGTGCCAAAGGATTCGGTGCGCGTGATGATCCACGAGCTTGGGCAGGAGCATTTCGCGCTGGCCGGGATCACCGCCGGCGAACTGCCGCTGTCGAAACGGCGTCGCGATACCAGCCCGGTCGCCGAGCTGGAGTTGGAAGCCGTATCGAAGTAGCGAAGCAGGAGCACCGATCCGCCACCAGAAGCGGACGGCCCCGTACAAGAACAAGTGCACAGAGATTGCGACGAGGAGATCACCGCATGACCGCAGCAAGCAGCAGCCTGCCTCCGGGTTTCGAGGAACTCGAAGGCTTCGTGTCGTACTGGGTGCTGGACAGCAACGACCAGCGCCGTGCCGCGCGTTCCACCGCCGAGATGGACGACATCCAGCGCTTCTACGACGCCATCGTCGCCCGCGCCGAACAGGCCATCGTCCACTGCGAACAGTTCACGCTCGGTCAGATGCCGCCGGCCAGCGAGCGCCTGTTCAAGCTGCTGCTGGCAATGAACCACGCGGCGATCGCGGTGGAGATGCACGGCGAACCGCGCGCCTTCGATTCGACCTGGCCGAGCGCGGTCAGGATCACCCAGGGTCCGTGGCCGCACGGCGGCCGCATCTGAACCGGAGCCAAGGAACATGAGTGCAGTGATCGAAAAGCCGGCGCAAACCCCGAACGCGGGGCGCCACGTCATCGACGAACAGAGCTTCACCCACGCCGCCGGTCTGTCGACCGGCCCGGTGTCGGTCGAGCCTTATCGCTCGCCCGCGTTCTTCGAACTGGAACGCGAACGCGTCTTCAAGCGCGCCTGGCTGTGCATCGGCCGGGTCGAACAGTTGCCTCAGGAGAACGCCTACTTCGTCAAGGACCTCGAGATCTGGAAGGCCTCGGTGCTGGTCACGCGCGGCAAGAACAACAAGATCCGCGCCTTCCACAACGTCTGCAGCCATCGCGGCAATCTGGTGGTCAACCAGACTTGTGGCGTGGCCGAGCGACTGGTCTGCCGCTATCACAACTGGCAATACAGGAACGATGGCGAGCTGATCGGCGTGCCGGATCAGAAGCATTTCTTCGATCTCGACAAAAAGACCTGCGGCCTGACGCCGATCAGCTGCGAAGTCTGGGAAGGCTTCATCTTCCTGAATCACCAGAGCAAGCCTGAAGTGTCACTGGCCGAATTCCTCGGCCCGTTCGGCACCCGCTATGCCGGCATCCCGTATTTCAATCTCGATGAGACGATCGTCATCCAGGCCGATTTCAAGGCCAACTGGAAGCTGATCGCCGATGCCTTCGCCGAGCCCTACCACGTGCCGAGCCTGCATCCGGCGACCTTGGCCCCGGGCTTTGCCCATCCCGAGCAGAACCGCTATGCGCGGCCGCTGAGCGCGATGGCGCACGGCATTCATCGTCACTTCTCGGCCTATGGCAATCCGGACTACGTACCGGCGCCGACCTCGAAGGTCGAGCAACTGGTCTACGTGCAAGACACCGGTGGCGTGCTGGGCGGCGATGACAGCGGCAACGCCGCCGCGCTGACCGCGCACCCGGCGATCAATCCGACCAAGGATCGTTCGTGGTCCGCCGACGTCACCTGGATCTTCCCGAACTTCAACATCGACTACTCCACCGGTGGCTTCTGGACCCACGAGTTCTGGCCGGTCGCCCACAACCGCACGCAGTGGACTCTGAAGATCTACATCCCGAAGACGATGTCGATCCGCCACCGCTTGCAACTCGAGCACTACGCCTGCCGCTGGGCCGAAGTGGTGCTGGAAGACGTCACCAACTGCGAGCGCATCCAGCGCGGGCTGGAAAGTGGCGCCAAGGACACGATGATCCTGCAGGACGCGGAGATGCTGATCCGCCACTCGCTGCATGTGCTGGACAAGTGGGTGAAGGCCGACCATGTGGCCGACGCCCTGAGCTGAAATCACGCTGAACAAGCTGCACGGCAGCGCCGGATCGCGACATCAGATCGCGACCGGCGCTGGCCGATAACGATAAAAACTATCTGGGAGGAGACGTCCGTGATCGACAAGAAGACTGCTGCAGTTGGCGATGAACCGCAGCTGCGCACCCGTCGCGCGCTGCTCAAGGGCTTGGCCGCCGGATCGGTTGCCGCGGCCGGCAGCCTGCCGTCGCTGAGCCATGCCGCCGGCCCTGCAGCGACCAAATGGACTGCTGAAGCCGATGTGCTGATCGTCGGCACCGGCATTGCCGGCACCGCTGCTGCACTGGCTGCGGCGAGCAAGGGCGCTTCGGTGATCATGCTCGAGAAGATGCCGTTCAAGGGCGGCACCACGGCGAAATCCGGTGGCGTGTTCTGGATTCCGGACAATGCCTGGCTGGCCTCGCAAGGCATTGCCGACAACCGCGCCGACGCGCTGCGCTACATGGTGCGGCTGTCGTATCCGCATCGCTATGTCGAGAGCGATGCGCTACTCGGCATCGGCCAGGCCGAATACGATCTGATCGCCACCTTCTTCGACAACGCCGCCAAGGTCGTGCGGACCTTGAGCGCCAGCACCGGCTTGAAGCCGATGCCCTGGTACACCTGGGAAGGCAAGCCGTTTCCGGACTATTACGCGCAGCTGCCGGAGTGCAAGGTGCCGCGCGGGCGTTCGCTGGTGCCGGACATCACCGGCCACGCGGAACGCATCGTCTGGCCGCAGAACGGCGGCGGCGGCGAGTCCCTGCTCTGGCAGTTGCAGCAGGGCTTCGACAAGCTGCCGATCCAGATGCTGCTCGAACATCAGGTGCAGGATCTGGTCCGTGACAATGCAGGCGGCGTCATCGGCCTGAAGGTCGATCGCGGCGATGCCGAGCCGGTGAACTTCCGCGCCAAGAAAGCGGTGATCTTCTGTTCCGGCGGCTTCACCCACAGTGTCGAGCTGAGCCGCGCCCATCTGAAGGGTCACATCTGGGGCGGTTGCGCCGCGCCCGGCAGCACCGGCGATTTCATCGCCATCGCCCAGAAAGCCGGTGCGGTGCTCGGCAACATGGCCAACGCCTGGTGGGGCCAGATCGCCGTCGAGGTCGCACTGAAGACCCGCAGCGTGCCGCAGGACATCTGGTCGACACCGGGCGACAGCATGATCCAGGTCAACCGCTACGGTCACCGCTGGGTCAATGAAAAGATCCAGTATGACGAACGCGCGCAGTCGCATTTCGTCTGGGACCCGGTCAAGGCCGAATACCCGAACCTGCTCGGCTTCATGATCTGGGACTCGCGCACCGCCAAGCACTTCGCCGGCTATGACCCAATCCCGGCGGCGAACGCCAAGCTCGATCACGTCATCGAAGGCAAGACGCTTGAAGAGCTCGCGAAGAACATCGAAAGCCGTCTGGCCGGCATCGCCGCCAAGACCGGCAATCTGAAGCTCGACAAGGCTTTCCTCGCCAATCTGAAAGCCAGCATCAAGCGCTATAACGGCTTTGCCAAGGCCGGGCGCGATCCGGACTTCTCGCGTGGCGAAGCGCCGATCGAAACCGCCTTCCATTTCATGGCAGTGCCGAAAGTCGCCAACCCGAACCCGAATCTGCTGATGCATCCGATCGCCGATGCCGGCCCTTACTACGCGACGATCGTCGGTGCCGGCACGCTCGATACCAAGGGCGGCCCGGTGGTCAATTCGCAGGGGCAGGTGCTTGATGCGCAGCGCAAGCCGATTCCGGGTCTGTATGCCGCCGGCAACTGCGTGGCGGCGCCGGCCGGTCAGGCCTACTGGGCCGGCGGCGGGACCATCGGCCCGGCAATGACCTTCGGTTATCTGGCCGGGACGGCGGCGCTGACCGAGCCGGTGCGCTCGGCATGAAGACCTCGATCGCGATCGGGCTGGGCTGCGCGCTGATCGCGACGGCTGCGTCTGCCGACGAGGCCGTCAGCTATCGCACTCAGATCCAGCCGATCTTCAACGCCCAGTGCGTGTACTGCCACGTCACCGGCGCCGAGAACGGTGGTCTCAATCTAGCTCGCGCAAGCTCGTACGCCAGTCTGGTCGGCGCCGCGAGCACGGAGTCACCGCTGCAACGGGTGACACCGGGCCAGCCGGACAAGAGCTACCTGTGGCACAAGCTGAACGGCACTCATGTCAGCGTCGGCGGTAGCGGCAACGCGATGCCGATGTCCGATCCGCCGCGTCTGCTCGAACCGGCTCAGCGGGCCTTGTTCAAGGCCTGGATCGAGGGCGGGGCGCCGAACAACTAGTTTCGAGGGCTTTCCCACGCAGGACTCTTGATCGGGCCTTGCGGCATTTTTCGGGGCGTCGTTATATGCTCATATATATAACGATTGAATAAGGGAAGTTTTCGTGCCTAACAAGCTTGCGCTCGCCGCTGCATCGGCGTGTTTTTCCGTGCTGTCCGTCGCTGCGCAGGAGTCGGCTTCGCCGCCCCCGGTCGCCGATGAGAAAGCGGCGGCCGACAGGAGCAATGCAGGCGAAGCCACTACGCTCGGCGAAGTGATCGTCACGGCTCGTCGCCG
>NZ_JAHFRY010000177.1 GCF_023266035.1 Nevskia sp.
CGATCGGCACCTGGGCAACGCCGGCGAAGTTCTCGATGTTGCCCGGCAACACGCCGGGATCGAACGAGTAGTGGCCGACGTGATTCAGCGAGGCGCCCGTTTGCTGCTCGACAAAGCCGCGCCGTGTCGCCGCGATCTCGACGCTGTAGTCGTTGCTCTTGTCGCGCGGGACTTTCGCGGGCGGTTTCTGATCATTGGACATCGCGGGCTCGGCTCCTCAGTCGCGAAAATTCTCGAACTGCAGCGGCACTTCCAGCTCGGCCTTCTTCAGGAAGGCGATGGTGGTCTGCAGGTCGTCGCGCTTCTTGCCGTTGATGCGCAGCTTCTCGCCCTGGATCTGGCAGTCCACCTTCAGCTTGGCTTCCTTGATCTTGGCGATGATCTTCTTCGCCTGCAGCTGTTCGATGCCCTGCTTGATGGTGATCTTGCGGCGGGCACCAGCGAGGTTGGTTTCGACATCGCCCAGCTCGATGCAGCGCAGATCGATATGCCGGCCGGCGAGGCGCAGGCGCAGCATTTCCAGCAGCTGGTCGAGCTGGTATTCCGTCGGCGCGAACTGGGTGATGACGTTGTCGTCTTCCTGCTCGAAGCGGGCATCGGTGCCGCGCAGGTCATAACGGTTGCCGAGATCGCGCCGCGCCTGATCGATGGCATTGGTCAGCTCGTGCTTGTCGACTTCCGAGATCACGTCAAAGGAAGGCATGGAGGCTCCGGTAGGGCGGTTGTTGGATGCGCGGATTCTGCAGCGTTTGCCGTCGAAAAGCAGGGCTCAAGCGGAGGGCACAGCCGCCCTGCGCCTCCGCCGTCGAGGGTGGCGGCGGCCATGGGCCGCCCTACGTCTGTCCATTCCCGCGCCGCCGCAGATCATCGAGCACGGTCTTGATCCGGAATGGAAACCACAAAATCCCGAACTGGATGCCCGCCGACGCGGGCATGACAGAAGAGTGCGTTTCAAAAAAACTTCTCGGAACAGCGACGGAATCCCGCGCGCGGCCCCGTTGAAGGTTCACAGGCCATTGCCAGACCCGGTTGTGGCCGTTGCCTCGTGAACCTTCATGGAGTTGCCTCTGATGCCTCTGCCTTCGCTGCGTCTGCTGGATCGTCGTCGTGCTTCGTCATACCTGCGGCCGCTGCTGAGCGTTGTGCCGGCTCTGCTGCTGGGGGCCACCCTGGCCGCCTGCGGTGGCGGTGGCAGCAGCAGTGACGACCTGGACCTGATCAGCGCCACCAACGTCATCGGCCAGGCCGATTACGTGTCCGGCAGCGCCAACCGCGCCACCAGCGTCTCGGCGCTCGGCCTGGCCCAGCCGCTCGGCGGCATCGCCACCGACGGCACCAATTTCTTCATCGCCGATTACGGCAATCACCGCGTCCTCGGCTACGCCAGCGTGCCCGGCCCGACGACGCCGGCGCTGTTCGTGCTCGGCCAGGATTCCTTCACCGCCAACCTGCCCGGCACCGGGCCGACCCGGCTGGCGCTGCCGGCAAGTGTTTCGCTGGTCGATGGCCGCCTGATCGTTGCCGATGCCGGCAATAATCGCGTGCTGATCTGGAACAGCCTGCCGGTCGGCAATGTCGCGCCCGATGTGGTCATCGGCCAGCTCGATCTGAACAGTGATGATCCGGGCACGGCGGCGGACAAGCTGTCGTTTCCGGTCGCCGCGACGATCGCCAACAACCGTCTGATCGTCTCCGATCAGGACAACAACCGGGTGCTGATCTGGAACACCGTGCCGACCGCCAACGGCACGCCGGCCGATGTCGTGCTCGGCCAGACCGATTTCACCGGCAGCGGCGCCCGCGACGAGGAAGACGGCCTGACCACGCCGGCCGGTATCTGGAGTGATGGCTTCCGCCTGCTGGTCGCCGATTCCGGTAACAACCGCGTGATGCTGTGGACGCAGCTGCCGCGCACCAGCGGTGCCGATGCCAGCTTCGTGATCGGCCAGAGCGATTTCTCGCGGATCACCGCCGGCGTGGGCCAGGGTGCGCTGCGCACGCCATCCGGCGTCGCCTCCGATGGCACCCGGATCTGGATCGCCGATTCCGGTAATAACCGGGTGCTGGAATTCGACGCTTTCCCGATCGCCAGCGCCGCGCTGGCCACCGACATCTACGGCCAGGATCGCGACCACTTCACCAATCGCACGCCGAACGACGACAACCAGGACGCGGTCACCGACAGCACGCCGAGCGTCCGCACCCTGTCCTCGCCGACCGGCGTCAGCGTGTTCGCCAACACCCTGTACGTGGTCGATCGCAACAACCATCGGGTTCTGGCGTTCCCCGGCTGATGGCTGAGCCGATGCGATCCAAGTATTCGAGCTTGCTGTTGGCGGTGTCCGCAGGCCTGCTGACGGCCTGCGGCGGCACATCGCTTGACGTCGGCACCGGCACCGGGCCGACCGGGTTGTACATCGCCTATGGCGTGCGCAGCAGCGCGTTCGAGATTCCCGAATGCCTGGCGACGCAGGCAACGGCGGTGCTGCAGTTCGGCGGTGATGAATCGAGCAATGGCGATTTCACCACCCGCGTGGTCTGGCACTCGAACGCGCCGGACATCCTTTACGTGGCCGACGGCATCAACGCCGGACCGGACGGCATCCTGCTGGCGGCGGGCACCCTGGTTGGCCTCAAGCCCGGCCAGGCGCAGCTGTCGGCAACTTTCTCGAGCTTCACCGCCACCGCCAGTGTCGAGATCCGCGCGCTGGATAGCGCCCGCATCGATCCACAGCTGACCGACATCACCGAGCGTCTGACCCAGCCGTTTCATCTGCTGCTGCGGCCGACTGCCGAAAGCCCCGAGCAGGATGAAACCAGCTCGGTGCTCTGGTCGTTCGCAAGGCCGACGGCGAGCGCGGCGGTCGAGTCCGCGACCGGCATCGTCACCGCCAATTCGGCGAGCGGCGATGCCATCGAGCTGCGCGCCCGGCTGCTCGGCTGCGGCCGTGAATTCGGCCTGCCGCTGCGAGTATCGACGCCACGCGATCTGCGGGTCGATTACGAGCAGGGCAGCGAGCTGCGCCTGCCGGTCGGTTACAGCGAAGCGCTGAGTGTCTACGCCGAGTTCGCGACCGAAGGCAGCGTGCCGCAGAACCTCAGCACCGTCGTCGAGATCGACGGGCTCGACGACGATCGCCTGAGCATCACACCGGGCACCAATGCGCTGTACGTGCAGGCGTTGGAAACGATCGTCGATACCGGCTTCACCTTGCGCCTGCCGGATCGCAGCCTGAGCGTTGCCAGCAAGCGCTGGCAGACCACCGATGCCGAACTGCTGAGCTTTGTCCTGAGTCCGGATACCTTGAACGTGATCTATCCGGCCACCGGCCAGTTCACTGCGCTTGGCCTGTTCGATGACGGTGTCCGCCGGCCGGTGTCCAGGCACGTGGCCTGGAGCAGTGACGACCCCTCGGTGGTGTTCGCCACCGGCCTGGTCGACGACGCCGGCAAGGTCACCGTGCCGAATAGCGAAGTGACCACCACGGTCACCGCGACCATCGCCGCTGCAGTCGACGACGCCAGCGAGTTCGCTGTGCTGCGCGGCTATCCGGCCGGGAGCAAGTGATGCGCGCAATTCTGTCGTTGCTGATCGCGCTGCCGCTGTTGCTGCTCGGTGGCTGCCAGCGGCGCAGCAGCCTGGATCTGTCGTTGACCGTGCACGGCACGCTTGCCGAGAGCCACGTGCTGGCGCGGCCGGTGGCCGTCGAACTGCTCGATCCCGAGGGCCGGCTGCATCGGCTGCGGCTGCGTGAGCCGGACCAGATCGATCTGTCCGCGGCGCAGGCGCTGAACGCGCCCTTGCACCTGCCGCTGCGCGGCCGATTGCGGCCGGGTCATTACGTCGGCCTGCGCCTGGTGTTTGCCGACAGCGCCTGGCTGGAAGCTGCGAACGGCTCGCGTCAGCCGCTGAAGGTCGATGTACGCGGACCGTTCGCGCCGCTCGATGTCCAGCTGTCCGCGCATGACCGGCAGCGGCTGACGGCGCAGATCGATCTGCCGGCCTCGGTGCCGCAACAGGGCGTGTTTCACGAGCGCCTGAGCTTCCTGCCGGCGCTGAGCGTGTCGTCCGTCGGCAGCCGATGATCCGACGATGGCGAACTGTGCCACCGGTTTCGAGGTCTGCACGGAGTGGCCCGAATCCCGGCCCACATCGAAGCCTTCACCGATGATGGCCCTGTTGTCGCCCCCTGCCTTTGATGATGCGGATCTCGCCGATGTCGTGCTGGCCGGCGCCGGCGATCGGCTGGCGTTCGCAAGGATCGTCGGCCGCAACATCGATGCGCTGATCCGCTTCGCCGAGCGGATGCTCGGCAGCCGAGCCGAAGCCGAAGACGTGGTCCAGGACGTGTTCCTGCGCGCCTGGAAGCAGACCGCGAACTGGCGCAGCGGCGAAGCCCGATTTTCCACCTGGCTGCATCGGGTGGCGATGAGCCGCTGCATCGACCGGGTTCGTGGCCGCCGCGAGACCTCGCTGGACGACATTTCGCTGCTGGCCTCGTCGGATATGCCGCCGGATCACGGCCTGCAGCAGCAATCCGTGGCTCTGCGCGTGCAGCTGGCGCTGGCCGGGCTCGCCGAGCGGCAGCGGGCGGCGGTTATCCTGTGCCACTACGAGGAGATGACCAACATCGAAGCCGCAGCCACCCTGGAAATTTCCGTCGATGCGCTGGAGTCGCTGCTGGCCCGCGGCCGCCGCGCGCTGCGGGCGGCGCTGTTGCCGGAGCGCCAGTCGCTGATCGGAGATCTGACATGAGCGCCTTGATGAGCCTGGAGCGATTTGCCGTCATCGTCGACGCCTATGGCGCCGACCCGCGCCGCTGGCCGGCTGCCGAGCGCGACGCTGCGCAGAGCTTCGCCGCCGCCGATGCACGGGCCGCCGTGCTGCTCGCCGAAGCGCTGGCGCTCGATGCCAGTCTCGACGCCTTGCCGATCCCCGAGCCGGCCGGCGCAGTTCTGCGCCGTGCCGCGATGCCGCTGCCGGTGACGGCCCACAGTTCACGGTGGCAGGAATTGCTGGTCTTGCTCGGTGGCTGGCGTCTGGCCCTGCCGGCGATGGCGGTGGCGCTGATCGTCGGCATCAACGTCGGCTCGCACGCCGACCTCAGCAACTGGTCTGCAGATGCGGCAAGCCAGACTCAAGCAGCGAGTGCCAGCAGCAACACGCTGGCCGCCCCCGGCTTCGCCGAATCCCTGATGCTTGATCTGGAGAGCAGTACGCCATGACGCCCGCCATGAACGGTGACCTGCCGCGCAAGCGCAACAACTGGCTGATTGCCTCGGTCGCCCTGAACCTGTTCCTGCTCGGCGGCATTGCCGGCGCCTTGTTGCTCGGTCCGCCGCGCGGGCCATTCATGGATCGCGGCATGCCGCCAGAAGGCTTCGGCCCGGGACGCATGTTGTCGCCTGCCGGCCGCGAGCGGCTGCACAAGCTGCATCAGGAGGATCGGGAAGCGCTGCGACCGCAGCTAGAGGCGCTGCGCAGCGCCCGCAAGGCGATCGAAACCGCGTTTGCCGCCGAGCCTTTCGATCGCCCTGCGTTCGACATCGCGCAGCAGCAGATGGAAGCCGCTGAGCAGGGTCTTGCCATCGCCATGGGCGAGCGGGTTGTCAGGTTGGCGGAAACCCTGTCGGCCGATGATCGCAAGGCCTTCGCGAAAGCGATGGGTCGGCTGCCGATGGGCCCGCCCGGCATGGCCGGTGGTGGACCACCCGGCATGCCCGGCGACTTCAGGCCGCCTGGGCCGATGCCGCCCGACTCACCGGATATGCCGCCGCCAAGAGATTGAGCCGCTAGCGCGCCGTCGCCCGCTTCAGCACATCGATCATGCCGCTGGCCTGATTGGCTGGCGGAATCACGCCGTCGCGGATCAGCACCGCGTGCAGCTTCGGCAGATTCCAGTGCGGTGCCGACGGCATCAGATGATGTTCGAGGTGGTAGTGCTCGTGATGCGGCGCGAACAGCAGCTTCTCGAGCCAGTTCGCCGAGGTGCTGCGCGCGTGCAGCAACGGGTCGGTGGAATCCGGATCGTGCACGGCGGCGTGATCGGCGAGCACGCGGATGCGCATCGTCAACGGAAAGGGAATGACGAAGGCCAGCACCCACAGCGCATACAGCCAGCCGTGGCCGAGCGCGTACAGCGGCGCCCAGATCGCCAGCTGCCAGGCGATCGACACCGCGCCGCCGTTGGCGATGAAGCGCCTCAAGTAATCGGCAAAACCTTGCGGTCGTTCGTAGGCCAGCTTCTCGACGATGCCGTTCTGCTGGAACTTCCAGTAGCCCGAACTCATGCCGATGATGCCGATCAGGAACTTGATGCCGCTCTGCCCGGACAAGTCACGCAGCAGCTTGCGGCGCAGATTCGCGCGCGATACCGGATAGCGATCGACCATCACCCGATCCGGATCGTCCGGCGTGCCAGCCAGCCGGTGATGGGCCATGTGGTAAGCGCGGTACATCGGCATGTTGTTGAAGTTCGGCAGCGCGCACAGGTACTGGCCGATCCAGTCGTTGAGCTTGGCGTTCGCGAACAGCGAGCGATGCGCGGTCTCGTGGGTGAGGATCGCCAGGCCGACATGGACGCCGCAAAGCATCAGGGTCGAGACCAGCCAGCTCAGCGGATGCGGCCAGACGATGCTGATCGCGAACGCGGCGATCAGCAGGCCGTAATCCTTGGCGACCGAGATCGCACCGCGCCCGTTCGAGCGCGCCTTGAACTGCTCGCGCAGTGCGGGAGCGAGGACATAGCGTCGGGTGGCGGTGTTCATTGCGGAGTCTCGTTGCTGAAGGCGCCGTGACGGCCGCTGCCGGCGCTGAAGCGCGCGGCACCGGCCAGGGTTTCGCCGGAGCGCAGGGTGGTCAGGCCGAAGGCGAATTCCTGCGCCAGCGCATCGGCCTCGCTCAATTCGCCCTGGGCCAGTGCGCTGCTGCGATCGCCGCGCAGGCAGGCCTGCGGAAACGCAGCGATCTGCAGTGCCAATGCTTCAGCTGCGGCGAGTGCCGCGCCGGTCGGCACGACTCGATTGGCCAGACCGATCGTCAGCGCTTCATCGGCGGCCACGGCGCGGCCGGTGA
>NZ_JAHFRY010000178.1 GCF_023266035.1 Nevskia sp.
CGCTACGGCCGCAACCTGATCGAGCGCGGCGAGCCTGAAAAGGCGCTGCCCTGGCTCGCGCAGGCGGCACCGAAAGCCTACGGCCTGAACCGGCTGGCCGTCGCACAGTACCGCGCCGATGCGCTGGTCAAGCTCGGCCGTCGCGATGAAGCGAAGATCGTTGTTGCCGAAGCGCTGAAAGCCAATGGTCCGTTCTTCCCCGAACAGGCTGCCAAGCTCAAGGCTGCCGTGGCGTAGGTCGCGCCGCGCCCGACAGCTGAACTCGCAAAGTCGGACGGAAGTCCGACCCACCAGACAAGCACCAGAAGCCCGATTCACCATGAACCCTGAAACCATCGCCCGCCTGCTGATCCGCTGCGACGACAAGCCCGGCATCGTCGCTGCCGCGACCACCTTCCTGTACCACCACGGCGCCAACATCACCGAACTGGATCAGCACTCGACCAGCCCGTCCGATGGCCAGCTGTTCATGCGCCTGGAGTTCCAGACGCCGGCGATCGACCTGCCGCGCGCAGCGCTCGAGCGGGCTTTCGCCGACACCGTCGCTGCCCAGTACCAGATGAACTGGCGGATGAGCTACGCCGCCGACAAGCCGCGTCTGGCGATCCTGGTGTCCGCGCACGATCACGCGGCGATGGAACTGCTGTGGCGCTGGCAGCGCGGCGAATTGCGCGTCGACATTCCCTGCGTGATCTCCAATCACGAAGCGCTGCGCAAGGCCGTGGAAGGCTTCGGCGTGACCTTTCATCACGTGCCGTTCGAGACCGCGACGCGCGCCGAGAGCGAAGCGGCGATGCAGAAGCTGCTGGTCGAGGCCAAGGCCGATTTCATCGTGCTGGCGCGTTACATGCGCATTCTCAGCGGTGATTTCGCAGCGGCCTGGCCATCGAAGATCATCAACATCCATCACTCCTTCCTGCCGGCCTTCGTTGGTGCCGATCCGTATCGGCAAGCCTACGAGCGCGGCGTCAAGATCATCGGCGCGACGGCCCATTACGTCACTGCCGATCTCGATCAGGGCCCGATCATCGAACAGGATGTGGCCCGCGTGTCGCACTCCGAAGGCATCGACGAACTGCGCCGCCTCGGCCGCGATCTCGAACGCCAGGTGCTGGCGCGCGCGGTGCGCTGGCATGTCGAGGACCGGATCATCGTCGACGGCAACAAGACGGTTGTCTTCAACTGATGGCCAGCGTCGCCGCCAAGGCCGCCGATCTGTTTTCCAAGCTCATCTACAGCAACGCGACGGTGTTCCGCCGCGCGATGAACCTGTACCGGCCGTTCCTCGGCGCCGGCATCCAGATCAGCCACGTGTCGAAGGATTTCCGCGAGATCGACGTGGTGCTGAAGAAGCTGCCGGGCAACGGCAATGCCTTCGGCACCCACTTTGGCGGCAGCCTGTACGCGATGGTCGACCCGTTCTACGTGCTGATGTTCGTCGCCGTGCTCGGCGAGGGCTATCTGGTCTGGGACAAGTCGGCGCGCATCGAATTCCTGCGCCCGGGCAAGGGCACGGTCAGCGCGAAATTTCGCTTGAGCGAAACCGATATCGCGGCTGCGAAGGAAGCTACCGCGACCGGTGCGAAATACCTGCCGGTGTTCCACGTCGAAGTGCTGGACGCGAAAGGCGAACTGGTCGCGAAGGTGGAAAAAGAGTTGTACATCCGCCGCAAGCCGGAGCGGAAGGCCAAGCCTGCTGCCTGACGAAGCTGCATAAAAAAGCCCTGTTTCCAGGGCTTTTTGTTGAATCGGCTCAGGCTCAGTCTTCCCAGTAGACCTTGGCCTTGCGATCCGCTTCGAGCTTGCCGAGCAGTTCCAGGTAGCGCTTCTCGATCTCGTTGCGACGCACTTTCATGGTCGGCGTCATCAGGCTGTTGTCGATCGTCCAGGCATCCTTGGTGACGACGATCTTGCAGATTTCCTCGTGCGGCTCAAGCGTTGCGTTGACCGACTTCATGGTCGCGATCAGCCCGGCTTCGATCTGCTCGCGCGGCAGCTTGCGGGCATCGGCGTTCAGCGACAGCACCAGCATCGGCTGGTACAGACCAGTGCCGACCAGACACATCTGCTCGACCGCCGTGTTGGTGCCGAACTTGCCCTCGATCGGCGCCGGGCTGACGTACTTGCCCTTCAGCGTCTTGAAGATTTCCTTCACGCGGCCGGTGATGAACAGATAGCCGTCGCTGTCGATGTGGCCCTTGTCGCCGGTGCGCAGCCAGCCATCGGCGGTGAACAGCTCGGCGGTCTTCTCCAGATCCTTGTAGTAGCCCGGCGTGTTGCCCGGATGCTTGCACTGGATCTCGCCGTCCTCGGCGATGCGCAGGCCGGCATCGACATAGGGCTTGCCGATCGAGCCGACCTTGTTCCGGCCCGGCAGATTGAGGCTGGCGTAGATCGAGTTCTCGGTCATGCCGTAGCCCTGCAGCACGTCGATGCCGAGCTTGGCGAACCATTCGATGATCGGCCGCGGCAACGGTGCTGCACCGGAGATCACCAGCCAGGCGCGATCGAGGCCCAGGCCCTTGCGGATCTTGCGGCGGATGAAGCCGGAGACGATCGGGATCGACAGCAGGCGATCGATCTTGGCCTGCGGCAGCTTTTTCAGGATGCCGCCCTGGATGCGGCTGTAGACCAGCGGCACGCCGTAGAAGCGGGTCGGGCGGACCATCGCCAGGGTCTGCGGCAGCTTTTCCAGCTCTTCGAGGAAATGCACCTGCGCGGGTAGATACAGGCTGGCGGTTTCGACCGCGCCGCGCTCGAAGGCATGGGCCAGCGGCAGATAGGACAGGAAGTGCTCGCCGCTGGCGACCGGCGGCTGATCACGCAGCACACCGGCGACGGTGAACGCCAGGTTGCGCGCAGTGATGATCACGCCCTTCGGATTGCCGGTGGTACCGGAGGTGTAGATCAGGCTCCAGACCTCATCCGCGCCGCGTTCCACCGGCGTCGCCAGGGGCTTGTTGGCCGCGATCAGCTGATCCCAGTTCTGCGCGCATTCGGCGACGCCGGGATAGGGCAGTGCGATGCGGACGACCTCGTCCGGCAGGGCGGCGAGAAAGCCGGCGGCATCCGGCATCGGGCCGATGAACGCGGCCTTGATGCCGGCGTGGCCGGCGATGAAGCGCACGGCGTCCACGCTCTGCTTCGGATACAGGCCGACGCCGATCAGGCCGGCGAGGCCGCAGGCGAAATCGGCCATGAACCAGTGCGCGTTGTTCATGCCGGTGAGGCCGACGGCATCGCCCGGCTTCAGGCCCATGGCGATCAGCGCCGAGGCCATGCGCCTGGCCTGCTCGGCCACTTCGGCCCAGGTGTAGCTGCGCCAGATGCCGTTCACGGGCTGGTGCAGATAGGGCTCGTTCGGCGTTTCGGCGGCACGCTTGAGGAGCTGTTGCACCGGATTCGGCAGCTGGGACATGAGGACTCTCGCAGTTAAGTACAGTTTTGCGCGCAGATGCTAACAAACGCCTCGCGCTGACGTTCCGGGCACAAATCGCCAGGACTGGCTTCGCCATCAAACAGCCGTTGCCGCGCTGCGATCCGTGAAACCATGCCGTTCCGCCACGCCTGACCGATCCCAGGAACCGCCAATGAAAAAGCTGCTGCTTGCCCTGCTGCTGGGCTTCGTCCTCGCGCTGCTTTTTCTTTGGCTCAAGCCGACCGTGGTCGACCCGGTGGCCTGGGTGGCACCGGTCGCGCCGAAGCTCGAAGGTCCGTATGCACCGAACACGATCCTGAAGGACGCGCAGCGTCTGCTGCTCGGCGTTGGCCTGGGCCCGGAAGGTGTCGCGGTCGATGCCAGCGGTGCGATCTACGTCGGTTATGAAGACGGCCGCATCGTGCGCCTGGCACCCGAAGGCAATCGTTATCGCGAAGTCGCCAACACCGGTGGCCGGCCGTTGGGCATCGTTGCCGAAGCCGATGGCAGCCTGCTGGTGGCCGACGCGGACCGAGGCTTGCTGAGCATCGATCCGAAGGGCGTGATCATTCCGCTGAGCCAGAGTGCCGGTGCTGTGCCGCTGGGCTTCACCGACGACGTCGACCACCGGGCCGGTGACACGCTGGCGTTCTTCACCGATGCCTCGACCAAGTTCCCGAATCCGCATTACTTGCTCGACATCCTCGAACATCGCCCGCACGGCCGGGTGATCGTGCAGGACCTCGCCAGGCAGCAGTCCGCAGTGCTGTTCGAAGACCTGTACTTCGCCAATGGCATCGCCGTCGGTCCTGATGGCGCGTGGTTGCTGGTCGCCGAAAGCGGCGCCTATCGCATCACCCGCTTCTGGTTGAAGGGACCGAAAGCCGGCAGCCGCGAAGTGTTCGCCGACAACCTGCCCGGCTTCCCGGACAACCTCAGCTTCAACGGCCGCGATCGCATCTGGGTGGCGCTGCCGAGCGTTCGCGATCCGGCGCTCGATGCCCTGAGCCCATGGCCAGGCGTGCGCAGGATGCTGGCCAATCTGCCGGCGCCGCTTCAGAACCTGCTCGGCTTTCACGGCACCCCGCATGCGTTCGTGCTCGGCTTCGATCTCGACGGCAAGCTGATCGCCAATCTGCAGTACCAGGCCGACGATGCCTATGCGCCGATCATGAGCGTCGAAGAGCATGGGCCATGGCTCTACTTCGGCTCCTTGTCGCAGCCTTCGATCGCCCGTCTGCCGCTGGAGCTTGCGGTGCCTGGCAGCGCGCCGCCGCCGGGTGGATGGCGACAGACGCTGGCGGTTCCGACTCGCGGCGACTGAGCGCGGCAATGAACGCCATGTCACCCTCTTGCGGATGAGCTGTGGAGTCTCCATTGAACAGCTTGTGTAGCCTTTCACAAGACCTTCACGAAACCTCTTGCTGCACGCTGCTGGCCCACGGATTGCGTTGTTGCAATTGGTCTTTTTCGCTCGTATACGTAGTCGTACCAAGCCTGATTCCAGTTCGGAGCAGGGGCGGTTGGTATCGCCTGTCAACACGGTGGAAAGCCGGGAACAGGCGGTCGACAACTAACGGCTGATGCCGGACGGCGCTGCCCCGCGAGCAGCGTCGCAAGCGAGAGGAGATGACAGCGATGATTCACGATCCCGTGAACGTGGTGGTGTGCCCGCGTGCGTCGTTCAGGCCGAAGACTCCAGTGGTGGTCATGGCAGCTGCCATGACGATGCTGGCAGCGCTACCGGCTTCCGCATTCCAGTTCGAACTCGGCCCGGTCCAGGGCAATCTCGACAACACCATTTCCTACGGCGCGCTGTGGCGCGCGCAGGGACGGTCCGACAGTCTCGTCGGCATCGCCAATGGCGGCTCTGCGCGTTCGGTGAATGGTGATGATGGCGATCTGAACTACGACGCCGGCGACATCGTCAACCAGGTCTTCCGTGCCACCCATGAACTGGAGTTGAAGTACGGCAGCGACCTCAGCCTGTTTGTCCGCGGCTCCGAGTTCTTCGATCTCCAGGTCGCCCAGGATCTCGACAACTTCGGCCCGCGTGGCCGCGACCGCCTGCAGATGCAGTATGAGTTGCTCGATGCCTTCCTCAGCGTCAGCGGCAAGCCCTTCGGTGACCGCACGACCAATGTCCGTATCGGCAACCAGGTGATCAACTGGGGCGAGTCGACATTCATCCAGAACGGCATCAACGCCACCAATCCGCTCGACATCCTGCGCCTGCGCGCGCCGGGCGCCGAGCTGCGTGAAGCCTTGCGGCCGACGCCGATGCTGTCGTTCTCGCAGGAACTGACCGATGCGGTGACCCTGGAAGGCTACGTCCAGGCGCGCTTCGACAACTTCCTGCTCGACCCGCGCGGCTCGTACTTCTCGACCACCGACATCGCCAGCGATGACGGCAATCGCGCCGTGGTGACCTTCGGCCGTCGCGATGACGATTTCAGCGGCAACCCGATCCCGCCGAGCAGCCCGGCTTATCCGACCACCCAGCAGCTTGGCCTCGGGCCGTTCGACCCGGCTGCCAGTGTCTGGGTGGGGCGCACCGGTGTCCGTGATCGTCCGAACGGCTTCGGCCAGTTCGGTGTCGCCACGCGCTACCTGGCCGACTGGCTCGGTTCCACCGAGTTCGGCGCCTATTACCTGCGCTATCACTCGCGGGTGCCGCTGGTCTCGGCGCTGAAATCGACGCATCCGAATCCGGGCAGCGGTACCACCTCGGTCCTGACGCCGACGCCGCTCGGTGCTGCCACTGGCCAGAACGGCAGCGCCGCGTACTTCCTCGAGTACCCGAAAAACATCGATCTGTTCGGCCTGTCGTTCAACACCCAGTTGCCGAACGGCATGGCGCTCCAGGGCGAGTACACCTATCGGCCGAACCTGCCGCTGCAGCGCGGTGCCACTGAACTGCTGATCGCCGCCCTCAACCTGCCGTCGAACTTCGCGGCCAACCCGGCCGACATCGCCGCCGGTGCCGAGATCCGCGGCTGGCAGCGAGTCAAGGCGCACCAGATCCAGACCACCGCGACGCAGGTGGTGCCGACCGTGCTCGGCGCCCAGCAGCTCGCGCTGGTCGGTGAGGTGGGCTACACCTTCCTCGATCTGCCCAGCGGCGTGCTCTTCGATGGTCCGGGCACGGCGCTGCCGGCGCTGCAGGCGTCAGCCAATGCGGCAGCCGGCGGTTCGATCCAGCACGGCGGCTATGCAACCCAGAGCTCCTGGGGTTATCGCGCCGTGGCCCGTCTCGATTATCTGAGCCTGATCGGCGCCATCAACGTATCGCCGCGCGCGGTGTTCTCGCATGACGTCAAGGGTGTCAGCCCGACCTTCAACGAAGGCGCGCAGGCGGCCACCGTTGGCGTCAACTTCAACTACCAGCAGGTCTACACGGTGGACGTCTCGTACACCTCGTTCTTCGGTGGTCGCAATTACTGCGGTGCCGACGATCAGACCAATCCGCTGCTGGCCGGCAGCAACGGCGCCGCCGCCGGCCAGCGTGCCGATTACTGCACTGCAGCCAATCCTCTGAAGGATCGCGATTTCATCGCCCTGACGATGACCTACGCGTTCTGAAGACCAGGAGCCCAAACATGAACAAGACCCCGAAACT
>NZ_JAHFRY010000094.1 GCF_023266035.1 Nevskia sp.
AAGAAAGGCATCCTCGTCACCCGCACCTGGTACATCCGTTCGGTGGACCCGCAGACGGTGCTGCTGACCGGCCTGACCCGTGACGGCACCTTCTACATCGAGAACGGCGAGATCAAGTATCCGATCAAGAATTTCCGCTGGAACGAGTCGCCGGTGATCATGCTCAACAACGTCGACGAGTTCGGCAAGCCGGAGCGAGTCGGTGATGACGAGTCACCGTTCGTGATGCTGATTCCGCCGATGAAGATTCGCGAGTTCACCTTCACGTCCTTGTCCGACGCGGTATAGCTCGGGTATGGCATCCGCTGGCGTTTACGATTTCTGGTTCACGAGGCTGCAGTACGAGTCCGGCAACTGGGATGTCGATCAGCGGATGCCGTCGAACATCATCGACACCTTGCTGCAGTACACGACGCTGCGGGTGGACCCGGAAGAGAAGGTCATTCCGCTCGCCGATCCACGGATGCTGACCGCGCCGTTCGTCTACATCGCCGGCAACAAGCTGGTCGAGTTCACGCCGGACGAGCGGAAGAATTTCGAAGCCTATGTTCGCAACGGCGGCTTCGTGTTCGCCGACGACTGCAATCACGATATCGACGGCCTGTTCGCGAAAAGCTTCGAACGGCAAATGGAGTCGATCTTCGGCAGCGAGTCCCTGAAGAAGCTGCCTAAGACGCACGCCGTCTACTCCAGTTTCTTCAGCTCCGACGGTCCGCCGGCCAACAGCATCGAGCTCAACGGCTGGGGCGACGATCTGGTCCACGACTATCTGAAAGGCATCGAGATCAACGGCCGCCTGGGCCTGCTGTACAGCAACAAGGATTACGGCTGCGAATGGGATTACGACTGGCGCAACAAGCGCTTCAATGCCGAGGACAACACCAGGTTCGCGGTGAACATCGTGATCTATGCGCTGACTGCGTGAAAGCCTCACTGGAAGCACTCAAGAACTGATGCAGACCATGCCCGATACCGCCGCCCCGTTGACCGAAGCCACCATCACCCAACAGCTCGCCGCACTGGCCGAGGTCCGCAAGGCCATTGCCCGGGTCATCGTCGGCCAGGATGCGGTGGTCGAGCAGCTGCTGGTCGGTCTGCTCGCGGGTGGCCACTGCTTGCTTGAAGGCGTGCCCGGTCTCGGCAAGACCTTGCTGGTGCGCTCGCTGTCGCAGGCGCTGAAGCTTGATTTCCGACGCATCCAGTTCACGCCGGATCTGATGCCCAGCGACATCCTCGGCACCGAAATTCTCGAAGAGGATCACGGCACCGGTCATCGCAGCTTCAAGTTCCAGAAAGGCCCGGTATTCACCAACCTGCTGCTCGCCGACGAGCTGAACCGCACGCCGCCGAAGACCCAGGCGGCACTCCTCGAAGCGATGCAGGAGCACACGGTTTCCTACGCCGGCACCACCTGGGTTCTGCCCGAACCGTTCTTCGTGCTCGCCACCCAGAACCCGCTCGAACAGGCCGGCACCTATCCGCTGCCGGAAGCGCAGCTCGATCGCTTCCTGCTGCATATCCGCGTCGACTATCCGACCGAAGCCGAAGAGCGCGCGATCATCAGCCAGACGACTGGCGCAGTCGGCCAGGCGATCACTGCGGCGATGAGCGGCGAGGAAGTGCTGGCGCTGCAGAAGCTGACCCGAGATGTGCCGCTGAGCGATGAGCTGCTGGGCTGGGTCACCCGGCTGGTGCGGGCGACGAGACCGCAGGACACCGCAGTCCCGCAGGTCCGCGAATGGCTGCGCTGGGGCGCGGGGCCGCGCGCCGGACAATCGCTGGCGCTGGCTGCGAAGGCGAGGGCGCTGCTGCACGGCCGCTACGCGGTGACTCGTGATGACATACGCGCGCTCGCCGGTCCGGTGCTGCGCCATCGCCTGCTGCTGTCGTTCGCGGCGGAAGCCGAGGCGCGCACTGCCGATGAGGTCGTGGCGGCGGTGCTGGAAGCCCTGCCAGCGCCTTAGGTCCGGATCGCTCCGGACCGAACGATGAGCAGCCTGATCCCGCCAGAGGTTCGCGCCAGACTCAAGAGTCTGCGCATCAGCAGCCGCCTGACGCCGAATGGTCAGGGCCTGGGCCTGCACACCGGGCGTGGACGCGGTGCCGGACTCGAGTTCGCGCAGTACCGCGCCTACGGCCAGGGCGACGAGCCGCGCCAGATCGACTGGAAGCTGTACGCCCGGTCGGACCGCTACTTCGTCCGCGACGCGACGCGCGACAGTCCCTTGAGCGTCTGGCTGGTCATCGACACCTCGGCGTCGATGGCGCAGGCCGATCCAGAGCGTCCCGCTTACGCGCGCATCGACGCCGCCCGCATCATCGCCGCCTGCATCGCCGAACGCGCCGTGCAGCAGGGCGACGGCGTCGGCCTGATCACCGTCGGTGGCCGGAGCACGCAAGGGCTGCCGGCCGCGCCCGGTGCTCGCCACCGCGATCGCCTGCTGTTGCTGCTCGCGGGCCTCGTTGCCGACGGCCGCGATGGCGCAAGAGCCTCACCGCCGCTGCTGTCCGCACAGATCGCTGCGGATGCCCTGGTGATCGTGATCAGCGACGGCTTCGACGACAGCCTCGCCGAGTCCTGCGAACGCCTCGCCGCTGCCCGCCGCGATGTGCGTGTGATCCGCGTCCTGACCGTCGGAGAAAACGCGTTTGGGTTCCAGGGCAGCCAACGCTTCATCGATCCTGAAAGCGGCCGCGAACGCACGCTCGATGCCGAAGCTGCACGCAGCGGCTTTCTCGATCGCTTCGGCGCCGCACGTCGCGAACAGCTGCGCCGGCTCGCGCGCCACGGCGTTACCAGCGTCGAGTACCTGCTCGATGAGCCGGCCGACGCACCGCTGCACCAGCTGTTCGCTGCCAGAGGCCGCGGCGCGTGATCAGCTTTGCCGCAGCTTTCGGGTGGCTGGCACTGGCAGCGTTGGCCATTCCGATCGCGATCCACCTGATCCGCCGCCGTGCCGCCCGCGATGTTCCTTTCGCAGCGCTGGCCTGGCTGGCTGCGCGCACGCCGCCGCGCCGGCAGTGGCGGCTCGATGATCGCTGGCTGCTCGCGGTGCGGCTGCTGCTGATCGCCTTGCTCGCAGCATTGCTGGCCGAGCCGCTGTGGCGTTCGTCCGGTAAAGCCGATACCGCTGCGGTCTATGTCGCGCCCGGCATCGACGCCAACGCGGCACGCGCCGCTATCGATGCGCCCTTGGCGGACTGGCATTGGCTCGCCGCCGGCGCTCCATCGCTCGATCATCCCGCGCCGGCCGCTGACCCTCGGATGCTGCAAAGCCTGATCCGCGAACTGGATCGCGAACTGCCAGCAGCGACGAAGCTGAGCATCGTCGTGCCGACTGAACTCGCCGGCCTCGACGGCGAACGTCTGCGCCTTGGTCGCGAGGTCGTCTGGCGTTCGCTGCCCGCGGTTTCGGTGTCGCAGGAGCTTGCGCCCGCTGCTCAGCCATTCCGCATCGCGATCCGAACGGCGTCCGACCAACCCGTGGCCGCCAGCGTCGCACGCGCGCTGTCCGCTGCCTGGCAAGCGGCGGGCATCGCGATCGAAGTCGATGAGCAGCCGCTGGGCGTGCCGATCTCGAAGGACAGCGGCTTGCTGATCGTCTCCGGCAGCGAGCTCGACGAGGCGACGCAGGCACTCGCCAGCAATGGCCTGAACCTGCTGCTCGGCGATCCGGACGCGAAGACTGGCGAGGTGCTGCTGCGCGATGCCGATGGCCAGCCGCTGCTGCGTCGGCAAGCGGCACGGATCTACGCGCTTGCCGGCCCGCTGGACCCGGTCGCCTGGCCGGCGCTGCTCGACCCGCAACTGCCGGCGGCTTTGCTGAAGCTGCTTCGCCCTGCAGTGCCGCCGCGGGATCGCGCGCCTGCCGTCAGCGTTGCGCCGCTACGCGCTGCAGTGGATTCCGCAGGCCCGGCAAGGCCGTTGACGCCTTGGTTCGCGCTGGCGATTGCCCTGCTGTGGCTGATCGAACGTCTGCTGGCGACACGGCGACGGAGCGAGGCCACGTGAACATCGATCCGGCATTGATCCAGCGCCTGTCACGCTTGCGCCGCGCCGCGAGCACGCGGGCGGTGCTGATCGACGTTGCGGCCGTGTTGCCGCTCGCTGCAGGTCTCGCAGTGCTGAGCTTGTCGCTAGCCGGTTGGCTGCCAGCCACTGCATTACTGATTGCGGCAACGCTTGCATTGATCGCCTTCGCGATCCGCCATGCGCGGCGACATGACCAGACCTGGCTGCTGCGCCAGCTGGATGCGGCCTGCCCGAGCTTCGAAGACAGCAGTGCGCTCGCCTTGCAGTCGGAATTGCCGGCGAGCCCGCTGGCCGTGTTGCAGCAAGCGCGCATCCGTAACCGGATGTCGGCGCTGCTGGTGAGCGCAGCGCCTGATCTGCGCGCGCCGTGGCCGCGCCGCCGGCTGCAAGGTCTGTGGCTGATCGGACTTGCGTTGATCGGGTTCGCGCTGCTGTTGCCGAGCCTGCGCGCCGTGCTGCCGGTAGCCGTGAGCACCGCGACCGCGCAGCAGCCCAGCGGGCAAGGCACGCAGCTGGCCACGATCCGCCTCTCGATCACGCCACCGGCCTACACCACGCTGCCGTCGCGAAAGACCGACACCCTGGACGCCAAGCTGGCGGCCGGCAGCCAGATCGAATGGCAGCTGAAGCTCGATCGCGAGGCCGACGGCGTTGCGCTGAGCTTCCACGATGGCACGCGGCTGGAACTCGCTCGCGACGGCGAGTCATGGCGCGGCACGCGCGCGATCGACTCGGCCACGCTGTACCGAATCGAATTGCGCGGCGCTGCGGCGCTTGCCGACGAGCGCGGCTACCGGCTCGATGTGATCGCCGATCAGCCGCCGGAGATCATCGTCCGCGAGCCGGCGCAGACCCTGACGGTGATCCACGCCGCACAGGCCGAGTGGCTGCTCAACTTCGAAGCGAAGGACGATTACGGCCTTGGCGATGCCGAGCTGAGCTTGAGCCTGGCGCAGGGCGCGGGCGATCAGCTCAAGGTCACCGAGCAGCGCATCAAGTTGGCTGGTGATGGCGATGGGCGCAGCCGTCGTTATCGCCAAAGCCTTGACCTCGCCAAGCTCGGCTACGCGCAGGGCGACGATCTGATCGTGCGGCTGACCGTCGCCGACCGCCGCGAGCCGGAGGCGCAGAGCAGCGTCAGCACCAGCCTGATCCTGCGCTGGCCGGCTGATGGCGGCAGTCTCAGCGAGGGCATGGAAGGCCTGGTGCAGAAAGTGGCACCCGCCTATTTCCGTAGCCAGCGGCAGATCATCATCGATAGCGAAGCGCTGCTCGCCCAGCACGCGAGCTTGAGCCCGCAGCGCTATGCCCGCGATGCCGATGCGCTCGGCGTCGACCAGAAAATCCTGCGCCTGCGCTATGGCGAATTCCTCGGCGAGGAGTTTGAGAACGGCGCGCCGCACGACGACGAACATCAGCAAGAGAAGGCTGCGCCGGACGGCCTCGGCCGGGCCGAAGACGTGCTCGCCGAGTTCGGCCACGAGCACAACGAATCCGAAGCCGCGACCCTGATGGACCCGGAGACCAAGCGCCTGCTGCGCGAGGCGCTGAACGAGATGTGGCAGGCCGAGCTGCAGCTGCGTCAGGCCCAGCCCGGTGAAGCGCTGCCTTACGAGTACAAGGCGCTGGCGCTGATCAAGCAGCTGCAGCAGGCCGAGCGTATCTACCTCGCGCGCAGCGGCCTGGAGTTGCCGCCATTCGATGCCACGCGGCGCCTGAGCGGCGAGCGTGAAGGCTTGGTCGATCGCAGCCGCATGCTCGATCCGCGCAGCGATGACGGCTCGCCGCTGCCGGCGCTGCTGGGTCAGCTGAATGGCTCGGCGCGCGTCGATCTCGCGCCGCTGCTGGCCTGGGTTAAGGCGCATCCGGAGACTCCGGATCCGCTGGGCTTGCTTGCCGATGCCGACAGCCTGCAGCGGCAACCGGATTGCGCGTCCTGCCGTCGTGCGCTGGCTGCGCGGCTGTGGCCATTGCTGCCAGCGCCGCCGGCGGCAGTCGATGCGCGTCGTTTGCCGGACGCGGCCGGACAGGTCTGGCTCGATGGGCTCAATGGCTTGGGCGGAGCGCCACGATGAGCGCTGCACTGCTGCTGATCGTCACTGCGATGGCCTTGGGCTTGTGGCGCGCGCGTGGCAAAGGCTGGCGCGATCCGGCGTTCTGGCTGCAGCCGTTTGCCGCATTGTTTCTCGCGATGACGGTGCTGCCGCCATCGATCCCGATCGATGGCTCGACCTTGACCGTGCTGACGCCGGGAACGAGTGCCGAACAAAGACGGGCACTACCGTGGTTCGCGCCACTGGCTGCGCTGCCGGGCGCCGATGTGCCGCTGCGTGCAGACGCAGTGCCCGATCTGGCAACTGCGCTGCGTCAGCATCCGCAAGCGACTGCGTTACGAATCATCGGCAACGGCTTGCCGCCCCGCGATCAGGCGGCTAGCGGCAAGCGTGGGCTGCGCTTCGATGCGGCGCCTGAGTTCGGCATCGTCGCGCTCGATGCGCCGTCGACCGCGAAGCTCGGCACCCAGATCGTCATCGGCGGACGAGTCGCGAAGCCGGGCTGGCGGGTGGCGTTGCATGATCCTTCCGGCGCGCAAGTGGATGTCGCGACGCTGGACGGCGAGGGCGGCTTCCGCCTGTCGACCATCGCCCGCGCGGCGGGCGCAGTGCAGTTCGAGCTGCGCGCTTTCGATGCGGCCGACCTGCTGATCGACAAGGCTGCGGTGCCGCTGATCGTCACCGCAGGCGAGCGCTTGTCCCTGCGTTATCGCGCCGGCACGCCGGACGCCGATGCCAAGTACTGGCGGCGCTGGGCGCAGGACGCTGGCCTGACCGTGGCTTATCGCGCCGGCCTGAGTGCAGGTGTGCAACTGTCCGCCGACGATGCATCGCTGACACCGGAAGCGCTGGCGGCCAGCGATCTGCTGGTGATCGATGATCGCGCCTGGCTGCAGCTCGGTGCCGACGAAAAGGCGGCATTGCTCGCGGCGGTGGAGCGCGGGCTCGGGCTGATCCTCAAGGCCAGCGGGTCGCTCGATGCGGCCGTCGGCGCTGAATGGGCCACGCTCGGTTTCGCGACCACGCCGCTCGATGCGCCTGCATCGCTGACGCTCGATCATCGGTTGGCGATGCGCGAGCGCGCTGACTTCACCGCCGCACCGGTCACGATCAACGAAGCGGCCAACCTCACGCCGCTGCTGCGTGCCGACGATGGCGCGCTGCTCGCTGCCTGGCATGCGCAGGGCGCCGGCAGGATCGCGATCTGGCGGCTGCTCGACAGCTACCGGCTGGTGCTGGCTGGAGACGCTGCGCGCTACGCCGCGCTGTGGGGCGACACGCTGGCGCAACTCGGTCGGCCGCTGCCACCGCCCTCGGCCGGGCCGCAAACGCCGAGCGAGACCTGGGTCGATGAGCGCGCGACGCTTTGCGGCCTTGGTGCGGCGGCGAGCCTGCTGTCGCCCGATGGCCAGACGCTGCCATTGAGCGTTCGGGCCGACGGCTGCGCCGCCGCCTGGCCGGGCGAATCCGGCTGGTATCGGCTGCAGACCGGTGCGGACACTTGGCCGATGTACGTGCGCGCTGCCGACGACGCCCGCGGCCTGCGTGCGAATCGTGATCGTGACGCGACATTGCGTTTGCAGCGGCAACCGGCGACGGATGCGGCACCGGTTCGTATCAAAGTGCCGCTGCCACGCTGGCCGTGGTTCCTCGCCTGGCTGATCGTCGTCAGCCTGCTGTGGTGGCGCGAGCGCCGAGCGTAGGACCGCGCGACAAGCCTGATTACCTACGCTGCGCACTGATTTTTCCTACAGTGTCGATCGTCTTTGTCCCTACGATCGTAAAGTCATGACCAACGCTTATCCGCACCTGCTGGCTCCGCTCGATCTTGGCTTCACCACGCTGAAGAATCGGGTGCTGATGGGTTCGATGCACACCGGCCTGGAAGACGCGAAGAAGCACACGCCGAGGCTCGCCGCGTACTTCGCCGAGCGCGCGCGCGGTGGCGTCGGCCTGATCGTCACCGGCGGTGTCGCGCCGAACATCGTCGGCTGGGCCAAGCCGCTGGCCGGCACCCTGGCGACGCACTCGGCGGCGCAGCGCCATCGCATCGTCACCGATGCCGTGCATGCCGAGGGCGGCAAGATCGCGATGCAGATCCTGCATACCGGCCGCTATGGCTATCACCCGTTCGCGGTGGGGCCGAGCGCGATCAAGTCGCCGATCTCCCCGTTCAAGCCGCGTGAGTTGTCGGCACGTGGTGTCGAGAGCCAGATCAAGGCTTTCGTGCGTTGTGCGTCGCTGGCTCGTGAAGCCGGCTATGACGGCGTCGAAGTGATGGGCTCGGAAGGCTATTTCATCAACCAGTTCCTCAGCGCTCACACCAACAAGCGCAAGGACGCCTGGGGCGGTGATTACTCGAACCGCATGCGCCTGCCGATCGAGATCATGGAACGTACGCGTGCAGCAGTGGGCCGCGATTTCATCATCATCTATCGCCTGTCGATGCTCGATCTGATTCCGGACGGCTCGACCTGGGATGAAACCGTGCAGCTCGCGAAAGCGATCGAGCAAGCGGGTGCGACGATCATCAACACTGGCATCGGCTGGCATGAAGCGCGAGTGCCGACGATCGCCACCAGCGTGCCGCGTGCGGCCTTCGCCTGGGTGACCAAAAAGATGAAGGGCGAGGTCGGCATTCCATTGGTCGCGACCAATCGCATCAACACGCCGGAAGTCGCCGAGCAAGTGCTGGCCGATGGTTGTGCCGACATGGTGTCGATGGCGCGACCGCTGCTCGCCGATCCGGATTTCGTCAACAAGGCCGCGCGCGGCCTGGCGCACGAGATCAACACCTGCATCGCCTGCAATCAGGCCTGCCTCGATCACGCGTTCCAGAACAAGGTGGCCTCCTGCCTGGTCAACCCGCGCGCTTGCCATGAAACCGAGCTGCGCTATGACCGCGCCGCGACGCCGAAGCGCATCGCCGTGGTCGGTGCCGGGCCGGCGGGCCTGGCCTGCGCGACGACCCTTGCCAGCCGCGGCCACCAGGTCGAACTGTTCGATTCCGCGAGCGAGATCGGCGGCCAGTTCAACATGGCCAAGCGCATTCCGGGCAAGGAAGAGTTCTTCGAAACCCTGCGCTACTTCGGCAGCCAGATCGAACGCCACGGCGTGCGCCTGCATCTGAACACGCGGGTCGATGTCGAGCAGCTGCTGGCGGAGAAGTTCGACGAGGTGGTGATCGCCACCGGCGTGCTGCCGCGCGATCCGAAGATCCTCGGTCAGGATGGCCCGAACGTGCTGAGCTATGTCGATGTGCTGGCCGGCAACAAGCCGGTGGGCCAGCGAGTCGCGGTGATCGGTGCCGGCGGCATCGGTTTCGATATCGCCGAATACCTCGTCCACGAAGGCCATTCGCCGACCCTGGACCTGAAGACCTGGCGTGCCGAATGGGGCGTTGGCGATCCTTCGTCGACTCGCGGTGGCTTGAAGCGACCGGAGATTTCAGCACCTGCACGGCAGGTGACCTTGCTGCAGCGGAAGACCGGCAAGGCCGGTGCCGGCCTCGGCAAGACCACTGGCTGGATTCATCGCTCGGCGCTGAAGATGAAACAGGTGGAGATGCTGTCCGGCGTCAATTACGACGGCATCGATGCCAAGGGCCTGCACGTCAGCTTCGGTGAAAAGCGCGAGCGGCCGATGCTGGTTGCAGCCGACACCATCGTGCTGTGCACCGGTCAGGAGCCGCTGCGGGAACTGGAAGCGCCGCTGAAGGCCGCGGGTGTCGCAGTGCATCGCATCGGCGGTGCCGATGTCGCCTCCGAACTCGATGCCAAGCGGGCGATCGATCAGGGCTCGCGGCTGGCGGCGCGGCTTTGAGGCGAGCGTCCTCCTCAGCCAGTGCGGAGGAGGACGTCTGAAGCGCTAGCGCAGTTCGGCCGAGGACTTGCCGAGCAGGCGACGGGCCACGATCAGCTGCTGAATCTGCTGCGTGCCTTCGAAGATGTCCAGAATCTTCGCGTCGCGGGCCCACTTCTCCAGCAAGGAAGTTTCGCTGTAGCCGATCGAACCGCACAGCTCGATGGCCTTTAGCGCAACGTCGACGCAGGTGCGGCCGGCCTTGGCTTTCGCCATGGAAGCCTGCAGCGAGTTCGGCTTGCGGTTGTCGGCCATCCACGCAGCCTGCAGGGTCAGCAGGCGCGCCGACTCGTAGTCTGCTTCCATGCCGATGAACTGCGCGGCAGCGGCGCTCTGGGTGATCACCGGCGCGCTGTAGTCGATGACCACGCCAGCAGCTTCGAGCACGCGGCGCGTCTCTTCGAGCACGGCGCGAGTCAGGCCCAGGGCCATGCCGGCAACCAGCGGACGGGTGTTGTCGAAGGTCTGCATGACGCCGGCAAAGCCCTTCTCGACGTTCACTTCCGGATCGCCGAGCAGGTTCTTCGCCGGCACGCGGACATCCTTCAGGACGAACGCAGCGGTGTCCGATGCGCGGATGCCGAGCTTGTGTTCGAGGCGCACCAGCTCGAAGCCCGGCGTGCCTTTCTCGACGACGAAGCTCTTGATCGCGGCGCGGCCGATGTTCTTGTCGAGTGTTGCCCAGACCACGACCAGTTCGGCGCGATCGCCGGCGGTGACATAGATCTTTTCGCCGTTGAGGATGTAGTCGTCACCGTCCTTGACCGCGGTGGTGCGGATCGCCGCGGAGTCCGAACCACAGCCCGGCTCGGTGATCGCCATCGCGGCCCAGCGGCCCTTGAAGCGCTCCAGCTGTTCCTCGTTGGCCACCGAGGCGATCGCCGAATTGCCTAGGCCCTGACGCGGCATCGACAGCAGCAGGCCGACATCGCCCCAGCACAGTTCCATGACGCCGACCAGCGACGACAGATTCGAACCGTTGCGGTTCTCGTCGCTGTCTTCACGGATGCCGCGGCCGACGCCCGCGGCGCCAGCACCGGCCGCGCCACCGCCGGCGGTCATGCCGTCGAGTAGCGAAGCGAGCATGTCCAGCTCTTTCGGATAAGCGTGCTCGGCAAGATCGTACTTGCGCGAGATCGGCCGGAAGATTTCCTTCGCGACCTGGTGCGCCTGCATCGTCAGCGCGGAAAACTTCTTGGGAGATTCGAGATTGATCATGGATGTTCGTATCCGTTAAACGAGAACGACGCCTTCCATCACGCCGACCGCGCGCAGATCGCGGTACCAGCGTTCAGCCGGGTGTTCCTTGATGAAACCGTGGCCGCCGAGCAGCTGCACGGCGTCGGAGCCGATCACTACGCCCTTGTCGGCGCAGAGCTTGCGGGCGATCGCGGTTTCGCGAGCGAAGTCCAGGCCCTGCTCGGCGCGTGAGGCGGCACGCAAGGTGGCGAGGCGCATGCCTTCCAGCTCGATGCCGATGTTGGCGATGTTGAAGGCCACCGACTGGCGATGGCTGATCGGCTCGCCGAAGGCGACACGCTCGTTGACGTAGGGAATCAGGTAGTCAAGCGCGGCCTGGCCGCAGCCGACGGCGAGCGCGCACCAGGCGATGCGGCTCAAGGAAATACACTCGGCATAGACCTCTGCCGCGCCATCGGCCAGCAGGGCATCGCCCGGCAGTTCGACGTTCTTCAGCGTGACCGTACCGGTTGCGGCAGCCCGCAGCCCCATCGCCGGTTCGGCGTCGATGTTCAAGCCGGCAGCCGTGGCTTCGACGATGAACAGCGCCGGGCCCGCGCCTTCAAGCTGGGCCGCGATGATGAACAGCTCGGCCGTTGCCGCCAGCGGCACCAGCGCCTTGACGCCGTTCAATACGTAACCGCCGGCTTTCTTCTTGGCGGTGGACTGCAGTTCGAACGGATTGAACAGCGCACGCGGTTCCTGGATCGCCAGCGCCGCCGGCGGCAGCGATTCGCCGGTGAACGCCGGTAGATACTTGGCCTGCTGATTCTCGTCGCCCCAAAGCACCAGCGCGGTCGATACCGCACTCGGCGCCAGGCAGGCCACGGCCAGGCCGAGATCGCCCTGGGCCATCGCTTCGTGGACCAGCACGTTGGTGACGGCCGAGCGCTCGGCACCGGCACCGCCGAGTTCTTCGGGAATGCCCATCAGTGCCACGCCGAGTTCGGCCGCCTGGATCAGCAAGGCCGCTGGCGTGCTGCAGGCGGTATCGGCAGCGACGGCGGCTGGCCGCAGCTGTTCGTTGGCGAAGGCCAGCACGGCGTCGCGCAACATCTGCTGCTCGTCGCTCGGGGTGAGATCGAATAAGGCCCGGCCCGACGCCTTCGGCAGCCTGGCCGGCTTGGCCAGTTTCTGCACGGCGGTGAACTGGCGGCCGACCTTTTCGGCGGCGCGAAACGCGTTCTTCGAGCTCAGGAACAGCAGGCGTTCGGCCGGCTTGCGCAGGCCGAAACGATCGATCAATGGCGAGGCGGACACGCGGTTGAGGATGCGCAGACCACGGCCCATCAGGGCATCAGCAGTACTCATGAGGTTTTCTTCTTGGGGAACGTTTTGACGGGAAGGGTTATGGTCAGCGCTTCGCCGGTACGGGTGAGGAAGCGCTCGATCAGCGTCGTCATCTTGTTGACGATGAACGGGCCGGCCAGCGGCCGATACAGCAGCGGTACGGGCACGTCGTGCATGACGCCCTCGACCTTGAACAGCATTTCGGTCTGCATGCCCTTTTCGGCGAGACGAATCTCGCCGCCGATGCGGGCGTTGCCGTGGTCGGGCAGCGGCTGCCAGCGGATCGCACCAGCATCGCGATCGAGCTCGTAGCGTGCGGCGTAGCTGAGGTCATGGGCGATCTTGGCGATGCGCACGCCCATGGTCCGCATTTCCCAGAGATAGCTGTCGTCAGCGAGGCGGGTCAGCTTCTTCAGGTTCGGGAAGCGGCCGATGGTGCCTTCGAGATCGTCGAGCAGCTTCAGGGCGCGGGCATGGTCGATCGGCAACAGCAGACGGCGTTCGATGTCGAGCTTGATGTTCATCTGTCGCGTGGCGCTGTGGAGAATGGGGTTGTCACGGCCGGAAGCTGCCGGACTGGAGCTTCGTGTATGTCTCGGCTGTCAGCTTCCGATAGCTGTCGCCGTCGAGCACATAGAGCGGTTCGCTGACCTGTTCGAGATCGAAGCCTTCGCGCTTCAGATCGACCTTGCGGTACTTGAACGTGGCGGTGACTTCCTGTTCCTTGCGCAGCCGGATGAACAGCGGCACGGCGTAGGCGGGCAGTGCGGCACGCAGTGCGGTGGCAATGCGCTTGCCATCGAAACGCTTTGTGGCACAACTCAGGGACGCCATGCCGGCGCGGCCATCGGTGCCCGGCACCTCGACGCCGTAGACGACGGCCTGGTCGATGCCGTCGATCTGGTTCAGCGCGGCTTCCACTTCGGTGGTCGCGACGTTCTCGCCTTTCCAGCGGAAGGTGTCGCCAACGCGGTCGACGAACTGGATATGGCGCAGGCCCTGGTCGCGGACCAGATCGCCGGTGTTGAACCAGCAATCGCCCTTCTTGAACACGTCGCGCAGCAGCTTGGCTTCGTTGGCGCGCTTGTCGGTATAGCCGTCGAACGGGGCGCGCTCGCTGACTTCGGAGATCAGCAGACCGACGCCGCCCCTGGCGACTTTGATCAGCCGGCCCTTGGCGTTGCGAACGGCGGTTTCAGCGTCGGTATCGAACTCGACGATCGCATAGCTGAGCGGACAGAAGCCGGCGGTCTTGCTCAGGTTGAAGCCGTTGACGAAAGCCAGATTCGATTCGCTGGCGCCGTAGAACTCGGCGATCCGCTCGATGCCGAAGCGGTTCTGGAACTCGTCCCAGATTTCCGGCCTGAGGCCATTGCCGACCATCAGCCGCACCTGATGCTGACGATCCTTCGGGCTCGGCGGCTGGTTCAGCAGATAGCGGCAGAGTTCGCCGATGTAGCAGAACGCGGTCGCCTCATGGCTGCGGACCTCGTCCCAGAACTTCGAGGCCGAGAACTTGCGAGACAGGGCGAGGGCAGCGCCATCGGCCAGCACCGCGCCCCAGCAGACCGTCAACGCATTGTTGTGATAGAGCGGCAGCGCGCAGTACAGGGTGTCGCTGCCATGCAGCCGCAGGGTCATCTGGCCAAGCCCGGCCATGCCGCGCTGCCAGCGGTAATGGCTCATCACCGAAGCCTTGGGCAGGCCGGTGGTGCCCGAGGTGAAGATGTGGAACGCGGGTTCCTTGAGCTGGATGGTCGCGGTTTCCGGCGGATTGCCGGACGGCTGGCGGTCGCATTCGGCTGACCAGTCGAGCCAGCCCGTGGGTGTTTCAGCGCCATCCCAGCATTTCACGCAGCCGGCATCGAGTGCCTGTTCGCCGTCGAGCGAAGCAATGGCCTCGGCGCATTCTTCGCCAGCAATCAGCAAGCGGGGCGTGCTCAACTGCAAGGAGTGAGCGAGCACCTTGCCGCGCTGGTTGTGGTTGAGCATCGCGGCAACGGCACCGAGTTTGACCACGCCCGCGATCGCCGCCAGCGTCTCCGGCCGGTTGCTGCTGATGATCGCGACCACCTGGCCGCGCTTCACGCCGGCGGCGCGACAGGCTGCAGCACAGCGGTTGGCCCAGGCGTTGAATTCGGCATAGGTCCAGCGCCGATCGTCGAACTTCAGCGCCGTGGCGTGAGGCGTCGCGTCTGCCAGCTTCTGCAACTGCAGGCCGATCGAACCGATCGACGTTGGCTTGCAGAGCGCCAGATTCCACAACCCGCGCTGTACGGTCAGTACCTCGGGCAGCGTGGCGATCACGCCTTTGAGCAGATCGCCTAGCCGGATTGGGTCGCCGGAACGCGTTGCGCTCACGCCGCTTGCGCCTGTGATGCCGGGCGCTGGACTTGGCTGCGATTCAATCGAGGCGGGGCAGTCTGGCGCAGCCGGCGGACAGTCGCCCACACAGAAAGCCGATCACGGCGTTCGATCAGGGGACTGACACGACCTGTCGGACGGGTCTTGTGGGTCATCGCGATGGGCTCCTCGTCGCTGGGTTCAGCAAAGTGCGGCGAATAATGGAACAACTGTTCACAAAGTTCCAGCGCCGCACGTCAGCAGCGAATTCCGGGGTTCCAGAAAACTTTGCTCGGACGCCATTTCCGCGACGCATTTCTGGCGCCTTTCCAAAGCCTTACGCGAGTTTTCGGGGGTGCAATTCCCAAGCCAAAACCGCTGTTCTTCAAGAACAAACCGTTGATCGTTATAGATAGCTAGTCGTTTTTTTTACCTATTAATGTTCGCTCACTCCAGTCGCATTCCCAACCCCTGCACCGACGAGCCCGAACATGAAAAGCCACTCTCTGAGCCTTCCCCTCGCTGCCATTGCTCTCCTCTTCTCGTCGACGGTCGGTGCCGCAACGGCCACGTCCACGGCTCCGAAGCTGATGATCGATCTCTCCAAGTTCAAGCTGACCTTGCCGGTCAACAGCAGCGGCGGAACGACCGGAAAATCAGTCGAAATCAAGCCCAATGTGCTGACGGGAAATCCGGGCTATTCGTCGAAGTATTTCTACACCGACACGACTGGCGCGGTTGTTTTTTACGCACCGTCGAATGGAGCAACCACTAGCCCTGGCTCGGGTGGCGATCACACCCGTTCGGAACTTCGTGAACTCTATACCGGTGCCGGCAGCACCGAATGGACCAATGCCGTCGGCGGTACGATGACGGCCACGGCTCGGGTCGACCAGTTTCCTCGCGATAAGGGCCGAGTGATCATCGGTCAGATCCATGGACTCGATTCGATGATGATTCTGGTCTACTACGATGGCTTCAAGAAGAATGTCGAAGTGAAGTATTACACGGCGCCTTCGAACACTAGTTACAAGACTGTTGTTGCTGCCAGCAACGTCAATCTGGGTGCCAAGATCAGCTATCGAATTCAGTGGATAGGTTCGTCGGCATCGGTCACGGTGAATGGAAAGACCTTCAATGTGACTACCGGGTCGGCCTGGAACAAGGTTCCGGTTTATTTCAAGGCAGGTGCGTACAGTTCCTCCCCCAACGTCGGCAATGCTGCGGATGACGCCACGCAGGTTGCTTTCTACAACCTCAGCATCCAGCACTGATTTCAAGAGCTAATATGAAATCCATATCTCCCGGTTCTGTAAATCCATACCGGGAGTAAATGGAAGCAGAGAATCAGATGCGGTGCGGGTTCGGTGAAAATTGATTGATTGATCGAAATTCTTGATCGGCAGTAGATTCTATTAGAGTCCGATCAGTGATTTACCGTAACAGTCGCTTCGACAACACGCACCAGTCGCGCAGCCGGATCACGGCATTCGCGAAAGGTGGTAGCGAAATCGGCGGGCGAGTGCAGAAGTGCAGTGTCGAAGCCAGTATTCCGTAGAGCCTGAAGGGCATCGTCCTTTGAGCCAAAATGCAGATGCACCCGGCCACGAACGAAAGCCGACAGCAAACGAACGCCTGCCTGGATCAGCGGCGAGCGATTCTCGGCGGCCAGATGCAGGTCGGACAGATACAGGCCTTGCGGAAAGTCGTGCAGGGTCGCCGCGATCTGAGTCCACAGCGCGGTCACGGCCGGCAGTGGAAAGTAGTTGATCAGCCCTTCCGTGATGATTGCAGTGCCCTGGTCGGGATCCAAAGTCGCCGCGATACCCGGGAGACTGGCCGGCCCGGTGGTGGCGAAGGCATCGATGTCGGCGACCCGGTGATGTTCCGAACCGTGACTGCCGACCGCAGCCAGCAACGTCCGCTTGCGCGCCGCCATGCCAGGCAGGTCGGCTTCGATATAGCGGATGCGGCTCCCGTACTGCTTGGCGTAGCGCCAGCCGCGTGGTGACAGGCCGGCGGCAATCTCGATGATCTGAGTCACCTTGCCGGCAGTGATCGCCGCCTGAAGCTGCTGATCGATGACCCGATGCCGAGCCAGCAGCAGGCCTTCGAGCGTCGGTCCGCCGAAGGCGCGGCTCAAGGCCAGCGCCGGTTGGCTGATGGCGAACAGCAACCGCCCTTCCGGCGTCGCGAAGGACGGGTGGCCCAAGCCATGGCGTGCCCAGACGTAACCGGTGTAGTGGGCGGTGGGGCTGACGTTGGTCGAACGGCTCGGATCCGGCATGAGAGGACACTCCCTCAAAAAATGTTCACGGCGGGCTTGCCGCAGAAAGCGGAATGCGTCTATCGTAATGGCACCGCATTAATGCTGGAGCCAGTTTGTCGCTCATGCTGATGGCCGTCAAAAAATCCACTACCGAGCACAAGCCCGCGAAGCTGAAAGCAACGCGTTCGCGTGCCCCCGATGGCGCGGCTGGCACGCGTGAAGTGCTGATCCGCGGTGCGATGAAGCTTTACGGAGAACGGTCGATCGGCGCGGTGTCCTTGCGCGAGATCGTTCAGAAAGCCGGGCAGGCGAATCAGTCGGCCATTCACTATCACTTCAATGATCGGCAGGGCTTGATTGCCGCGATTGCCGATTTCGTCCACAAGCTGTTCGAGCCACATTTCGACGCCTCGCTGGCGATGATTGCCGAGCGGGAGCGCAGCGGCAGCCTGAGCAAGGAAGATCTGGTCGAAGCGCTGGTCATTCCGCTGATCCGGGTCTTCCACACCGATGAAACCGGGCGCGATGCCATCCGCTTCATCGCCCGTCTGGCGGCTGATGGCGGTGACGCCGGCCAGGCGCTGTTGCTGAAGCAGGTTGCCTCGTTTCTGGTGCAGATCGAGGCCCGTCTGGCGGCGCAGATGCCGGACAAGCCGCGCGACAAGCTGCAGTTGCAGTTGCTGCTGGGGCTCAGTTCGACGATCTACGGCCTGACCGTGACCGGCACGCTGCGTCATGCGCCGTTTTCGGGTGGTGTTCCGCTTTATACCGGTCGTTTCGACGACCTGATTCGTGACTATGTGCATTTCGTTGGCCGAGGCTTGCTCGGCGCCTGATCGCTTTACCTGGCGACATTCGCGTTCATCAAAAGGCGCGAGCATCACCCGGGCAACAATAAACGCCGTGCACTGATACGGCGCCGACAGTGGAGAGGAGAGCTGATGAAACACAAGCTGATGGGCGGCGCGGCACTGGCTGTACTGGCGTTCCATGCGCCGTCGCGGGCGCTCGATTTCGAGTACGGGGAGTTCACGGGCTCCTGGAAGAGCACGCTGTCGGTGGGCAGCGCGTTCCGTACCGAGAAGGCCGACTCTCGACTCATCGGCAAGCTCAATCTCGATCCGAATCTGTGCCCGGACGGCTGTCTGTCGTTCGCCGGCGATCCGGGGCCGAATCAACGTCTGGTCGATGCGCCCGGCGCCTTCCTCGGCGCCAACAAGGATGACGGTGATCTCAATTACCGTCAGTGGAACCCGGTCGCTGCGGTCACCAAGTTGTCGACCGATCTGGCCGGCAACTACGGTGATTACACCTTCAAGGTCGGCGTCATGGCCTTCTATGATCCGGTCAACTACCGGTTCAACGAAACCCATACCGACACCACGTTCCAGCCGTCGAAAACCGGCCGTCCTCATCGGCTCGGCGCTCCGCTGGCACAGGATTTCCAGATCAAGGACGCCTTCATCGGCAAATCCTTCAACCTGTTCGATCACGATTTCAACGCGACCATCGGCTATCAGCACATTCGCTGGGGCGAATCGACCTTCGTGGTGCTGAACTCGATCAACGAGTTGCAGCCGCCGGATGCGCGCCTGCTGCATCAGCCGGGCACGCCGATCAACGAAGTGTTTCGTTCGGTGCCGCTGATCACCCTGAACACCCAGCTCGCGGAAGGCATGTCGCTGGATTTCATTTACCAGCTCGCCTGGCGCCCGGTGAACCCAGATCCGGCGGGAGCGTTCAACTCGAACATCGATTTCTACAAGCGCTCGGACTTCCTGATCAGCGTCGGCCAGTTCCACGAGGATCCGAGCCGTCAGCAGCGCATTCCGTTCCCGATCAACGCCATCTCCAACTCCTCGTTCACGGCGGATGTGCTGCCACTGAAGTTTGCGCAGCCGAACAATCAGGGCCAGGTCGGCGCCAAGCTCACCTGGTACCTGCCTGATTTCAACGGCGGTACCGAACTCGGATTCTACGGACTGAACTATCACAGCCGTCTGCCGTACTTCAGTGTCATCGCCACCGATGAATCCTGCGCCCGCAATGCCGCCGGCTTCGTCGAAGCATTCACTGCCTGCAAGGGCTTTGTCGGCCTGAACCCGCAAACCGGTCTGGAGCCGGCACCGCTCGATACCGAAAAAGTGTTCTTCGCGTTCCCGGAGAACATCCAGGTGTTCGGCATGAGCTTCAACACCAATATCGGCAAATGGTCGCTGGCCGGTGAGTATTCGATCCGTCCGAACATGCCGTTGCAGGTCGCGGCGAGCGATGTGTTCTTTGCCGGCCTGCAGCCGTCACTGCCGCGTCAGGACATCACGCTGGGGCTTTCGCAGGACTTCATCCAGCAGACGATCGCGTCGCTGCGGGGTTCGATCGGTGATCTGGGAACCTCGAATCCTCAGGAACTGCTCAATCAGCTCACGGCCTTGCTGAACGGCCTGCCGGTGCTGGTGCCGGCATTCGCGCAGAACGTCACCCTGCCGGCATCGCGCAGCGCGGTGCCGGATTTCCTGTCGCGTTACCGCGGCATCGAGATCCAGCCGAACCAGCGCATCAACGGCTATGAGCGTTTCGTCGTCGATCAGCTCGACATCACCGGCATCCGTGCCATCGGCGCGTCGGAAAATCCTTTCGGTGCCGATCAGGTGATCATCCTCACCGAACTGGGCGTCACTC
>NZ_JAHFRY010000095.1 GCF_023266035.1 Nevskia sp.
GCCTGTGCTATGGCTCGGAACAGGTACGAGTCTGTTTTTGTTGCATTGCGGCGTAATGGTCGTTTCGCTATCATGCGCGACCTTTGCGGTCGAGCCAGGCCGCAAACCATCCCAAGAATGGCAGCGGAGTCTCGGATGAGTGCAGTGGAAGGCGTTGAAATCACGGGCGAAATCCGTCCGGCGTACAAGAAGATCCTGACCAAAGAGGCGATCGAGTTCGTCGCCAAGCTGGTGCGCAAGCACCGCAGCCGCCGCAGCGAGTTGCTGGAACTCCGCAAGGAGCGGCAGGTCGCCATCGATGCCGGCAAGTTGCCGAAATTCCTGGCCGAGACCAAGGACATCCGCAGTGGCAGCTGGAAGATCGCCGGCATCCCGGCTGATCTCCAGGATCGCCGCGTCGAGATCACCGGTCCGGTCGATCGCAAGATGGTCATCAACGCGCTGAACGCCGGCGCCAAGTGCTTCATGGCGGACTTCGAGGATTCGGCATCGCCGACCTGGGAGCTGATGCTGGACGGCCAGATCAACCTCCGCGATGCGGTCAACAAGACCATCAGCTACACCTCGCCGGAAGGCAAGGAATACAAGCTGAACAAGGAAGTCGCGACGCTGATCGTGCGTCCGCGCGGCTGGCATCTCGACGAGAAGCACATCCTGATCGACGGCGAACCGGCTCCGGGCGGCATCGTCGACTTCGGTCTGTACTTCTTCCACAACGCGGCCACCCTGCTGAAGAAGGGCTCGGGCCCGTACTTCTATCTGCCGAAGATGCAGTCGCATCTCGAAGCGCGGCTGTGGAACAGCGTGTTCGTCGACGCCCAGAAGGCGCTCGGCATTCCGAAGAAGACCATCAAGGTCACCGTGCTGATCGAAACGCTGTGGGCCGCGTTCGAGATGGACGAGATCCTTTATGAGCTGCGCGACCATATCGTGGCGCTCAACTGCGGCCGCTGGGATTACATCTTCAGCTGCATCAAGACGCTCAACGCGCATGGCGACTGGATGGTGCCGGACCGTCACTCGGTCGGCATGGATCGCCACTTCCTCGACAGCTACTCCAAGCTGCTCTGCGAGACCTGCCACAAGCGCGGCGCGATGGCGATGGGCGGCATGGCTGCTTTCATCCCGATCAAGAACGACAAGGCCAAGAACGACGCCGTGTTCGCCAAGGTGTCGGCCGACAAGCTGCGCGAAGTGCGCAACGGTCATGACGGCACCTGGGTCGCGCATCCGGGTCTGGTACCGGTCGCCTTGGCGGTGTTCGACGAACACATGCCGGAGCCGAACCAGCTCAGCAAGCAGTTCAACTACAAGATCAAGGCGGCGGATCTGCTCAAGCAGCCGATCGGCGAGATCACCGAAGGCGGCCTGCGCAACAACATCAATGTCGGCATCGGCTATGTCGAGGCCTGGATCGGTGGCAACGGCTGCGTGCCGCTGCACAACCTGATGGAAGACGCGGCGACTGCCGAAATCTCCCGTACCCAGGTCTGGCAGTGGCTGAAGTACGGCGCCACGCTTGCCGATGGCCGCAAGGTCACCAAGGGCCTGGTGCTGAAGACCATTGACGAAGAGCTGGCCGCCTACAAGGCCCAGCTTGGCGACGAGCGCTACTACCAGGGTCGTTTCGCGGAAGCCGCCGGCATCATGGCGCGCATGTCCACCGCCGAAAAGTGCGCGGACTTCCTGACCCTCGCCAGCTACGACTATCTCGATTGATTGGCGACTGATCCCGTTTCAACTTAAGCACTCTGCCGACAGCGTCGGAGTGCTTTTTCGCTGCAACCCACACCAACCGGGTCAAACCCCAAGAGGATGCTGCAATGACGAGCCGTGAAGACCAGATCAAGGCCCTGGAAAAAGACTGGGCAACCAACCCCCGCTGGGCGCTTGTCAAGCGCGGTTATTCCGCCGCTGACGTCGTCCGTCTGCGCGGCAGCGTCCAGCTCGATTACACGCTGGCGAAGAACGGCGCAGAGAAGCTCTGGGCCAAGGTCAACGGTGGCGCCAAGAAGGGCTATGTGAACGCGTTCGGCGCGATCACTGCCGGTCAGGCCATGCAGCAGGCGAAGGCCGGCCTCGAAGCCGTGTATCTGTCCGGCTGGCAGGTTGCTGCCGACGGCAACACCAGCGAAACCATGTACCCGGACCAGTCGCTGTACGCGTACGACTCCGTGCCGACCATGGTTCGCCGCATCAACAACACCTTCAAGCGTGCCGACGAGATCCAGTGGTCGCGTGGCATCGAGCCGGGCTCGAAGGAATTCATCGACTACTTCCTGCCGATCGTCGCTGACGCGGAAGCCGGTTTCGGTGGCGTGCTGAACGCTTTCGAACTGATGAAGAACATGATCGTCTCCGGCGCTGCCGGCGTTCACTTCGAAGATCAGCTCGCTGCGGTCAAGAAGTGCGGCCACATGGGCGGCAAGGTGCTGGTGCCGACGCAGGAAGCGATCGAGAAGCTGATCTCGGCCCGTTTCGCTGCCGACGTGCTCGGCGTGCCGACCATCGTGCTGGCCCGTACCGATGCCGAAGCCGCCAACCTGATCACCTCCGACCATGACGCGAACGACAAGCCGTTCCTGACTGGCGAGCGCACCCCGGAAGGCTTCTACCGCGTCAAGAACGGCCTCGAGCAGGCCATCTCGCGCGGCGTGGCTTACGCCCCGTACGCCGATCTCGTCTGGTGCGAAACCGGCGTGCCGGACATCGGCTTCGCCCGCGAATTCGCGCAGGCCGTGCACGCTGCCTGCCCGGGCAAGCTGCTGTCGTACAACTGCTCGCCTTCGTTCAACTGGAAGAAGAACCTCAACGACAAGCAGATCGCCTCGTTCCAGGAAGATCTGTCGGCGCTGGGCTACAAGTACCAGTTCATCACCCTGGCTGGCATCCACATCAACTGGTTCAACACCTTCCAGTTCGCTCATGCCTACGCCCGCGGCGAAGGCATGAAGCACTACACGCAGATGGTGCAGGAGCCGGAATTTGCGGCCCGCGACCAGGGTTACACCTTCGTCAGCCATCAGCAGGAAGTCGGCGCCGGCTACTTCGACGACGTGACCACCGTGATTCAGGGCGGTTCGTCGTCGGTCAAGGCCCTCACCGGCTCGACTGAAGAAGAGCAGTTCCACTAAGCATCACGTTCAGGGCCGGCTGCATCGGCCCTTGATCCAGGAAAGAGCGCCCTCGTGGCGCTCTTTCCTTTTGGGGCGACTGCTTGCTTGTCAGGGCAGGGTAAGTGGCGTACACCGTCGCGATGCCCGCCAGCGGAGCCGTCACCATGAAACGCCCATTACCGATCTCTGGCCCGATTCTCGTGGTGCTGGTGCTCGCCTTCGGCGCGGGCCTGTGGCTGGTCAAGCAGCGCTTGCCGGCCAGCCCGGTCGGCACGGCGGCGGTAGCGCCGCAGCCGCCAGTCGGCGCAACACTGTTGCCTGGACTGGGTAGCTATCGCTTCGCCGTCACCAGCAGCCAGCCCGCAGTGCAGCGCTGGTTCGATCAGGGCCTGGCGCTGACCTGGGGCTTCAACCACGAAGCCGCCGAACGCTCTTTTCTGAAAGCCGCCGAACTCGATCCCGCCTGCGCGATGTGCTGGTGGGGGGCAGCGCTGGTGCTCGGCCCTCATGTCAACGCGCCGATGGACCCTGCCAACAATGCCAAGGCCTGGCAGCGCAGCCTCAAGGCGCAGTCGCTGGCCGCCGGCACGACGCCGCGCGAGCAGGCCTACATCAAGGCGCTGGCCACGCGCTACGCCGAACAGCCGCCGGCCGATCGCAAGCCGCTCGACGAAGCCTGGGCGGCCGCGCTCGGTGAACTGGTCAAGGCCTCGCCGGACGATGTCGACGCCGCCGTCTTTCACGCCGAAGCCTTGATGGACCTGCAGCCCTGGAACTACTACGACCTCCAGGGCCAGCCGAAAGGGCATATCGACGAAGTGGTCGCGACGCTTGAGTCGGTGATGCAGCGGCAGCCCGAGCACGCCGGTGCGCTGCACCTCTACGTGCATGCGGTCGAAGCGTCCAATACCCCGGAGCGGGGCGTTGTCGCTGCCGATCGACTGCGCGCACTGCTGCCGGGCTCCGGGCATCTGGTGCACATGCCGGCGCACATCTACACACGGGTCGGCCGCTATCACGATGCGGTGCTGGCGAACCGGCTGGCGGTCGCCGCCGACGACAGTTTCCTCGCTACCTGCAAGCCGGGCGCGGCGGTCTATCCGCTGGCCTATGTGCCGCACAACCATCACTTCCTGTGGTGGGCAGCGTCGATGGAAGGCGCCAGCGCCGAAGCGATTGCGTCCGCCGACGAGACCGCGAAGCGAGCCACTGTCGATGCGCTGATTCGCCAGCCCGGCTTCATCTTCCTGCAGGACTTCATGGTCACGCCGCTGAAGGCGCGCACCCAGCTCGGCCGCTGGGACGAGATCGTCGCCACGCCGAAGCCGGCCGAGGATCTGGCCTATCCAACCGCAATCTGGCACTACGCCCAGGGCATGGCAGCACTGCATCAGGCGCGGTTCGACGATGCCCAGGCGCATCTGACGGCACTCGCCACCGCGGCTGCCGACCCGGTCTGGGAGCAGGCGTATATCGGCCCGCAGCACACGCTGTCCAGCACCTTGAAGATTGCCGAGCGGATGCTGGCCGGTGAGTTGGCGGCGGTGCGCAAGGACTATCCGGCGGCGCTCGCCGCGCTTGCGCAGGCGGCGGCACTGGAAGACGGCATCGCTTATTACGAGCCCCCGGTCTGGCACCAGCCGGTGCGTCAGACGCTGGGCGCCGTGCAGCTCGCGGCCGGGCAGGCGGCGGCGGCCGAAGCGAGTTATCGCCAGGATCTCGCTCGCTTCCACGACAACGGCTGGTCGCTGTTCGGGCTGGCGCAGGCTCTGCGGGCGCAGCAGAAAAGCCAGGAGGCCGATGCCACCGAGCTACGCTTCCAGCAGGCTTGGCAGCATGCCGATATCAAGCTTGCGGCTTCGCGCCTGTGAAGCGGCACGGTCGCGGCCAGACGGGCCGGCGGCGTACACTCGGCCGGCGCGTGAACTCGCGTCGAAGAACCCCGAGAGTTCGTCGCAAACATAACCAGGGAGGAGTGCAATGCGTCTGCTGATCCGCGTCGTGGTGTTCGTGGTGGTGTTGCTGGTCGGTCTGGTCGGCATCGGCTTCCTGCTGGCGGACAAGGTTCATGTCGAGCGCAGCGCGAAGATCCTGGCTTCGCCGAGCACGTTGTACGCCGTGCTGAACAGCTTCGAGAAGTTCGATCAATGGTCGCCCTGGGCGGACCTTGATCCGCAGGTCAAGGTCGAGCGCAGCGGCCCCGCTTCCGGTGTCGGTGCCCGTTACACCTGGCACGGCAACGCCGATGTCGGTGCCGGCAGCCAGGAGATCATCGCCACCACCCCGGACAGCGAGGTCAAGATCGAGCTCGATTTCGAAGGCTTCGATCAGCCGAGCACTTCCACGCTGGCGATCAAGCCGGACGGCAATGGCAGTCTGGTGACCTGGTCGATGGATTCCGAGCTGGGCAGTAACCCGATCCACCGCTATTTCGGCCTGATGATGGACAAGTACATCGGCCAGGATTACGAGAAAGGCTTGGGCCGTCTGAAGGTGCTCGCCGAAAGCCTGCCGCCGGTAGCGGCAACGCCGGAGCCGGCTCCTGAAGCGGCGCCTGCCGCCGATCCTGCGGCCGCGCCGGAAGCGGCTCCCACGAGCTGAAGCGGCCGCTTTCCGATGCCGGGCGGCGCAAGGCCGCCCGGTAGCCTGATCCGCTGTGTGCAGGCCTTGGGCGTAAGGTCTGCCGCGGCACCGGCCACGCCGGTATCCTTCGCCCGATGAGCGAACCGCTTCCCCCGTTTGATGCCCGTTTCGATTCCCGGGCCTTCCTGTCGCAGCTGACCAGCTCGCCCGGCGTCTATCGCATGTACGACGCCGGCAACGAGCTGCTGTACGTCGGCAAGGCGCGCAATCTGAAGAAGCGCGTGTCGAGCTACTTCCTGCGCGCCAGCGGCAATCCGCGCATCGAATCGATGGTCGACCAGATCGCGCGCATCGAGGTGTCGCTGACCCACACCGAGGACGAGGCGCTGCTGCTCGAAGCAACGCTGATCAAGGAGCAGAACCCGCGTTACAACGTGTCCTTGCGCGACGACAAGAGCTACCCGTATGTGAAGATCAGCAACGGCCATGACTATCCCCGCATCGGCTTTCATCGCGGCGGCAAGGACGGCGAGGCGCGCTACTTCGGCCCGTTCCCGAGCGCGACCGCGGTGCGCGAAACCCTGTACACGCTGCAGAAGCTGTTCCGCTTGAGGCCCTGCAACGACAGCTTCTTCGCCAATCGCCGCCGGCCCTGCCTGCAGCATCAGATCCGCCGCTGCTCGGCACCCTGCGTGAAGATGATCGCGCCGGAGGATTACGCGCTCGACGTCGCCCGCGCGGTACGGCTGCTCGAAGGACGTGGCGACGAACTGGCCAAGGAGATCGGCGCCGAGATGGAAGCCGCTGCCGAAGCGCTGGAATTCGAACGCGCTGCCAAGCTGCGTGATCAGATCGCCGCACTCGCCCGCGTCCGCGAGAACCGCGCAATCACTGGCGGCGCCGACGAGATCGATGTCATCGCCGTGGCCCAGCATCCATCGGCCAGCTGCATCGTCGTCACTTCGGTGCGCGATGGCCTGAACCTCGGCCACGGCAGCTTCTTCCCGAAGCATCCGCATGGCATCGAGATTCCGGAACTGCTCGGCAGCTTTCTCGGCCAGTACTACCTGAACCGGCCGGTGCCGCCGGAAGTGCTGATCAGCCATCAGCCGGACGACCTCGAATGGATCGAGACCACGCTGGCCCATGCGGCCGGTCGCAAGGTGAAGATCACCGAGCCGCAGCGCGGGCCGAAGCAGCGGCTGATGGAGATGGCGATCAATACCGCGAACCAGGCGCTGTCGACGCGGCTGGTCGAGGCCGCGAGCATGGACAAGCGCCTGCTCGAACTGCAGCAGGCGCTGGATCTGGATGCGCCGCCGCGGCGGCTCGAATGCTTCGACATCAGCCACTCGATGGGCGAGCTGCCGGTGGCGTCCTGCGTGGTGTTCAACGAGGAAGGGCCGCTGAAGATCGCCTATCGCAAGTTCAACATCGAAGGCATCACGCCGGGCGATGACTACGCGGCGATCAAGCAGGCGGTGTCGCGGCGCTTCGCTCGCGTCAAGGCCGGCGAGGTGCAGGTGCCGGACGTGCTGTTCATCGATGGCGGGGCGGGGCAGCTGGCCTCGGCCGTCGCGGCGCTGGCCGAGCTGAACTTCGATGGCGTGCGCATCGTCGCCATCGCCAAGGGGCCGACACGCCGGCCAGGCCTTGAGCAGCTGATCCTGCCGGAGCGCGATCAGCCGATCGTGCTGCCGCCGGATTCGCCGGCGCTGCACCTGATCCAGCGCATCCGCGACGAGGCGCATCGCTTCGCGATCACCGGCCATCGCGCACGGCGCGACAAGGCGCGCATCACCTCGGGCCTGGAAGCGATCGAAGGTCTGGGCCCGACCCGGCGCCGCGCTCTGTTGAATTCTCTCGGCGGGCTCGGCCAGATCAAGCGCGCCGGCATCGACGAACTGGCGAAGGTCGAGGGCATCAACCGCCGGCTTGCCGAGCGGATCTACGCGCACTTCCACTGAGCAGCCGTGGTCAGTGGCGAGTGGCCGGTGGTCGGTTGGCAAAGCAGGCACTCAGCACACACCATCGCTTTTGCTGGACACTAGCGTCTAGCCACCAGCCACTGCTTCACAAATGCGGATCAATCTTCCCACTGCGTTGACCCTCGGCCGTGTCGCCATCATCCCGGTCGTGCTCGGCCTGTTCTATGTCGACTGGCAGCATGCCCGGCAGGCCTCGGCCCTGCTGTTCGTCGTCGCAGCGTTCACCGACTGGCTGGACGGCTGGCTGGCACGGCGCTGGAACCAGACTTCGAATTTCGGCGCCTTCCTCGATCCGGTCGCCGACAAGCTGCTGGTCGCGGTCGCGCTGGTGATGCTGCTGCGCGATCACTCGACCGGCCTGATGGGCGTGCTGGTCGCGGTCATCATCGGCCGCGAGATCACCATTTCGGCGCTGCGCGAGTGGCTGGCCGAGATGGGCGAGCGCAAGCGCGTCGCCGTCGGCATGCTCGGCAAGATCAAGACCGCGTTCCAGATGACCGCGATCAGCCTGATGCTGTGGAAGCTGCCGGTGGGGCCGATCCCGGTCTACGAGCTCGGCTACGGCCTGCTGTTCGGGGCTGCGGCGCTGACTTTGTGGTCGATGGCGGTGTACATGCGCGCTGCTTGGCCGCTGATGAGAGACGGCCTCCAGCGGTCGGCCTGAGCGCTTCGGCGGCCTGCCGAAAAATAGTCGCCATTTGGCTTGACAGCCCGTCGGCAATCACTAGAATACGCGCCTCGGAACACGGTGCGGGAATAGCTCAGCTGGTAGAGCGCAACCTTGCCAAGGTTGAGGTCGCGAGTTCGAATCTCGTTTCCCGCTCCATCGGTTTCGACAGACAAAACCTCGTTTAACGACGAGGTTTTTTCGCTTCAGGGCTCAAAACAGGCCCTGTGCTGCAAGCGGTTCGCGCAATGCGACCGACGCTGGCTCGATGGCAGAGTGGTGATGCAGGGGACTGCAAATCCCCGTACGTCGGTTCAATTCCGGCTCGAGCCTCCACCTCTGAAACCCTTGGTGCATGAGGTTTTCAGCGTGTATCGCCCCGATTTTTTCGGCGTGCTTTACCCGGCAGCACAAAAACTCTCAGCTGACCACAGCGCAGAATTCTGTCTTATCGGCTGTCACCGACCTCGTCGTTTCGAGAAAGCCCAACAGCCTCAGCGCCCTTTGCAAGCGGCGCCGTAACTCACAGTTGGACGCCCCTCAGATCAGCGACTGGAGGAAGTCGATCAGCAGTCGATTGGTCTCTTCGGGCCGCTCCTGCTGGATCCAGTGGCCGCAGCCCGCGAGCATGTGGGTGCCGTGGTAGTTGGGCATGCGTTCGTGGGCGCGGGCGATGGCCTCATAGCCCCACATCGAGCCGACATCGAACTCGCCGCCGATGAACAGCGCCGGTGGTGTCAGTGGCTTCCCGGACTGCTCGGCGAGGTCCTGCCAGCCGGCGTCGAGATTGTGATAGAAGCTCAGCGGCCCGCCGAAGCCGGAGCGCTCGAACTCGGCGGCGAAGAAATCGAGATCGGCGTCGCTCATCCACACCGGCATCGTTTCGGGGTAGACGAAGGCGTCTTTCATGCGGGTGCCGGTCGCCATGCAGAGCGGCCCGTTGCGCAGCGTTTCCACCGGGTCCATCGGTGCCATGCCGGCGGCAACGGCGGCTGCAACCTGCGGCGCGATGGCGTCGCCTGACACCGTCCAGATCAGGCCCATGAGCCAGCCACGCACGTCTTCCTCGATCTCCGTGATGACCCCGTCCTGTTCGGCGAAATAGTCCTGGTAGAACTGCTTGCCGGGCCCGGCGAGTTCGCGGTGATAGTCGTTGGGCCGCTTCTCGCCGAACGGACTGCCGGGCAGGCCGATCAGCGCACGATCGGCAAACGGCACGCTGATGCCGACCACGCCGCGACACTTGTCCGGATGCAGCCAGGCGAAAGTCCAGGCCACCGGCGCGCCCCAGTCATGGCCGATCACGAACGCCGACGAGACGCCGTAGCTGTCGATGACGCCAGCGATATCGTCGACCAGCTTGCCGATGCGATAAGCCTCCTGCACGCGAAACTTCGAGGATTGCCCGTAGCCGCGCTGATCGATGGCCACGGCTTTGAAGCCGGCGGCCGCCAACGCGGTCAGTTGATGCCGCCACGAGTACCAGGACTCCGGAAAGCCGTGGATCAGCACCACCAGCGGACCCTGGCCTTCCTCGACCGCATGAAGCCGCGCGCCATTGACCTTGAGCATCCTGTGCAGTCGCGTCATGTGCTTCTCCTTATCAATTCGTGAAGGGCGGCAGGCTCAGCGCGGCGCGGTCTGGACTTGCGGCAGCTCGTTGGCCGGCTCGGGAACCGTGGTGCCGAAATTGCGTTCGATGAGGCTCTTGCGGCCTCTCAGCTTGGTCAGCAGCCACTTGCCGACGACTCTCGCGATCATCGGCGGCGTCATCAGGATCAGCGGCGGCTTGACCAGATGGATGACGGCGAGAAATTTCCGGTACGAGGCGAGATCGTCATGGACCAGTTCGACGAGGCGATCCATGTACCAATTCAGCGCGCGGAAATAGAACGGCCGTTTCCGCTCGACATCCTTCACCCAGGGGAAGCGCAGCGTCTGCTCGCGGATCACGAACCAGGCGCCATCGGCGATCTTGCTGATCGCCCGGTAGTAGCGCTTCGGCAGCTCTGCGCTGGTCGGCGCGTGCTTCGCAAGCAGTTCACGCAGCCGTGCCACTTCCTGCAGGGTGATGGTCATGCCGAGACCGGCCACCGGATCGGTGCTGGTGTAGGCATCACCGATCGCGACCAGAGCCTTCGGCAGCTTGCGCAGCTTCTCGTAGCGATAGCGCTGCATGCGCGGGCTGCGGAAGTTGTAGACCGGCGACGCCGGCTCCAGTCCGTCGATCAGCTCGGCGACCACCGGCGACTGCATGTGCTTCGCGAAAGCCTGGAATTCCACCGCATTGCGCGGCGGTGAATAGCAGTTGTATTCGATCAGCGACGTCGACAGGATCGTGCGGCTGCTGTCGGTGTAGTACTGGGCTGCATAGGTCTGCTCGTTGGGCCGGTAGGCGTAGCAGATCACCATCACCTTGTCGGTCCAACGGCGCTCCGGCGGCACCTTGTGGCGCATCGTCGAATAGAAGCAGTTGAGGATGTCCTGCTCCAGTTCCGGCGCCCCGGTGCCCATGCGCTCGAGGAACTCCGGCAGTCGCGTGTTCTTGCCTGAAGCATCGACGACGAACTCCGCAGGAATCACCTGCAAGCCATCCGGACGATCGACCGCGACGCCGATCACCGTGTTGGTCGCCGGGTCGTAGATCAGGTCCTGCATCTCGGCGGCGTAACGGAAGTCGATGGTTGGCTCGGTATCGAGCCGGCGCCGTACACACCATTCCAGCAGCGGCCGGCTCGCGCAGACGATCTCGATGCCGCTCTTGCAAGCCTTCTTCCAGCTGCCGGCCAGGCGCAGCTGGTACTGCTCGGCCATGTCGACCTTGAACGCGCCTTCGCGAACCATGTCGTCGATGATGCCGGGGAAGATGCGTTCGAGTTCCTGCTGGCCGGCCGTCAGCAGGTGATGCAGATGCCAACCCTGCGCAGCACCGGGGCGGCCTTCGCGGCGGTCATGCTGACCATCCTTCTCCAGCACCACGACCTTGTCGAACTGATCGCTGAGCACTTTCGCCACCGAGATGCCGGCGATGCTGCCACCGATCACCACGGCCGTGCCGCGTCCCGCACGGGCGATCGCGGCAAGGTCGAGAGACTTCACGTCGACTTGTCGCGCAGCGCGGGAACGCAGGCCGGCGCCGCTGGCGACAAATTTTTCGTAATAGAGCCCGGCGCGTTGAATACCGGCGCGCGCCAGCCAGTCTCGCGTGGCTTCGACCATCGCCGCCGGCCCGCAGAGATAGATGTCGACGTCACCGTCATTGAGCGCAGGCGCATCGAGCAGATCGGTGACCACGCCGACCGGTCCGGTCCAGCGTGCATCGGGGCGCGCGACGATGGTCCGGATGCCGAGCTTCGGCTGCCGTCGTGCAAGCTCGCGCAGCGCATCGAGCTTGCACAGCTCATCGAAGTGGGTGACGCCGTAGAGCAGGGTCACCGGCTGCGCGAGCGTCATTGCGCCCAGGCTCTCGGCCATCGCCAGGATCGCCGACAGCCCGGTGCCGCCGGCCATCAACACCACCGGCCGCACGACCGGCCGCAGGAAGAAGCCACCCTTGCTGCAACGCAGGGAAATGGAGTCGCCGGGTTTCGCGGTGTCACGCAGGTAATCCGACATCGCGCCGCTAGTCAGCAGTCGAACGATGAACTCCAGTTGGTTGGCCGCGTTCGCCGGATGCGCGTACGAATAGCTGCGCCATTGCTCGCTGCCCGGCACCTTCAGCTGCGCGAACTGGCCCGGCTTGTAGGTGATCGCTGCGCCGATGCCCGAGGCATCGATGCGCAGCAGCGCCGTGGTCGGCGATACCCGCTCGACATGGGTGATGCGTCCTTCACCGCTCAGCAGCTGCGCTGCGTTGTCGCCGAGCGGGTACTGCAGTTCCAGCACGCAGTCCGAAGTCACCGTGGTCTGGCAGGTCAGCAGCTTGCCGGCTTCGCGCTCGACATCGCTCAAGCCTTCGACTCTGCCCATCTCGAAGCTGCCGGACGTGCAGGTGCCGATGCAGGTGCCGCAGACGCCGCTCTGGCATTCACTGACGATCGGCAGGCCGCTGGCTTCGGCGGCTTCGAGAAGGGTCTGGTCCTGCGCAACGCGCATGCGCTTCTCGACGCCGCCGAGATAGCGGATGGTGACTTCATGATTCATGGCAACACTCCCGAACAACACGATTCGTCGATGCAGCATCGGCGGCGCTGGCCAGGCTCGCCATCACCCGAACCGGGGATCGCTGCGGCGCGCTCAAGGTGTCGCGGCCGACAGCTCGGCGCGAATCATTCCGCGCAACACGTCCTTGCGGATCTTTCCGGCGGCGGTGCGCGGCAGCTCGTCGATCATGCGCACATGCTCCGGGCACTTCTGCCGCGCGAGGCCGGCACTGAGGACATGCGCAGCCAGCGCTTCGATGGATAGCTGCGTGCCATCGCGAGTGCGCACATAGGCGGCGATGCTCTCGCCGAGCCGCGCGCTCGGCGCCGACACCACGGCAGCTTCGGCGATCGAAGGATGCTGATGCAGCACGTCCTCGATCTCCTTCGCGGAGATGTTCTCGCCGCCGCGGATGATCAGATCCTTCTTGCGGCCGGTGATGGTCAACGTGTCGTCCGCGGCACGGAAGCCGATATCGCCGGTGCGGAAGTAGCCGTCGCCGGTGAACGCTTCGAGTGTTGCCGCCGGATTGGAATAACCGAGGAAAAGTCCTTCGCCACGGACCAGGATTTCGCCTTCGCTGCCCGGCACGACTTGATGGTCTTGCGCGTCGACGATGCAGACGTCGTAGCAGTTCAAGCGCCCGTCGGTGTGGGCACCGATCGCTTCGGAATCTTCGGGTTTGCGCCCGAAAGTGATGAACGGTGACTCGGTCGAACCGTAGCCTCGGCAGGCATAACCGGCAAGGCGCTTGCCGGCACGCAGAATCAGTTCGGAAGGCACCGCTGCGCCGCCGCAGACGAATACTTTCAGCGGCAGGATTTCGCGGCCCGTCGTGCGGCTGGGGGCATCCATCGCTTCGAGCAATTCCTGCAGGAACGGCGTGGCACCGACTGCCGCCGCGATGCGGTGCTGCTCGATCAGATCAATCGCTTCTGCGGCGTTCCAGCGCTCCATCAGCACCGTCGTCAGGCCCAGCGAGAACGGCAGCTCAAGGCCGACCGTGTAGCCGGTTGCGTGGGTCACCGGTGAAGGCATCAGCAGCGCATCGCCACGCTGCAAACCCCATTGCCGGACGGCCGAGATCACCGCCACCGGCAGGCTGCGGTGGCTGTGCAGCACGCCTTTCGCCGGGCCGGTGGTACCCGAGGTGTACATGATCAGCTTCACTGCGTCGGGTGAGACCTGCGGCAGTTCGGCGCGCTGCTCCGCGCCGGCTGCGATCAGCTCGTCGTAGCCATGGTGGCCGTCGCTGCGAACGCTGATGACCAGGGCCAGCGACGGCAGCTTTGCGGCCAGCCGCTGCGCCATCACGCCGTAGTCGACGCCGCGCCATACGCCGGGCACGAACAACGCGCGGCTGCGGCAGTCGGCGAGGATCGCCGCCAGCTCGGCATCGCGATAGATCGGCACGATCGGATTGCAGACATAGCCGCCGAGACAGGCCGCGAGGTTGATCACCGCGGTCTCGGACCAGTTCGGCAACTGGAAGCTCAGCACGTCGCCGGGACGCAGCCCGAGCTTCCACAGGCTTGCAGCAAGGCTTTGCGCTTCGTCGAGGATCGCGGCGAAGCTCAGCGCGCGTTGGCCATCGATGAAGGCGATGTCGTCAGGCGTTTCGCAAGCCGCAGTACGCGCAAGTTCGGCCAGCGTGGTCGCGGCTGCGCGAGGGCTTGCAGCGGCGAGCACCCGCTGATGACCAAGACGCTCCCAGTCGAGATTGTCCACGGTGGCTACTTGCCGGTGAAGACCGGCTTGCGCCGCTCGCGGAATGCGTTCAGGCCTTCCTGGTGATCCGCGGTCAGGTTCGACAGATTCTCGTAGGCCAGGCCCATGTCGAACAGGGAATGGGCGATGGTCTTCAGCGGAATGTTGGTAACAACTTTCGTCCAGCGGATTGCCTTGGTCGCACCTTCGGCGAGTTCCCGGGCCAGGCCATAGACCGCTTCGTCGAGCTGTTCCGGCGGCACCACCTTGTTGATCAGGCCGATGCGCTCCGCTTCGACCGCCTTGGCCATCTTGCCGGTCAGCAGATACTCCTTGGCGCGTGCGTAGCCAACCAGCTGCGGCCAGATGATCGCGCCGCCATCGCCGGCAACGAAGCCGACCGAGACGTGCGGATCGCCGATCGAAGCATGGCTGCTGGCGATGATCATGTCGCAGAACAGCGCGATCGAAGCGCCGAGTCCGGCGGCCGCGCCGTTGAGGCGGCAGATGATCGGCTTCTCCAGATCGAGCTGGCCGAACAAAATGCGCTTGGCTTCGCCGGCGGTATTGAGGAACACCGCCGGATCGTCGATCGCCCCTTGCAGCCAGACCAGATCGCCGCCAGCGCAGAAGGCCTTGCCTTCGCCGGTCAGCACCAGCACGTCGGAGTCCGCATCGTCGGCCAGGTCGTAGAACAGCCGCGACAGTTCCTCGTGCAGTTCGCCGTTGACGGCGTTCATCGCTTCCGGCCGGTTGATGCTCGCGGTCAGGATGCGGCCCTGGCGGCTGAACTTGATCGTGGTGTAGGTCTTGTCTTCGATGCGCATGTCTTTCTCGTCGTGTGCAGGGGGTGTTGGCTGAGTTGGGTGGAGTCGGGTGGGGTCGTCAGCGAAGTTCGCTGAGGGCTTCGAGCGCCCAGTCGGCCGTGCCCTGGAAGCTGTCGAGCATCAGTGCGCGTTTGTAGTAGCGGCCGATGCGCAGCGCCTGGGTCACGCCCATGCCGCCATGGAGCTGGACTGCCTCGCGGGTGATGTGGCGCAGCGCGCGTGATATCTGCACGCGCAGCACCAGCAGCTGGCGATCGAGATCGGGCGCCTGGTCATCGAAAGCCTCGGCTACCGATGCAACCAGGGCTTCGCATTCGTGCTGGCGCATGTGCATCTCCACCAGCCGGTGCTGCAGCGCCTGGAAGCCGAGCAGGGCCTGGCCGAACTGCTTGCGCTCGCGCAGGTATTCGGTGCTGTCGCGGTTGGCGCCACGCATGATTCCCAGCGATTCGGCGGCGGCGAGAATCGCGCCGCGTGCGTTTGCTCGCTGGATCGCGGGGCAGCCGCTGCAAAGCCTTTCCGCCGGCGTGTGGCTGAAGCTCAGATCAGCCGCGACGAGATCGTCGAGGGTCCGGTAGCGCTGTGCGCCCAAGCCCTGCGCGCGAGCTTCGACGAGAAACAGCGCGGGAGCCTGCATCTCCGGGTCGATGGCCGAGACGATGAGCGCGGCACAGGCGGCTTCGCCGACGACCATCGTCTTGCGGCCATCGAGCGCGTAGCCGGCTGCGGTCTTCGTCGTTGTCGCCGCGATCTCGCCGGACCAGCCTTCGCCCGGCTCACGGTGCGCGTAGGCCAGCGGCCGTTCGCCGGAGATCAGGCCTGCCAGCAGTTCGCGCCGGCGCTCGCCATCGTCCATGGCAGCGATCACCGCGACAGGTTCGGCGAGCACGTTGCCTATCGGCTCGCGCCACAAGGCTTCGCCGGCAGAGGCGAACAGCGGCAGCAGATCGGCAAGCGGTGCTGCTGCCTGGCCATCGTCCGGACGCAGCAATTCGAACCAGCCCATCGCCTGCATCTCGGACCACTGCGCTGGCGCATAGCCCTGCGGTGACAGTCCGTATTCGGACCACTGGCTTGCGTCGTAGCCGTCGCGGTTGTAGCGCTCCAGCATTGCCGCGAACAGTGCTTGCGATTCGGCGTCCATCAGACGCGCAGCTCCGTCTTGGCGATGATGCCGCGTTGAATTTCGTTGCTGCCGCCGTAGATGCTCGCGGCGCGGCTGTGCAGGTGTTCGTGCAGCAGGCCGGGCAGGCGAGGGTCGCCGTGCCGGTAGCCGACGATGTCGGCGGCGATGCCCTCGATCTGGAACGCGAGGCCGTTGCGCGCCAGCAGATCGGTGATCGCATCAAAGATCGCTTGCTGCAGTTCCGAGCCACGAATCTTCAGCAGTGACGCGTCGATCGGATGCTCGCGTCCTGCCTCGGCTTCGATCACCGCCGCGTAGGCCGTGGCGCGCAAGCTGCGGTACTGCACTTCCAGTTCGGCGGCGCGGCGGCGGAAGGTGGCGGTATCGCCCAGCCCCAGCTTCATGGTCGCCGCGATCGCGTGCAGCTCGCCCAGCAGGTGAAAGGCTTTGCCGATCTCGGTGACCAGCAGGCGCTCGCGGCTGACGATGAATTTGGCGATCGCCCAGCCTTCGCCTTCCTGGCCGACGAGGTTGGCGAGCGGTACTTCGACGTCATCGAAGAACACCTCGTTGACGTGCTGGCCGCCGTCGAAGGTTTCGATCGGGCGCACCGTCACGCCGGGGCTTTTCAGATCGATCAGCAGGAAGGAGATGCCGGCTTGCGGCCGGCCACTGGCCTGGGTGCGGACCAGGCAGAAAATCCAGTCCGCCCATTGCGCCATCGTCGTCCAGGTCTTCTGGCCGTTGACGCGATAGTGGCTTTCGCCGCGCTCGGCGCGCAGCTTCAGCGAGGCGAGATCGGAACCCGAACCCGGTTCGGAGAAGCCCTGGCACCACCATTCCTCGGAATCACGGATCGGCCCCAGAAAGCGCGCGCGCTGAGCATCGTTGCCGAACGCGCAGAGCACCGGGCCGAGGAAAGACGTGCCGAAGTGGGTCAGCCACGGCGTGCCGGCGCGCTCCAGTTCTTCGATGAAGATGAAGCGCTGCAGCTGTCCCCAGCCCTGGCCACCGTGCGCCTTGGGCCAGTGCCCGACGAACCAGCCCTGCGCCTGCAGCAGACGCTGCCAGCGGATGCGCTGCTCGCGCGAGAAGTACTGGTGCTTGCCGATCTGCTGGCGGATGTCGGCCGGAACCTGATCGCGGCAGAAGGCGCGCAATTCGGCACGGAACTGCATGGCATCGAAGCCCGCAGTAGCGGCGGCGCGTTGCACTGCGCTGCGCTCCGGTTCGAAGACTGCCGCTTCCCAGCGCCCTCTGTCTGCCGAATCTCCGAACACCCCAGCCTCCCCTTGCGAGCCTCAGCCATTGTTCGGCTCGGCGATGACGCGGGGAATCACGCAATCCGGTGCTGGCTGCGTCCCATTCGGGGGAGGGCTTGGCGCGCTGTGGTCTAGAAAACTGTACGCAGATGCCGCCAGACCCCGAGCAGGCCCAGCCCGAGCATGATGTGAACGCCGATCACCGGTGGCCAGCCGAACAGATAGATGATGTCGTTGGCCAGACCGCCCTTGAACGGCGCGCCACCGAACGACAGGCCTCGGGTGCCGAACAAGGCATTGAAGATCGCCGGCACCGTGAACAGCCAGGCGGTCACCACGGCGGACCAGAAAAACCAGGTGAATTGCCGCGCGCGCAGGCGCAGGAAGCGCCCACCAGCGCCGAAGGCCATCAGGATCAGGCCATGCGTGATGCCTTCCATGTGGGCCATGCGCCAGGCGCGGCCGTCATCGGGCACCGAGATCGTGATGTCGATCGGCAATGGCCAGAGCACGATCTTGCCGAGCAGCGTGAAGAACCAGACCCAGCCGATCAGGATCGCCAGCACCAGCAGACCGACGCCGTTCAGGAACAGCAGCGTGCGCATGCGCTCGCTCATGCTGGCTGCTTCGTCGAGCACTGGTTTTGCGTTCATGCCTGGGTCGGCCGGTGGGGAGCGTGCTGATGAATCTAGCCCAAGCGTCGTTCCCCGTATGTGCGGACCAACCCGCTCACCCCACGCGGGTCAGCCAGGGATTTTTTCCCAGATGAACACGGACGACGCATCCTTCCCATCCGCGCGCTTGCTCGGTGGCGTCGCCAGCGACAGATGGCCCTGTGCATCGAAGCTGTAGTAGCGCTTGGCCGCTTCGCCGATGCGGGCTTGATTCAGATTGCCGTCCTGGTGATGGACCATGCAGCCTTCCGCCGGCAGCAACTCCCAGCGACCGAAGTAGCTGCTGAAGCCATCGGCCGAGCCTGCGGGCGCTTGCTCGCGGCCGGTGCGGACGATCTGCACCGACAGGCGGCCATTGGCTGCATAGACGAGCTGGCCATCGGCAGCGGCGCGCTCGGCAGGTGTTTCCACGCCCGTCCTGGGATCACGATCGGCGATCGCGACCAGCTTCCAGGTACCGATGAATTTCGAGGCGAAGCTGTCCTTCAACGGCGGCGTGGTCGGCGGCGGCACGCGGTGATGGGTGGCCTGTTCGTAGCCGTAGCCGATCTCGAACAGGGTCGCTTCACTCCACGGCCGGCCGAAGAACTGCATGCCCATCGGCAGGCCAGGATCGACGAAGCCCATCGGCACCACCAGCGCAGGAAAGCCGGTGATCGACGAGTACATGTTCTGATCGCGGCCGAGCGGTGTGTAGGTGTCGCCGTTCTTCTTCGGCGGGAAATTGAACTGCGGGTAGATGATGGCGTCGAGCTTGGCCGTATCGAAGGCTTTCAGGAACACCTGGCGAATCTCTTCGCTGCGCTGCTGCTTCGCCGGCGTGGTCGGGTCCTTGTCCGCCGGGTATTCGTAGTTCGCCTGATTGGTGAACGCCGTCTCGAAGCGCGGCGCCAGGTATTTCTTCGACGCCACGATGTCCTTGAACGATTTGTAGGGCGCGGTCGGATGCTTGGCCAGATAGCCATCGAAGTCGTCGCGCAGACGAGTGAAGCCCTTCCAGTCCTTCGTCAGCTCTGGGAGTTCCGGGATCGTGAAGGGATCGATGATTTCCGCGCCGGCCTTTCTAAGATCGGCAATGGCTTGATCCATCAGCGCGACGACTCTGGGATCGGAGTTGTCGGCCGGCACGATCTGCCGCAGCACGCCGAGCCGCTTGCCCTTCAACGATCCCGGCTTGAGCCCGGTGGTATAGCTCTTGGGCACATGGCCCTTGCTCTTCTGGCTGATCGGATCGCGCGCATCCGGGCCGGCGATGGCTTCCAGCAGAGCGGCGGTATCGCGCACGGTGCGCGCCATCGGCCCGACCGTATCCCAGAACACATTGAGCGGCATCACGCCATCGAGACTGACCAGGCCATGCGAGACCCGCAGGCCGACGACGCTGTTGATCGACGCCGGCGCCCGTACCGAGATCCCCGTGTCAGTACCCAGGCCGACCACCGCAAAATTGGCCGCCATGGCGACACCGGTGCCGCCGGACGATCCACCCGATGCGTAAGCCGTGTTGTAGGGATTGCGGATGTAGCCGGGCGAGCGCGAATTGATGCTGTCGAAACCGCCATTGGCAAATTCCGCGAGCGAGGCCTTGGCGATCAGGATGCCGCCGGCCTTGCGGATGC
>NZ_JAHFRY010000179.1 GCF_023266035.1 Nevskia sp.
TTCTTCGGCCTGCTGCGCGGCGCTCAGCAAGGTCGATTCCGCCCACAAGATGTGGCCGGGGGCGACGGCGTTGACCCGGACGCTCGGCGCCAGTTCGACGGCCAGCGTTTCGGTCAGTGACCACAGCGCCGCTTTCGCCGCGTTGTACGGCGCGAAGCCGGGACGGGCATGGCGGGCCAGGGTGTCGAGGATGTTGACCACCGCCGCGTGCTCGCCGAACAGCGGCAGGCAGGCCTGGATCAGCAGCAGCGGCGCTTTGAAGTTCGAGCTGATCAGTTCGTCGAACAGCGCTGGCGTGATCGCGCCGATCGGCGTGCGCCGATAACCGGAAGCATTGTTGACCAGTGCATCGAGCCGTCCCCAACGGCCGTGGGCATCCGCCGCGAGCCGGGCTACGGCGGCATCGTCGGCGAGATCAGCGACCAGCACGGCGGCGCTGTCGCCACGCTGTCCGTTCAGCGCTGCAGCCAGCGCGTCCGCTTCGGCACGCGAAGTGCGGCAATGGATGACGACATTCATGCCGGCCGCATGCAGGCGCTCGACGATCGCCGCCCCGACACGCCGCGCGCCGCCGGTGACCAGCGCAACGCCTGCCAGCGCTTCCTTGTCCGCGTTTTGCATGCTTCGTCCCGTATCCTGTGCGCCGCAGACCGGCTTTCCGCCGACCCTGCATTATCGACCATCACTGCTGCCCATCCCTTCCAACTGGCTTCCTCGCTCCCGTGAACGATCTGCTGCAAGTCATCCTGCTCGGCATCATCGAAGGCATCACCGAATTCCTGCCGATTTCCTCGACCGGCCATCTGCTGCTCGCCGAGCAGTTCGGCCTCGGTCATCGTTCGGATCTGTTCAACATCGTCATCCAGGCCGGCGCGATTCTCGCCGTCACGGTGATCTACTGGCGACGTCTGTGGCAGCTGGCGACCGGGCTCGGCGACGCTGACAACCGCGCCTACATCGGCAAGCTGGCCGTCGCTTTCCTGATCACCGTGGTGCTCGGCCTGACGGTCAAGAAGCTCGGCTTTTCGCTGCCGGACGAGATCGGACCGATTGCCTGGGCGCTGCTGATCGGCGGCGTCTGGATGCTGGCCGCCGAATGGCAGGCCGGGAAACGACCATCCCAGAACCAGATCCTGTGGACGGTGGCGATCGTCGTCGGCGTGGCGCAGGTCGTTGCCGGCGTGTTTCCCGGCACCTCGCGTTCGGCATCGACGATCTTCGCGGCGATGCTGGTCGGCGGCGCCAGTCGCGCGGCGGCGACCGAGTTCGCGTTCCTGGTCGGCATCCCGACCATGTATGCGGCCAGTGCCTACGAGCTGTACGGCGAGTTCAAGCACGGCGGTGAAAGCCACGAGGACTGGACGGCGGTGATCGTCGGCTTCGTGGTTTCAGCAGTGGTCGCCTTCATCGCCGTGACCTGGTTGCTGCGCTACATCCAGACCCACCGCTTTACGGTGTTCGCTTGGTATCGAATTGCGCTTGGCGTGGGTTTGCTCGGCTGGCTGGCGCTTCGCTAGCTCACGGCGGCAACAGGATATTCAGCAGCGGCGAGTGGCTGCCTTCGCCGGAGATGAACACCGAGCGGCCATCGGCGGCGATCGCCCCGGCTTCGGCCTGATGCAGCATCGGCGCGTCGAGCACTTCGGGCGTGGTGGCGAAGGTTTCCAGCCAGCTCTGCCCGGCACGACGCCGCCAGCGCAGCGTGTTCTTGTAGGTGACGACGACTGCGGTGCCGCCATCGCGGGAAATATCCAGCGCGGTCGGCTGGCCGAAGAACACGCTGCGGCCTGGATAGCTGACCAGATCGGTCATCGTCGGCCCGGTGATGCTGTGCACTTCGCCGAGCCGTTCGGCCACCGCGACGCCGACCGGCGGTTTGCGCTTCGGTAACGGCAGGCGATACAGGTACTTCGGCTGGCCGCGCTTGCTGATCAGGATGATGCTGCCGTCGAGCGGATCGACGGCTACGGCTTCGCAGTCATGCGGGCCGTTGTCGTAGCGGAAATCGAGCTGCCAGAGCAGTTTCGGCGTGCCTTTCCGGCCCGGATCGCTGACCGCGTACAAGGTCACGGCTTTGCGCGTTTCCTGGTTGTCGCCGGTATCGGCGATCAGCAGCGCCGCCTTGCCCTGCCAATCGAACGCGGCGATGTCTTCCCAGTCGATCGCCTGAACACCGGCGATGTGGACGCTGCCGAGATCTTCGCCATGGATGCCAATGCGATACAGGTCCGGGCCGGCACCGCTGTCGTTGTGACCCCAGAGCAGGCCAGGATCGGCATGCGAAACCGTCAGGCCGCTGAGTTCATCGAGCGCCGGACTGGCGACGCGCGGCGCGTCTGGCTGCGACAGCAGCACGCAAGAATTCAGCAGCAAGCTCAGACCGAGCACCAGCCTCGGCATTGAGGAAACAGTCATCGGCAACATGCGTGGGAACAGGCGAACGGCATGATAACGGCCAAGAGTGAAGGTTCCGCGAAGTCGTCACCAACAAAAAGCCCGGCCGGAGCCGGGCGAAGTCGAGAAGAGACGGAACAGAATTAGCAATAGGCTTGCCAACTTCCGCCGCCGGGCCATCGTGCCGGCGAAACCCTGATCCTGGAGACTGCACCGATGCGCGTTCACTGGCTACAACATGCTGATTTCGAAGGGCTGGGCAGCATCGAAGGCTGGCTGACTACCCGCGGCCACACAATCAGCGGTACCCGTCTGCAGCATGGCGAAACCCTGCCGGAGCTGGCGGCGTTCGACGTGCTGATCGTCATGGGCGGGCCGATGAATATCGATCAGTACGCGCTTTATCCCTGGCTGCGCACCGAAAAGGCGCTGATCCGCGCCGCCATCGCACAAGGCCGGCGCGTGCTCGGCATCTGCCTGGGCGCGCAGTTGATCGCCGATGTCCTCGGCGGTCCGGTGACCCGCAATGCCGAACTGGAGATCGGCTGGTTTCCGCTGCAACTGACGGCGGAAGGACGCGCGCATCCGCTGCTGGCCGGCCTGCCAGCCGAATTCACCAGCTTCCACTGGCATGGCGACACCTACGCCCTGCCAGCCGGCGCGACCCGGCTGATCGAAAGCGCGGCCTGCGCACAGCAGGCCTTCGCCTGGGACGGCAGCCGGGTGCTCGGCCTGCAGTTTCATCCGGAAGTCAGGCTGAACGACGCCATCGAATGGTTCCGGCACGAATCGGTGACGCCGTCGCGCTACGTGCAGACCGCGGACGAGATCCTCGCCAATCAGGCCGCGTTCACCGCGAACGCAGGCTGGACCGACGCGATCCTCGATCGCTTTCTGGCTGTTTGAAGCGCTTGCGCCGGCCTTTAGTGCCGGCGCAAGCCAGGCGTCACTTGGTCAGCAGCAACTTGCCGGCGCGAGTGACCTGCAGGCAGTAGCGTTCGCCGTGATGAACGATCACCAGCCGCCGCGTACGCCCGAACAGGCGCTCGCTGTGGAGTTCGGTTTCGATGCCCGGATCGCCAGACGCGACGCTTGCGGGCATCGAGACTTTCGCCTGGACTTCCATGGGCTGCCGGCTGGCGGTGGACATCGAGCGGGGTGCAGACAGGACAGGTTCGATCATCGTTCGTCTCCTTGTTGAGAACGATTATCATTCTGTTATCGCAATTCGGCAAGCCCTATTTCGACCCAAGTCAATAAATGGGCGGATTGACTCAGAAAGCCGTACTCAGCAGCGCCGCGATGCCGAGCGCCGCGAACAGGCCGGCCGCGAGGTAGCGGATCAGCTTGAACGACAGCTTCTGGGTCAGACGCTCGGCGAGCAGCACGGCCGGAGCGTCGGCGATCATCATGCCGAGCGTCGTGCCGCAGACCACGGCCAGCAAGGAGTCGAAACGCGCGGCCAGCGCCACGGTGGCCAGCTGGGTCTTGTCGCCGATCTCGGCCAGAAAGAACGCGACGAAAGTCAGCAGGAACACACCGTAGCGGCCCACCGGCTTCGGCGCTTCGTCTTCGAGCTTGTCTGGCACCAGTGCCCAGGCGGCAATCGCGAGGAAGGTGACGCCGACCAGCCAGCGCAAAGTATCCGGCGTGAACTGGCCGCGAATCCAGGCGCCGAAGAAACCGGCAACAGCGTGGTTGGCGATCGTCGCGGCGAGGATGCCGAGCAGGATCGGCACCGGCTTGCGGAATCGACAAGCGAGCAGCAGCGCCAGCAGCTGGGTCTTGTCGCCGATCTCGCCGACCGCGACGACCAGCGTGGAAATACCGAAGGCTTCAAACATGGGGAACTCTCGAGGGCCGGGCGATCGTGGACGATTGACACGCGACCATGCCCGACCCGGGCCCATCCCTAAGGAGGTGGCTGCGCGTCAAAGGTCTCGCCTGATGCGGGAAAGGCTTCCCGACCTGGATGCGCCACGATCTTGCGATCGATTGTGTTGACGCATCCCCCGATCAACGCCTGCCAGTGCAACGGTCAGCGCGCCGGGTGACTACTCCCCAATGAGCCGGCGCAGTCTACCCGGATGCCTGCGTGAGCGGAACCCAGTCCTTGATCAGGGCCCTGTCGATGACCGCGTCCTTGTCCATCCACAGGCCGTTGACCCAGTCCTGAAAACGCTCGCGGAAGGCTTCATCGTCCTGATAGTTGCCGCCGAGCAATTCGACCGGCAGCGGCTTCACATCGACCTGCACATAGGCCGCGTTCTGCTCGCCGCACAGCCAGCTCCACAGCTTGCTGCGGGTATTGCCGGTCGGCAGGTAGACGATGGTGATGTCGATCAGCCCCGCGAACTGCTCGCCCATCGCGTTCAAGGTGAAGCTGAAGCCGCCGGACTTCGGCCGTAGCAGGCGGCGATACGGCGAACCCTTGGCCTGGGCCTTCTCCGGCGTGTAGCGCGTGCCTTCGACAAAATTGACCACGGCGATCGGCTTGCGCTTGAACTTCTCGCAGAAGCCGCGCGTGGTTTCCAGATCCTGGTTGCGCAGGTCCGGATTCCTCGCGATCGCCGCCGCCGAATTGCGCTTCATGAACGGCATGTCCAGCGCCCAGCAGACGAAGCCGACCAGCGGAATCCAGATCAGCTCGCGCTTCAGAAAGAAGCGCGGGAACGGCGTGCGGCCGTACATGACGTCGAACAGAATCAGGATGTCCGCCCAGCTCTGGTGATTGCAGACGATCATCCAGCTCTGCGACGGGTCCAGCGCGCCATTGACCTGCAGGTTCTCGCGCCGGCCATGCAGCAGCTGGAACACCTGCTGATTGCCGCCCACCCAGCCATAGCCGGCGCACCAGGCGATCCAGCGATCGAGCTGGCGGGTCAGCACCGGCAGCGGCACCAGCAGCTTGACGATCGCCGCCGGCAGGATCAGCAGGCCAGCCCAGAACATCAGCACGACGAACATCGCGGCGAAGGTCAGTACGCCGATCGCCTGCGGTGGCAACCAGCGCTTCAGGCCCGCGTGGCTCATCGTGCCGATCAAGGCGCTTCGGCTTCGGCGATCTCGTGGTACTGCGGGCTCAGTTCGCGCACGGCTTCGACCAGTGCCGCGACATTTTCCGGCGGCGTGCCCGGCACGATGCCGTGGCCGAGGTTGAAGATGTGGCCGTTGGCCGGGCCGTAATCGTCGAGGATCTTGCCGACCAGATCGCGGATCGTTTCCGGCGGCGCGAACAGCGCGGTCGGATCGAGATTGCCTTGCAGCGCGACTGAGCCGCCGACCATGTGCCGTGCGTCGCCGATGTTGGTGGTCCAGTCAACACCGAGGCCGGCGCAGCCGGTGGCCGACATCTCCAGCAGGAACTGGCCGCAGCCCTTGGAGAACAGGATCACCGGCACGCCGGGCGCCAGCACCTTCAGGCGATCGACCAGCTTCGCCATCGAGGCCAGCGAGAAGAACTTGTAGCCCTCGCGATCGAGCACGCCGCCCCAGGTGTCGAAGATCATCAGCGCGTTGGCGCCGGCATCGGCCTGCGCGGCGAGATACAGGGCCACGCTCTCGGTGAGCTTGTCGAGCAGCGCCTTCAGCAGGTGCGGCGCGCCGTAGCGCATCGCCTTGGCATTGCGGAAATCCTTGGAGCCGCTGCCTTCGATCATGTAGGTGGCGAGCGTCCACGGGCTGCCGGCGAAACCAATCAGCGGCACGCGACCGGCGAGGCCTTTCTTGCAGGCGCGGACGCCATCCATCACGTAGCGCAGCTCGGTTTCCGGATCCGGGATCGGCAAGGCGGCGATATCGGCGGCGGTGCGCACGGTCTTCCTGAACGCTGGGCCTTCGCCCTCGGTGAAGTACAGGCCGAGGCCCATCGCGTCCGGAATGGTCAGGATGTCCGAGAACAGGATCGCGGCGTCGAAGCCGTAGCGATCGATTGGCTGCAGGGTGACTTCGCAGGCCAGATCCGGGTTCTTGCACAGGCTCAGGAAATCACCGGCCTTGGCGCGGCTGGCGCGGTACTCAGGCAAATAACGGCCGGCCTGGCGCATCAGCCAGACCGGCGTGCGGTCGACCGGCTGGCGCTTCAGGGCGCGGAGGAAGCGATCGTTCTGCAAGTGTTCGGGCTGGTGGGTCATGGTGCGAGCGCGCTGAGGATTTCGGATTGAATGGCCAGCGCCGCAGCGCGGGGGTCTGCTGCATCACGGATCGGACGGCCGACGACCAGGTAATCCGCGCCGGCTTTCAGCGCGCGAGTCGGCGTCATCACCCGCTTCTGATCGCCGCTGCCGTTTGAAATTACGTCGTTGTCGACCGGACGGATGCCCGGCGTCACGCAGATCAGTTCATGAGGAGCTTCGCGCCGCAGCTTTTCGACTTCAAGGCCGGACGACACCACGCCGTCGCAGCCGGCCGCCAG
>NZ_JAHFRY010000096.1 GCF_023266035.1 Nevskia sp.
CATCGACTTCCTTCAGAAACCCGATGATCTGCTCTTCGCTGAACCGCTTCTTCACGTCCGATCTCCTGCTTCATGATCGGACTCTAAACGCCACTGCTACTCAATTTCGGGGGGACGTCGCAGTGGCAGCGGAGACGAACGAGGCAATCCGGGTCCGTCTGCTGTCGATTTCCCTGAAAATGCTTATCTTGCCAACCTCTTGAGAGTTGGATGTTGAGTTCAGTCAAAAACAGTGGTTCAGGCGCGTTCGAATACCGCTGCAATCCCCTGGCCTCCACCGATGCACATTGTTTCCAGCCCGTAACGACCTTTTCGCCGCTGCAGCTCGCGCGTGAGGTTGCACAGGATACGCACGCCGGTGGCGCCAATAGGATGGCCCAGCGAAATCCCTGATCCATTTACATTGAGCCGCGCACGGTCGTCCCACCCCCACCCTTTGAGCACCGCGAGCACCTGCGAAGCAAAGGCCTCGTTGAGCTCGACCAAGTCGATATCCTTCCAACTTAGCCCTGTCCGCGCGAACAAGCGCGCTACCGCCGGCACCGGCCCGATGCCCATACGCGAAGGTTCGCATCCGGCGGCTGCCCACGAATGAAACCAAGCAATCGGTTCCAATCCGAGCGCGGCGAGCCGGTCTTCCGCGACAACCAGGCAGGCAGCGGCGGCATCGTTCTGCTGGCTGGCATTGCCTGCCGTGACCACACCGCCCTTCTCGATGGCGCGGAGCGCACCCAGCGTCTCCATCGATGCATCGGGCCGATAGCCCTCGTCCCTGAAGAACATCTCCGGGTCGCCGCGCTTCTGTGGCACCGCCACCGGCACCAGCTCGTCGTTAAACGTGCCATGGGCCCAGGCCGCAGTTGCACGCTGGTGGCTCATCACCGCGTATTCATCGCACTGCGCGCGACTGATCTGGTAGTCCTTAGCGAGATTCTCGGCGGTTTCGATCATGCCGTTGATGACGCCGAAGCGGGCCACCGGCTGCGACATGACCCGCCCGCGTGTCAGTCGGTCGTGCAAGATGGTCGAACCAGATCGCGCACCGCGGCGGGCATCGGTGCAGTAGTGCTCGACATTGCTCATGCTCTCGACGCCACCGGCGATGACGACATCGGCCGAACCGGTCTGCACCATCATTGCCGCGTCGATCACAGCTTGCAGGCCGCTGCCGCAGCGGCGATCCAGCTGGTAGCCAGGCACCGTGACCGGAAGTCCTGCGGCGAGCGCCGACCAGCGTGCGACGCAAGGTGCCTCGCCGTTGGCATAGCCTTGCGCGAACACCACGTCGTCGATGCGTTCCGGATCGATACCGCTGCGTTGTACCAGGGCCTTGATGATCATCCCCCCCAGCTCGCCGGCAGGAATGGACGACAGCGCGCCCATGAACGCTCCGATGGGTGTACGCAATGGCGAAACGATAGCGACCCTGCGCATCGAGGCTCTCATTGGCGCTCGGCCCGAATCATCTCGCGCGCAATGATCAATTGCTGAATCTGGGACGTTCCTTCGTAGATACGCAGCAAGCGTATGTCACGATAAAAACGTTCCACCTTGTACTCGGTCATGTACCCCGCACCACCGTGGACCTGCACCGCTCGATCGGCGATTCGGCCCACGGCCTCGCTGGAGAAATACTTCAGCGCTGCGGCTTCCAGGCTGACCGGCTCGCCGCGATCGAATTTGCCGGCCACCGACTCCAGCAGCGCCTCGATCGCCAGAGCCTCGGTCTTGCTGTCCGCGAGCATCGCCTGCACGAGCTGGAAATTACTGATCGATTGGCCGAACTGGTTGCGATCCATCGCGTATCGCAGACTCATCTCGATCAGGCGATCGCTCATACCCAAAGCGACCGCCCCGATGTGGATACGACCGCGATCGAGGACCTTCATCGCAGTCTTGAAACCCTGTCCCGGTTTTCCACCGATGATGGCATTGGCGGGAACCCGACAGTCGTCGAAGATGACATCGCAGGTCTGCGAACCCTTCTGTCCCATCTTCTTGTCGATTTTTCCAAGCGTGATGCCCGGCGTGGTGGCAGGAACGATGAACGCGGAAACGCCATGGGCACCCTTGATCTCCGGCTCGCTGCGCGCCATCAGTGTGAAGACATCGGCCCGCGGCGCGTTGGTGATGTAACGCTTGGTCCCAGTGATACGGTAATGGTCGCCATCCCGGACAGCGACCGTCTTCAGCGACGCCGCGTCTGATCCGGATCCGGGCTCGGTGAGCGCAAAACTGGCGACCGCTTCTCCCGCGGCCAGCCTGGGAAGCCACTGCTGCTTCTGCTCATCGGTTCCATCGATCACGATGCCCTGCGAGCCGATTCCGACCGTCGTCCCGATCACCGATCGGAATACGACGGAGGCGCGTGTGAGTTCGCGCACGATGGCCGCTTCCTCGCTCATCGACAACCCGATGCCACCGTAAGCCTCGGGTACCGACAATCCGAAGAGGCCGAGATTGCGCATATCGGCAATGATGTCTTCGGGTACCGCGTCGTCGTGCTCCACCCGATCCTCGGCCGGAATCAAACGCTCTTCTACGAACCGCCGGACCGTTGATCGCAAAATATCGAAGGTATCGCTATCCATTGCCCTACTCCGTCGAACTAATCCGTGCCGGCTGGCACTGTGCGTGGACTGGGCCGAGCACCGGCGTCTGTTCCCGCGAGATGGCGTGCCGGCAGCGCCGACACGCGAACCGCCCGGTCAATTCACCTTTGAAGGGACCGCGACGCACCGTCATCATTTCCACTCAGATTATGAAGCAAGGGCTATAAACGCCTGCCGACCTTGCCGTGTGCTGAACACGTCCGGCCCTGTTATTTTCAAAACGAATCCTATCCAATAGTTCTATTCTGCGCGGTGATAGCTTCCATTCGCGTACGGAATTTCACTCACACTCACAGTGAAAGACCAAGGGCCGTCATCGACCAAGAATCAGGACGGCACGCGCGATCCTGAGATGCACCAGATGAAGAAGGGCAACCATTGGCACTTCGGGATGAAGGCGCATGTCGGCGTCGACAGCTAGCCAAGCAGATTCATTCGGTAGAAGCCACAGCCGCCAACGTCCACGACGCCCGGGTACAACCGAGCCTACTGCATGGCGAAGAGCGGCGGGGGTATAGCGACCAGGCTTACCGGGATCAGACGGACCTGCCGGCCACCCACACCCCGAAGGCCAAGGACTGGGCGCAACCTTCGGTTCAGTGGACACCCTGATCTAACCAATCAGGAGTGTTCCAAATGCCAAAGCCTGGACCTAGAAGCACGTATCGATACAGCGATGAATTCAAAGCAACAGCCGTAAAGCTGAGCCAGCTTCCGGGAGTGCTCGTCAACGATGATGAACTGAACCGCTCCGGGTTTCTCGGAGGCTCCTTCACGTGAGAAGATGGAGCCATGACGAGAGCATCGAAGTTTTCCCCTGAGGTACAGGAGCGTGCAGTCCGGATGGTGTCGGAGCATGCGGCGGATTACCCGTCGCAGTGGGCGGCGATCGAATCGATTGCAGCCAAGATTGGGTGCACGGCTGAGACGCTGCGGCGCTGGGTTCGCCAAGGCGAGCGGGACGCCGGCGTGCGGCCGGGCCTGACCACAGCCGAGGGCGAGCGCATCAAGGCGCTGGAACGCGAGAACCGGGAACTGCGGCAGGCGAACGAGATCCTGCGCAAGGCGTCCGCGTATTTTGCCCAGGCGGAGCTCGACCGCCCATTCAAACGATGAAAGCGTTCATAGACGACCATCGCGACGTTTACGGGATCGAGCCGATCTGCAAAGTGCTGCCGATCGCCCCGTCGACCTATCACGCTCACGTGGCGCGCGAGACTGACCCACGGCAGCGTTCCGACCAGGCGGTGCGGGACGCGGCGCTGATGCCCGAGATCGAGCGGGTCTGGAACGAGAATTTTCAGGTCTACGGCGTGCGCACGGTCTGGCGGCAACTCCGGCGTGAGCGCTTCGACGTTGCCCGCTGCACAGTGGCGCGCCTGATGAAGCGCCGTGGCCTGCGCGGCGTGGTTCGCGGCAAGACGGTGCGCACGACATTCAGCGACAAGAACGCACCGTGCCCGCTGGATCACGTGCGCCGGAACTTCAAAGCCGACCGACCGAACAAGCTCTGGGTCTCCGACTTCACCTACGTGTCGACCTGGCAGGGCTTCGTCTATGTCCCCTTCGTCATCGACGTCTTCGCACGCCGGATCGTCGGCTGGCGGGCGTCGCCATCGGCGCGGACCGACTTCGTGCTCGACGCGCTGGAGCAGGCCCTACACGCGCGCAAGCCGGTCGGCCCGGATCGCCTCGTGCATCACAGTGACCGCGGCGTCCAGTACGTGTCGATCCGCTACACCGAGCGCCTTGCCGACGCCGGTCTGGAGCCTTCAGTCGGCAGCGTCGGCGACTCCTATGACAACGCATTGGCCGAAACCATCAATGGCTTGTACAAGGCCGAGGTGATCCACCGGAAGTCATCCTGGCAGCGGCGTGAAGACGTCGAGTGGGCCACCCTCAACTGGGTCGACTGGTTCAACCACCGCCGACTGCTGGAACCCATCGGCAACATCCCGCCTGCCGAAGCGGAAGCCGCCTACTATTCGCAAATCACCGAGCACGCCCAAGCAGCGTGACTCACACCAACGAGTCTCCGGGAAAGCGGGGGCGGTTCAATGCGTACGAGGAAAAGTACCGTGAGAGGCTGGTCAAGGGCCTTGGTCGCCGAGCCGCCGAGCTGGGCTTCTCACTACAGCCCATTGCGGCTCAGACTGGTGTTTCTTAGGAAAGCCATCGCGTTCACTTCCGCTCGAAAGGGGACGTCTTTGCCTTCATCGAGCACTGTCAGGAAGCCTACCCGGTGAGAACGCTCTGCCGGCTGTACGACGTGAGCCCTGCGGGCTACTACGCGTGGAAGGCGCGTCCGGCCAGCGAGCGTGCGATTGACGATGCCACGTGGATCGAGAAGATCCGGGCCGTTCACCGAGCCAGCCGTCAGACCTACGGCAGCCCGCGCGTGCATGCCGCGCTGACGCAGTCGGGCGAGACCCTCGGACGGCGCAAGGTGGAACGCCTGATGCGTGAGCATGGGGTGCAGGCCTGCTCGACCAAGCTCTATCGTCGCAGCCCCGGCACGGGTCGATTCTTCGACAGCGTCGAGAGCAAAGCGCACAAGGTCGAGGTGCAGGCTCCCGATCAAGTCTGGGTTGGCGACATCACGTACCTGAAGGTGCGGGATCAATGGCGCTATCTGGCGACGGTGATGGACCGACATTCACGACGGCTGCTCGGCTGGGCGATCGGCACCGAGAAGTCTTCGATCCTGACCACGCGAGCACTGGCCAATGCGCTCCGCGTCCGCAAGCCAGCAGGCAGCCCGCTTTTCCACAGTGATCGCGGCGTCGAGTTTCTGGGCGACCGATTCAAGGACGGGCTACTGCGCGCCGGCATCGAGCAATCGGTGAATCGGCCGAGGCGAATGACCGACAACGCCCACATGGAAGCTTGGAACAAGTCGATGAAATCAGACATGTACCACCGACGTCGTTTCGACACCGATCACGAACTCCGCAGCGCCGTCCTGGGCTACATCGATTTTTACAACCATCGACGGCTACACTCAGCCCTCAATTACCAGTCTCCCGTCGAATTCGAGCGTCGATGCGCCTAATCAATGGGTGTCCACTTTTTCGTAGGAACTCCCGTCGCCGCTACGATGGCTGCCGATGGTGATGAGGGTCATGCCGGATTGTTGGGCATCTGTGACTAAATCCCGAGGCCAACGCGACAGCCTTGTTGGTGGCAATGCGGTCGACCGATTTCCGGATAAGGGCCCGTCATCGGAGGTTATTCTTTGGCGTGGGGAGTGCTCGCTAAAGAAAAAATCATCAGTGCCGGAGAAAATCCAGGGTCAGTCGATTGAAAGTGGTCGCGTGCTCCCATTGCGCCCAATGCCCGCAGCGCGGCAGTACATGCAGGTGCGCATCGGGTACGCCCCAAAGGATTTTCAGTCCGTGATCCAGCGGCACGAAACGGTCATCGCGCCCCCATATCACCAGGGTCTCTGCCTTGATCTCGCCGAAACGATGCGAAACATCCCAGGCCGACAGCGGCACCTTCTGTGCGCTGATCAGGAAATTCTTCAGATGCTCCGGGCTGCGCTGCATGTTTTCCCAGCGGCCCTGGATCAGTTCCTCGGTGATCAGCGACTGGTCGTAGATGAACACCTGGATCATCTGCTTGAGGTTTTCGTAGCTGGGGTCGGCGTAGAGCTTGAATAGCAGCTTGATGCCCTCCAGCGGCATCGGGCAGAACAGGCTCGGCCCCAGACCACCAGGCCCCATCAGCACCAGTTTGCCGAGCCGATCGGGATATTCGAGGGCGAAATTCAGCGCCGTCGCTCCGCCCATCGAGTTGCCAACCAGATGGGCCTTCTCGATGCCCAAGGCATCCATCAGGCCTTTAACCGCGCGTGCATTGACCAGCCCACGCTGCTCGTCCATGACCACCGCATCGGACTTGTTGAAACCCGGCGAGTCCTGGAGGATCACGCGGTAGCCCGCGTTGACGAAGGGCTCGATATTGCGCGAGTAGTTGCTCCAGCCCCCTGCCCCGGGCCCGCCGCCGTGCAGCATGATCACGGTTTCGCCGGTCTCGGGGCCGGCGTCGTTGTAGTGGATCAGGAAATTGCCGAGTCCCTTTTCATTGATGCGGACCTGCCGGCTGGTCGCTGCTTCAGTCAAATTGCTCATGGTGGTCTCTGGTACTGGATTTTAAGACGTGAGGTATAGAAACGGCCTGCCCGAATCAACCCGGCGCACGCAGCGGCTTGTGTCCCCACATGCTCGGGGCATCGTGGCGAGCAACCGACCAAGACGCATCGACCCCGCGCGCGCCCCAACCGAATTCCACTTCTACGCCCGAGGGCGAGGCGCAGTAGAACGACACCATCTGGTCGTTGCTGTGCCGGCCGATGGTCGTAGTCAGGCAGTTGTCTCCGCCCAGGCGGTCGAAGGCATAGCCCACATCGTCCAGAGACTTCACTTCGATCATGAAATGGTGGATGCGCTTGGGAACCGGGAACGCCGCGAGCGCCAGCGTGTGATGACGACCGTTGCAGTGCAGGAAATAGGTCGGGATCACCATACCGGGTGCGAGCGTCATGTCGATGACGTCAGTCATGCGGAAGCCCAGCACCTCCGTGTAAAAGCGCAGCGCGACCTGGGCATCCGGAACGATCCGCACGAAGTGACCCAGCCCTTGGTCGCCGGTCAGAAAGCCGGTGACGCCGGCGCTGGCGATGAATGGCTGGTCGGTGACTTCACTCGGGCCGTAATAGATTTCCAGCGGCAGGCCGAACGGATCGGCGAAGCAGATCAGGCCGAGCACCTTGCGCGTTCGCGCCAGCGCCTCATCGCCGACCCGAACCTCGACGCCCGCGTCGCGAAGCCTGTCCACCATATTCTCCATCGCCGCCTGGCTGACGACTTCGTAGCCGGCATAGGCCAGATCATCATCCTGGCCTTCGTGCACGGCGATGCGCCAGGCTCGCGAATCCATGCGAAAGCAGCTTGCGTCCGGCTGCGCCGGCGCTTCCATCAGCCCCAGCCTCTGGCCGAGAAAACGGCACCAGGCCGGCACATCCTTCACTGCAAAACCGAGGTATCCCAGGCTTTCGACGCTCATTTTTTCTCTCCTTTCGCAAGTTTCAGTTTTTCCGGCAGATCATGGCCACCCGCAGCCGAAAAGAAGCCGCGGACGCCAAGTCCGCCGTCGTAGTTCAGCAAGGAGCCGGTGGCGGGTACCGCATCCGTACGCGACGCGAAGAACACGTAGGCCCCGGTGTATTCCTCGACGGCCGGCATGCGGCCAATCGGCAGTACGTTGGCCAGCATGTCGGCCAGCGGCATCGAGGAAATGGACTGCTCGCTCAGGCCCAGCGAACTCGGTCCGCGGAGATCGGTACCGATACCGCCCGGGGCCACGCCGTTGACGCGCACATGCGGTGCCAGCTCGAATGCAAGTTCGCGAACCAGTCCCACCACCGCGTGCTTGGAGGCCGTGTACAGCGGGCCACCGCCATTGGGATAGAAGCCGGCATTGGAGATCGTGAAGATCACGCTGCCGCGACTTTCGACCAGGGCCGGCAGGCAGGCCTTGACCGCCAGCAGATAGCCCTTGACGTTGACGTGGAAGATCTCGTCGAACGCGGCGTCGATGCGGTCTTCCGGCAGGTCGATCAGCGGCGTCGAGTAATCCCAGATGCCGGCGTTGGGAATCACGCAGTCGATGCGGCCGAAGCGCTCGGTGCAGTGCGCGGCAGCGGCCTTCTGGTCGGCCAGCGAGCGGACGTCGCCAACGCAGCCGATCACCTTGTCGCCATGTGCTGCCTCGATGGCCTTCAAGCCTTGCTCGGATTTGTCGAACACCGCCACGCGCGCACCTTCGGCCACGAAGCGGTCGACGAGCGCCCGTCCGAGACCGGACGCGCCGCCGGTGATCAGGGCCACCTGGTCTTTCAGTCTCATGCTGCTCCTTCCGTTCTCGTTATCGGTGTTCAACTGGCACCGGCCGCCGGCCGGGCGCGCAGAAAATCGCGAAGATTGAAGGCCGGATCGCGAAGCTCAGGCAGGGTCACGCGGGTTCTGGCTTCGACCAGCCGGGTGACGGTCGCGAAATCCTTGGTTGCATCCACCGACAGTGCGGCGGCCACGGCATCGCTCTGCACGCGCAGCATCAGCAGCGGACTGCCATGCTCCGCATCGCCGCGCAGCAGCCAATCACCAGGGCCATCGAAATCGCCGATGGTCTGGATGCGATGTCCGGCAATCTCGGTCCAGGCGCGCGGAACTTGTGGCGATGGTTCGGCGCGGCCGAGCATGGCGGCGGCGGCGGTAGCGGCCTGTGCCTGGCTGTTCAGATAGGTTTCCAGCGAGCGCTGGCCACCATCGCGCAACGGCCAGCACGCGGCATCGCCGGCGACAAACAGGTCAGGACAGGCACTGAGGCCGGTGGCGTCCACCGGCACGCCGCGGGCGCAGGTCAGCCCGGCATCCTGCGCCAACGCCGTATCAGGCTCGGCTCCGATGCTGACCAGTACCACGTCAGCGGTCACCCGCTCGCCATCGGCAAAGGCCACCGCTCGCACGCGGCCACCCTTGCCCTCGAACGCGCTGATCCGCGTATTGCGCTGTACCACCACGCCGAGCGCTTCCAGCCGTTCGCGGCACCAGGCTCCGACTCTCCGGCCAAGCACACGCAGCAGGAGTTCGTCTGCCGATTCGAGAATTCTGACCTCGGCACCGGCCTTGCGCGCCGTGGTGGCGACCTCGCAGCCGATCAGCCCGCCACCGACGATCGATAGCGATACCCCGGGACCAAGTCGGCCGCGCAGATTCGAGCTGTCGGCCTGATCGCGCAGGGTCAGAACGCCATCGAGGGTTGCGCCGGGCAGGCTCAGCGTCCGCGCCCGGGCACCCGTGGCCAGCAGCAGCCGGTCATAGGACAGACTCGCACCCGAGGGCAGCAGCAGACGACGTTGCGCAGGGTTGATCTGCTGCACGCGCTCACCCGAGTGGACGTCCACGCCAGCCGCGGTGTACCACCCGGCGTCGAGCAGCGGCGGCGGTTCCGCCGCCACGCCAGCCAGCACCGACTTCGAAAGCGAAGGGCGGTCGTAGGCCAGCACCGGCTCTTCGCCGAACAGGTGGATGCGTCCGTCGTAACCCTGGCCACGCAGGCTGCGCGCGGCCGAGGCTCCGGCCAGCCCGAAACCGACGATGGCAATGTTCCGGATCACGGCGTTACTGCTGCTGCGTCGAAATCGACGAATACCGCATCGCCCTCGACCCGTACGGCGAAGGTTTGCAGCGCGCCATTCGCCGGTGCCGAACGCACTTTGCCCGTTCGGACGCAGAACTTGCCCATGTGCAGCGAGCACTCGACGACGTCGCCATCGAGATAGCCGTCCGACAGCGACCACTCGCCGTGCGTGCAGCGATCCTGGGTGGCGAAGAACTCGCCGTCGACATTGAACAGCGCCAGCGGGATCGGAAACTGTTCCAGCTTCAGCGCTTCACCTTCGGCCACATCGCTGCGGCCACAGACTCTCACGAACGCCATGGTCTGCCCTTCAGAAGAACACGCTGAGGTTGTTCGACAGCAGCGTGCCCTGGTCGATCAAAATCGTCCGGCGCGCGATCTTGAAGCGCATGTCGGTGGCGCTGCGGCGCAGCACGTCGCGCCGCTCGCCAGCAAAGATATCGACCTGACGTTCCAGGCGGTTCCGGTAGAGCAGGAACGCCGAGCTGACCTCGTAGCTGTCGCGCTCGCTGCCCGGGCTGATCATCACGTTGGTAATCAGGTGACGCGTGCGCGAGGGCGGGTTCTCGGCCCAGCCGAACTCACTCGTGGCCTTGCGCACGCGGCCGTACATGGTGGCGTAGGTTTCGTCGAAGTGGGCGAAGTCGCCGTCGTCGCTGTACTCGAGACCGGCCTCGCGCATCATGCGGGTGGTCCGCAACGGCATGAAATAGCGCAGGTCCGGCTCCATCAGGCCGAGCCAGGCCTCGTAGGCGCGGCTGTCGAGCAGCGCCGCCTCGCGGTAGTAGAACTGCTCGATCTCCTGCTGCAGCAGCGGATCGGTTGGCTTGGTCCCCATTTGCATCAGACTGGCGACGTCCAGTTTTTCAATCGTCATGGTGGTGCTCCAGAAATGGCGGTCGGCAGGTCAGCCATCAGGGCTTGAGCGTGTCCCAGCTGGGCTCGGACATCATCCGCGCCCAATGTTGGTACATGCCGCGCGCGGCCTCTTCGCCGTAGACATAGCCGATGCGGCCAGGGAAGTTCTGATCGTCAGTCCGCGAGCGGCCCAGCCCCATCTGCGCATTGAGCGGCCGGCTGCGCGCCTTGTGGCCACGCAGCACTTTCTGGATCTCCACCCAGTTCTCGCCGTCGTCCTGCTCCAATACTCCGCCGGCAGAGAAGGTGCGGATGTTCTGGCGGCGGAACTCTTCCTTGATCTCGGCCGGAGCGTCGGCATCGACCAGCGCGAAGGCCCAGACCTCGATCTCGTTCGGGCCGCGCGGATGCCAGGTACGAATGGTGTTGATGCCCGGCAGGAACGAACAGGTCGGGAAGATGGTGGTGTGCTGCCCGAACATGCGCTTGGCGGGCATCTGGTCGAGACGACCGTCTGCAATGTCAGCCGCTGCGCCCTGGGTCCAGTACTGTGTGACGTGTGGACCCATGACGCCCATCAGAATGCCGGGTTCGTCCACGTACCAGCCCGCCCCGTGGCCGCCCCAGGCAGCACGGAACTGATGACCCTGCGTGGGGATCTGGGCATCGGCCAGGCTCATTTCCGGCGGCATTCCGGCGAGAAGGCCGGACAGGTGCGACACCGTGCCAGCATGGTACATGTCGCTGCAGAACTGCTCGGCAGCAAACTTCCAGTTGCAGGGGATCACCCACTTCTGAATGCCGCCGATGGCCTCGGTGCCCGCTGGCGTGCGATCGAGCATGACATTCATGTACGGCTTGGCGTCGCCGATGTAGGTTTCCAGATCGGGTGCCTCGGCGTCCCAGTTGGCAAACACCAGGCCCTTGTAGATCGCGACGCGCGCCTGAAGCGGCCCCCAGTCGGCCTTGTCGAAGCCGCACGCGTGTTCCTTCTTCGAACAGTACGCAGTGTCCTCATAGGGCACACTGACGAGGTTGCCGGCGATGTCGTAGGCCCAGCCGTGATAGCTGCAGGTGAACGCCTTGGCGTTGCCGCCGTCCGAGCGGCAGATGCGCATGCCGCGGTGCCGGCACTGGTTGAGGAACACACGGATGCTGCGGTCCTTCTGGCGCACCATGATGACCGGGTCTTCGCCCATGTACGTGGTCAGGTAGTCACCGGTCTTGGGTACATGGCTGATGTGACCGAGCAGCAGCCAGGACCGTGCGAAGACACGCTCGAGTTCCAGTTCGTAGAGATCCGGGTCGGAGTAGATGCGCGGGTCGAGCAAGCCCTTGTCCTGATCCACCAGTTCGCGAATCGCTTCCGGGGTCCAGGTTCGCTTGAACCTCAACGGTACTTCCGCTGTGTCGTTGCTCGTGGCATTCATGTTCGAATCCTCCAATGATCTGCGCCTGGACGGCGCTATGAAAATCTCAGTTCAAGTGACGGGAAAAAGGCCGATCGGGAGCAGCAGCCCATGCCGGCGGACTGCCTCCACCGAGGCTTCGATGTGCAACTTCAGCAGCGACGCGCACAACGCCTCATCGCGCGCCAGCGCCGCGTCGTGCAGCGCCTGATGTTCCGCATGAACATCGCGTGCTGGCGAAGGGTGATTGGCGGTCAAACGTCGATACCGCTCCATGTGCAGATACAGCACGGCACGAAAGCGTCGTGACCACGGAGAGGGACAAGCACTCAGCAGCGCTTCGTGAAAGTCGCGATTGCAGCGCTCCCACCTTTCGAACCAGATGCCCGGATTTTTTACCGTGCGCGGATGAATTCGCGACAGCTTGTTAAACGTGGAGGTGACCTCCGCCTGCCATTTATCGCCGCCCAGTCGCACGCTCTGGCGCAGCGCCTCGCACTCGACCAGCACGCGCGTGCGAGTAAGGTCTTCCATATCAGCCAGCGACATCGGTGCCACGCGAAAGCCACGCTGCGCCTCGGCTTGTGCCAGGCCTTCGGACACCAGCAGGGACAGGGCTTCGCGCATCGTTCCGCCGCTGACCTCGTAGCTGCCCTTGAGATGCGCCACGGCGAGCCGCGAGCCCGAAGCCAGGCGGCCTTCCAGGATGTCGCGACGCAACCGGTGCACGGTCAACTCGATCAGGCTGCGCGCAGGGCTGTCGGCGCACGCGGCACCATCGGCCCGGAACAAAAGCTGCACGTTCGCTACCACCTGACATGCCCCTCCAATGCTTTTCTTAACTTTATGCAAACACTTTATGGCTGGTATGTATAATCTCTTTTGACAAAAATATCGACATTTTTCCCAGCTATCAGCCTCCCGACTTCCGCCACCCCGTTCCGCTCTGTCAGTGCAAGCTTGACGCTGCGCCTGCTCATCCTTGTGCACCGATCAGGGTTCAGCGCGATGGTGCCTTGATTGCGGTTGTGCATTTCATCCGAAGTGTTGATCTTTTATTACATTGATGTAGCATCGGCGTAATGAATACCAATGATCGGGCGAAATCTGTCGATGCAAGCATGCCGAGCTGGCAGCTTGGAGCCCCTGAGTTGTCGACTCAGGATGTGCTGCTGATGCGGCTGTTGCGGGTGGCCAGTCAGGGCATCACGGCCTGCGTTGACCCGGTGCTGCGCCCTGCCGGGCTGACTGAAAGCTCGTACCACACGCTGATCATCGTCATGGCCGCCGGCGCCGAAGGCACGACGCCGACGGCGCTGTGCACGCAGGTCGGCCAGGCCGCTGCCAACATGACGCGCATCCTCGAAGTGCTTCGCAGCGAAGCCCTGATCGACATCAGGCTGGATTCCCGGGATGGCCGGCGACGGCGCGTCTTCGTGACCGAACTCGGCACCTCGGTCGTGCAGGGTTATGCCGGGCGGCTCGCGCCGATTGTCAGCGCCGCAATGGCCGGAATTTCGGCCAAGGACAAGGTCACTTTCGAGCGACTGTTGCGCGCCATCGTGGCCTCGCTGGACAAGGCCGAAGCGATGGCAGGCGGCGCCGCATGAACACCATCGGCCGCCCACCCTGGAGTGGCCGCCGCCCGCTACCGGGCGCTGCTCGTGTCAGCAACAAGATCCGCTTGTTTGCATCGGCTCTGCTGATCGTCGCAAGCGCACCCGCCTGGTCGGCGAACGGCATGAACGCGCCGGGCAATGGCACCGTGCAACTCGGAATGGCCGGTGCCGGAACGGCGATGGCAGAAGACGCTTCGGCGACCTTGCGCAATCCGGCGGCTGGCGCATGGCTGTCGAGCAGCCGGAGCTTCGATCTTGGCGTCGCGATTCCCGATGGCGGCTTCCGGGCCAGCGAACTCGGGGCCAATGCGCCATTCGGATTGATCGATCTGGCACCGGGACAATCGACCTCCGTGACCGGCCTCTTTCCGGTGCCGTCGTTCGCACGCAACTGGCGGATCAACGATCAGTTCGCAGCCGGATGGGGGCTGACGGCCTCTGGACTGGCGACCGAATCCAGCGGCAGCACGGCGACCCTGGCGAGAGGCGTTCCTGGCTTCGAGGCGCGCTGCAATGGCAACTTCGGCGGTGGTCAGCCACTGAGCGCCGCCACCGATCTGCTGCGTCTGTGCGGGCGTTCCCAGGACAAGCTGGGCGTCGGGCTGATGCAGGTGCTGATTTCCGGGCATGGCGCCTACAAGGTCAGCCCCACGCTGTCGGTCGGCGTGGCACCGGTGGTTGCGCTTCAGTTACTCAAGGTGAAAGGCCTTGGCGCTTTTGCCGCCTTCTCCAATGAGCCGGACCGCGCCACCGATAACGGCAACGACTTTTCCTACGGTGGCGGGATTCGAGTCGGAGTGCTCTGGGAAGCGCTGCCGAGCATCGGCATTGGGCTCGCTTACCAATCCCGGATCTACACCACGGAATTCAACCGCTATCGCGGCACGATCATCGGCGGTTCGCTGGACTTCGCACCGACCCTCAATGTCGGACTGCAAATCCATGTCGCTCCCGAACAGCGCTTGCTGTTCGATGTCGAGCACATTGCTTACGGCAGCATCCGGCCGCTCGCCAACACCGTTGACCCGCAACGGTTCACCGACACCTGTTTCGTGCCCCGGCTGGTCGGCCGATCCCTGCCCAATCCGCCAGCACTGGACGGCTGTCTCGGCAGCGCCGACGGTCCGGGCTTCGGCTGGAAGAGCGTGACTGTCTACAAGTTCGGTTATCAGGGCCGCAGCGGGCGACTGAGCTATCGCGCCGGGTACAGCTTCGGCGGCAATCCGGTCATTTCCGACCAGGCGCTGCCGGCGGCATTCGCGCCGGCGATCACCGACCAGCACGCCAGCGTCGGCCTGTCCTGGCGCTGGTCGCAGCGCCTGAGCCTGAATTGGGCGCTGATCTATTCGGTGGCCAATCGAATGCACATCAAAAACGCCCTGAGCAATGCCACGCCCACCGTATTGCAGAACGGGACGCTGGTGGGATTCCGGGTCGACGAAGACCCGAATGACCAGGTGATCGACGCCTATCTGAGCGTCTGGCAGTCGCAGTTCGGGCTGGCCTGGACGTTTGACTGAGCTGCGAAAACCCTGCCTTCAACGCCGTTCTTTTCAGGCTTTTGAACTGACGATGATCCACTCACTCGGCCGGGCCTTGCTCGCCGTATCAGCGGCCTTGCTGCTCGCCGCATGCAGCCAGGACCCGAAGCCCGTTGCGGCACCTGTCGCACAGCATTTCGATGTCGCAACCGAAGTGGTGCTGCGACGCGAGCTGCCTGCGGTCTACACCAGCACCGGTAGCGTGGTATCGGACGAGCGCGTCGACATCACCTCGCGTCTGGCTGCGTATGTGCGCAGCATCGAGGTGCGCGAAGGCGAACGGGTCCAGCGGGGTCAACGGCTGGCGACGCTTGACAGTAAGGATGTCGATGCCAACATCCGCGCGGCGCTGGCCAATCGGGATCAGGCGGCTGCCCTGACGAAGGATGCCGAAAAGGATCTGGAGACCAGCGAAAGCCTGTTCGCCGGCGGCGTGGTGACCACCACCCATGTGCGCAAGACGCGACTGCAATTGCAGGCGGCCACCGAAAGTCTGGCTGCTGCAGAAGCGGTACTGGTACGCGGACAGGCCGAGCGGCAGTACACCAGCATCCTCAGCCCGGTCGCCGGTGTCGTGATCGCCCGGCAAGGGCGGGTCGGTACGGTGGCGGCACCCGGTGTACCGCTGGTCACGGTTGAATCCGATACCGCGTTGCTGTTCGCTACCCAGGTTGCCGAACAGCGGGTTGCCGGCGTGCATGTCGGCGACCCCGTCAAGATCACCATCGATGCACTCGGTCAGACGCTGACCGGCGAAGTGCTCCGCGTGGTGTCGTCCGGCAGTGCGGTGACCCGCGGCTTCGAGGTCAAGATCGCGATTCCAGCGACGCCGGGACTGACGCCGGGGATGTTCGGCCGCAGCGAGTTCCAGGTCGGCCAGCGCCCGGAGATCGCCATTCCGCCCGCAGCATTGGTTGATCGCGGCGGACTGAGCGGCGTCTATGTCGTTGATGCCGACGACCGCCTGCACTTCCGCTGGCTGCGGACCGGGCACCAGGTCGGTGACGCACAGGTCGTGCTGGCCGGACTCGATGAAGGCGAGCGGATTGTCAGTGCGCCGACCAGCCGCATGCGGGAAGGCGATCGGATCACAGCGGCTGCAGGGCCGTCCCGGTGAACGCCGCGGCCGGCGCAGCGCCGAGGCTTGCGCACCATGTCTGACGGCCCGCTTAACTCGGCAGGACGGGTCGCCAGGGTTTTCGTCGATTCCAAGCTGACGCCCCTGTTCGTGGTCGCCGTATTGCTGCTGGGCACGTTCGCCGGCCTGATCACGCCGCGCGAGGAGAATCCGCAGATTCTGGTGCCGGGTGCGCAGGTCGCCTTCTATCTGCCCGGCGCCACGCCGACCGAGATCGAGCACCTGATCATTGCGCCGATGGAAGCGGTGGTGCGCGAGATCGAAGGTGTCGACCATACCTCGACGATCGCCACTGCCGGCATGGGCCAGATCCAGGTGCAATTCCATGTCGGGGTCGACAAGGACCTGGCGATCACCCGGTTCAGCCAGCGAATCGCCGCCAACCGTCATCGTCTGCCGGCGACCACGCGGGATCCGGTGATCCAGCAGATCGATGTCGACAATGTCGCCATCGTCACCGTCACGCTGGCTTCCAATACCTATGACGACTACGCGCTGCGGCGACTGGCCGAGCGGATGGCCGAGCGGCTGAACACCATCGAGCAGGTGTCGGTGGCCGAACTCCACGGCGGCCGCAAGCGCGAAATCCGGGTCAACCTCGATCCGGCACGGCTGCAGGCCTATGGTCTGACCCTGAATGACGGCGTGGCGATGATCTCGGCCAGCAACGTCTCCGCCGTTGTCGGCCAACTGGTCGACGATGGCAGGAACCAGACGGTCTATCTGAAGGGCCAGCTGAACTCGCTGGACGACGTGCGCCATCTGCCCCTGCAGGTACACAAGGGCCAGTTGATCTACCTCGATGACATCGCCGAAGTGGTCGATGGCCCGGCCATCGAGCGCGATCAGATCACCCGGTTCAGCTTCGGGCCTGGCGATCCGCGTCACGGCAGCGCGAATACCAGCGGCGAAATGGCATCGGTCACCCTGTCGGTGGCCAAGAAGCCGAATACCAACTCGGTTGCCGTCAGCCGCGAAATCCTGGCGATGGTGGCGAAGATGCAGGCCCAGTTCGTCCCGGCCGAGGTCAGCGTGGTGACCACCCGCAACGACGGCCGCGATGCGGATCACACGGTCAACAGCCTGATCTTCGACCTGACGATCGCGATCACCTCGGTGCTGCTGGTGCTGGTGCCATTCCTCGGCATCCGCCAGGCCATGATCGTCTGCCTGGTGGTGCCGCTGGTGCTCGGCCTGACCCTGGCCGTGGACATGCTGTTCGGCGTGACCATCAACCGCATCTCGCTATTCGCCCTGATTCTGGCGCTGGGCATGCTGGTCGACGACGCCATCGTGGTGATGGAGAACATCCATCGCCATTACGAGATGGGTACCGACGACCGCAGCGCCACTGCCGTGCTGGCCACCAACGAAATCGGCAAGCCGACCACCATCGCGACCATCACCATCATCCTGGTGTTCGCGTCGCTGAACATCCTGTCCGGCATGAATGGCGCGTTCTTTCACCCGATCGCCTTCAACGTGCCGGTCGCCATCGGGGCGTCGCTGGTGGTGGCCTACGTGGTGGTGCCCTGGGCCTGCAATCGCTGGCTGCATCAGGGACAAGGTGCGCCGGCAGAAGCCAGGCATGAACCCGACGCCCTGCATCGCCTCTACTACCGCCTGATCACGCCGCTGCTGGATCGCGCCCGGCTGCGGACGAGCTTGTTCGGCATGGTTGCGATCGCGCTGCTGGCGTCCTTCTTCATGCCGGCCTGGCAGTTCATCCGGCCTTCCGGTGTCGGCGGTCCGCTATCGGCTGGCGGCGTCAGCCTGGCGATCATGCCGAAGGAGAACCGCAACAGTTTCAGCATCGCGATCACCATGCCCGAGCACACGCCGATCGAGACCACGGATCGGGTCGCCCGGGAGTTCGGCGAGATCCTCGGCCGGCATCCCCTGGTCAGCAACTACCAGACTCATGTCGGCATTCCCGGCGTTGTCGATTTCACCGGCCTGGTCACCGGTGCTGCCAACCGGCGCGGACCGCACGTCGCCGACATTCGCGTGAATCTGGTCGACAAGACCCGGCGGCAGACGAAGTCCGTGCCTATCGTCGAGGAACTGCGTGCCGCAACGGCCGAGATCCGGACCCGCTATCCGGGAATGTCAGTTCGCTTCCTGGAGTCCCCGCCGGGGCCACCATCGGCCGCGATCGTGCTGGCCAGTATCCACGGCAATGATGCCAAGACCCTGCGGACGATCTCGGGTCGGGTAAGGCAGCAGTTCGAGCAGACCTACGGCATCGTCGATGTGTTCAGCAGCGAAGCGGCCGATGTCGAGCAGATCAATATCGTCGTCGACAAGGAAAAGGCGCTGCTGTCGGGTGTCACCGTGGCCGACATCGAACAGACCGTTCGCGCCTTGATGGATGGGCTTGTGGTTTCCGAGGCCCATATCGATGGCGAAAGAAATCCGGTGCCGATCCGGCTCAGAGTGCCCCGGGAGCGCGAGATCGACCCGCTGTTGCTCGACCGGATCACGGTGCGCAATCGCAGTGGCGATGCCATCCCGCTGTCCGAACTCACGAAGGTCGTGACGACGATCGTCGAGCACCCGATCTTGCGCCGCGACAACGAACAGGTCAGCTATGTCGGCGGCGATGTCAGCGCCGTCACCGCGCCGGTCTACGCCATCCTGGCGATGAATGCCCGACTCGACGGGCAGGAAGTCGCGGGCGTTCCGCTGCGGACCGACAACATCACCCTGAGCGCGGTGTCGCCGAACACATTGGACGGCTACCAGTTGCTCTGGGACGGCGAACTGCGTCTGACCCTCGATGCCTTGCGCGAGATGAGTGCCGTGCTCGGCGTCGTGCTGGTGCTGATCTTCCTGCTGCTGGTGGCCAGCTATCGCTCGTTCCTGATCCCGCTGCTCGGCATGACCGCGATCCCGCTCGGACTGATCGGC
>NZ_JAHFRY010000097.1 GCF_023266035.1 Nevskia sp.
TTCTCGACCTGGCCGGCGCCGAGCGTGGCGTTGTTGGCTTCGATCGCCGCGGCCAGATCGACGAAGCTCAAGCCCCGGGCGAGCAGGCGCGCTGGTGACGGGGCCACCAGCCATTCCTGCTCGTAGCCGCCGGTGGTGTTGATCTCGGATACGCCGCTGGCCTGCAGCAACTGCGGACGGATCACCCAATCCTGCAGGCCGCGCAGTGCCGCGAGATCCCAGGGCCGGCCGTCGGGCTGGCGGGCTTCGGGCGTGGCGGTGATCGCGTAGAGCAGGATTTCGCCAAGGCCCGTCGCCACCGGCCCGAGCCTGGGCGCGACACCTGGCGGCAGTGCCGCGCGCACTGATTGCAGGCGCTCGGAAATCAGGTTGCGGGCGAAGTAGATATCAGTGCCGTCGTCGAACACCACGGTGACCTGCGACAGGCCGTAGCGTGATTGCGAGCGTGTGTAGGCCAGCCCCGGCAAGCCGGCGAGCGCGGTCTCCACTGCATAGGTGACCTGTGCTTCCACTTCCAAAGGTGTTGCGCCCGGAAAGGCGCTGGTGATCTGCACCTGGGTATTGGTCAGATCGGGCACCGCGTCGATGTTCAGGCGGGTGAAATTCCAGCCGCCGAACAGTGCCAGCAAAGCCACCGCGATCAGCACCAGCACTCGCCGTTCGACGGCGAAGCGCAGGCCGGCTTCGATCACGGTGCGGCCTCGGCGGGCGCAGCTTTTTCGGGCTCGTCTTCCTCCAGCCCGGCCTTGCCGAGTTCGGCCTTGACCACGAAGCTGCCGGCCGACACGTAAGACTCACCAGCCGTGAGCCCGGACAGGATCTCGACCCGACTGGCATCGCTGCGGCCGGTCTGGACGCTGCGCGGTGCGTAGCCGCCGGGCATCGGCACGAACACGGTGGTCACGCCGTCGAGCATCTGCAAGGCGGTCGATTCGATCGCCACCGCGACGGCATCGGCACCGAGTTCGACATTGGCGTTGACGAACAGGCCCGGCGTCCATTGCCGGTCCGGATTGGGCAGGGTCACGCGGGCGGTGAGCGTCTGCGTCGCCGCTTCGCCGAGTGCGCCGACCAGGTCGATCTTGCCACTGCCGCTGAGCCGCGCATCGACACTGGCCACCGCCACGCGCTGGCCGACTTTTACCTGTCCGACATCGGCCGGAAACAGGCTCAGCTCGACCCAGACGGTAGTCAGATCGGTGATCGAGAACAGCACTTCGCTGCCGGCCTGCTCGCCGGGATCGGCCTCGCGCGCGGTCACCGTGCCGGCCATCGGTGCGATCACCGGATAGGTCTGCAGGCTGTCGTTGCTTTCGATCGTCGCCATCACCTCGCCCTTGGCCACGCTGTCGCCAATCGCTTTGGCTACGCTGCGGATCGAACCGGGGAAGCGCGCGACGACTTCACGCACGCGCTCGGCATTCGGCTTGACCGTGCCGTACAGCGGCAAGTGCTCGCGGATCTCGGCCGGGCCGGCGACGGCGCTGCGAATCCCGACTTTCGCGGCGGCGGCCTCGCTGATCCGCGCCAGCATGGGTGCCTGCGCTTCGTCGGCTTCCGGCGGCATCGTTTCCGCCTTGGGGGCCGGCTCGGGCCGGCAGGCAGCCAGCACGCCCAGCGCGGCGAGCAGCAGCAATCGATGACAGGCAGTCATGGTGCAACTCCGGCGGGTGCAGTCGTCGTAGTCACGGCCGGCAACGCTTCGCCGGTCAGTCGCTCGATCTCGTTCAGGGTCAGGTGATAACGCTCGGCGGCGTCGATGTGCTGACGTTCGACGGCCAGCAGTTCGCGTTGCACGTCGACCCATTCCAGATAGCCGTAGCGACCGCGCTGGTAGGCGTATTCGGCCTGCTTCAGCGCGTCATGAGCACGCGGCAGGATTTCCTGCTCCAAGCCTTCGACTTCGGCGCGTGCCTGCGCCAGCTGCTGATACAGGCCATACAGCTCGCTGTTCAGGCGCAAGGCCAGCGCTGCGCGTTCGGCATCGACTCTTTCCCGCGCCGCGCGTGCTGTAGCGACATTACCGGCGTTGCGATCGTTGAAGCCGAGCGGCCACGTGGCGCCGAACAGCAGCGCTTCATCGCCGCCCTGTTGGGTGCGGCGCAGGCCGGCCTCCAGGGTCAGATTCTGCACGCCAGTGGACAGCGCCAGCCGCAGTTCGGCATCGCGCAGCCGGGCTTCGGACAGGAATCGCGAGAGATCGGGATTGCCTTCCAACCGGGCGCGCAGCTGCTCGAAAGCTTCGACCGCCGGCAGCCGATACAGCGCGGCGGCCACCTGCGCGAAAGCAGGCTCGCTGTCGCCCCACAGGCTTGCAAGCCGCTGGCGATCAGCTGCGAGCTGACGCTGCACCTCGGTCTGATCGAGCCGCGCACGCGCCAGCTGGATGCCGGCGCGGCTGGCTTCGGCGAGCGGTGAACGGGCGGCGTCGACCCGCTTCTGCACTTCGTCGCGAGTCGCGGTGGCCAGTTGCACGGCACGCACGGCGAGCGCGACCCGTTCCTGATCGGCCGCCACGCCGACGAAGCGACGCGCCACTTCTGCAATCACATCGAGCTGGCGCACCTGGCGTTCGGCTTCGATGATCCGCCGCTCCTCGCTGGCCACTTCGACTCGGCGGCGACGCTTGTCGCCCAGCTCGAGAGTCTGGCTAAGGGACAGCGAGAACTCGGCACCGGTGAAACCGCGACTCTGGCCGGTACCGAGAAAATCCTCGGCCTGGAAATCGAGCTGCGGATTCGGCCGCACCGCCGCCTGCGCTGCCTGCCCGTCCTGGGCCTTGAACGCGTAGGCGAAGTTGCGCAGCTCGGGATTGCCGGCGAGGGCGGCGCGAACGGCATTGCGCAAGCTCAGGTCGGTACCGGGCGGCTGGGCGTTGGCCGCCGAGGCCAGCAGCAGGCCCACTCCGGCCATGAGCCGCCACGCGCGCGCTGACATCGTCGTCCGTTCTCCTCACCGGTCGTTGCTGCCGGTTGTGCCGCCTCTGGAGGGCGACGTCGAGACCAGCAGCGGATGCGCCGATTGTAGGCGGGGATCGCCGAGGCCGAACGCCTCGTTGCCGAGCTTGTTACCGCGTCGACATCAGCTTGCCGCCTTGCGCCGCGCTCTCGGCTTCGGTGCCAGCTTCAGCACCGGCTCGGCGGCATCAACCGCAGCCAGGCCAGGGACGTTGATGACGCCGGCTTCGGCGAGCATGCGCATCTGCACGCCGATCGCGTCGGCGGCCGGTTCGGTGCGCAGATAGCGGCCATCGGCCTGCAGCAGCCAGCTCTGTGTGGTGTCGGCGAGATAGGCGAGCAGGTGTTCTATGACCCGTTCGCGGATCGCCTGATCGCGTAGCGGAAAGGCGACTTCGACTCGGCGCAGCAGGTTGCGCTCCATCCAGTCGGCGCTCGACAGCCATACTTCGTCGGCACCGCCGTTGTGGAACCAGAACACCCGCTGATGTTCCAGGAAGCGGCCGATCACCGAGCGCACCCGGATGTTGTCGGACAGCCCCGGCACGCCGGGCTGCAGGCTGCACATGCCGCGCACGATCAGGTCGATCTGCACGCCGGCCTGCGAAGCTTCGTACAGCGCCTTGATGGTTTCCGGTTCGACCAGGCCATTCATCTTGGCGACGATGCGGCCGGGCTTGCCGGCCTGCACCTGTTCGATCTCGCGGGCGATGCGCGCCTTCACGCCGGTGGCCAGCGTGAACGGCGCCTGCAGCAGGCATTTCAGCTGCGGCACCTTGCCGAGGCTGGTCAGTTGCAGGAAGACGTTGTGGATGTCGCCGCAGATCGCCGGGTCGGCGGTCATCAGGCCGTAGTCGGTGTACATCCGCGCAGTGCGCGGGTGGTAATTGCCGGTGCCCAGATGCGCGTAGTGCTTCAGGCTCGGCGCCGCGCCAGGCGCAGAAGGATCCACCTCACGGCGGACGATCAGCATCATCTTGGCGTGGGTCTTGTAGCCGACCACGCCGTAGACCACGTGGGCACCGACGTCCTGCAGCGCTTCCGCCAGCGAGATGTTGTCGGCTTCATCGAAGCGGGCGCGCAGTTCGACGACCACGGTCACTTCCTTGCCGGCGCGTGCCGCCTGGATCAACGCTTCGGCAACCAGGCTCTTGGCGCCGGTGCGATACAGCGTCTGCTTGATCGCCAGCACGTTCGGGTCTTTCGCGGCCTGGCGCAGCAGTTCCAGCACCGGGGCGAACGAGTCGTAGGGGTGCTGCAGCAGGCGGTCCTTCTCGCGCATCGCCGCGAACAGATCGCCGGACAATGCTTTCGGCACGCGCGGCGTGAATGGCGGGTCCTTGAGATCGGCGCGATCGACCAGATCCGGAATCGCCAGCAGGCGCATCAGGTTGACCGGGCCGTTGCACTGGTAGATATCGCCCGGCGCCAGGTTCAGTTCTTCGGCGAGGTAACGGACCAGTTGATCCGGGCAGTTGTGCGCCACTTCCAGGCGCACGGTATCGCCCCACTGGCGCTGCTCCAGCTCGTCTTCGAGCGCTTCGAGCAGATCGGAAGCTTCGGCTTCATCGACCAGCAGATCGGAGTTGCGGGTGACCCGGAACTGGTAGCAGCCGCTCGGCGCCATGCCCGGGAACAGCTGATCGACATGGGCGTGGATGACGCTGGACAGGAACACGAAATCGTTCGGTCCGGTGCCCGGCACCGACGGTGGCAGGCGGATCAGGCGCGGCAGCGCGCGCGGCGCCTGAACCACGGCGTAACCGATGTTGCGGCCGAAAGCATCGCGCCCGGACAGCGAGACGATGAAGTTCAGTGACTTGTTCATGATCCGCGGGAACGGATGCGCCGGATCGAGGCCGATCGGCGACAGCACCGGCATCACCTCGTTCTCGAAATAGGTCTTCAGCCAGTCGACCTGCTCGGGCGTCCAGTGGCTGCGACGGACGAAACGAATCTGCTCGGCGTCCAGCGCTGGAATCAGCACGTCGTTGAGCATCCGGTACTGGGCATCGACCAGCTGATGCCCGGCCGCCGAGATCATCGCCAGCAGCTCGGTCGGCGTACTGCCATCCGGCCCGACCGAGGTGGCGCCGACCTTGGCCATCTGCTTCAGGCCCGCCACGCGGATCTCGAAGAATTCATCGAGATTCGAGCAGGAGATGCACAGGAACTTGAGCCGCTCCAGCAGCGGCACCTGGGTGTCCTCGGCCTGAGCCAGCACCCGATGGTTGAATTCGAGCAGCGACAGTTCGCGGTTGAGGAACGACGGAGCAGGGGCGGAAGTCATGCGGGTCAGGACGCAGTAGATCGAAGGATCATCGTACTAGACGCGGCCAGCGTGACACTTCCATGACGGCTACCATCGGTGAAGCCCGGCACACGATGTCTGCCGGATGGCATTCACAAAAAAAGCCGGACGAGTGAACTCGTCCGGCCCGGTTTCAACGAGTCCGGATCAGGCAGCCGCGGCCAACTTCGGTGCTTTCTTCGCCGACACGCCGTACTTCGCATTGATCGCCTCGATCTGGTTCAGGAAGTGGCGGTTGTCGTGATCCCAGGGATGGAAGCCCGGCTTGAAGTAGTCCAGCCAGGGCAGGGCGATGCCGCGCAGGCCGCCGGACGGGCCGAGCATGAACCAGGCGAACTTGGCCCATTCGCGCGGCCCCTTCTTCGTCGTCTTGTCGGCGATCAGCATGCGCGCCATTGCTGCCGCGATCAGCGACAGGAAGATGCTGGTGATCACCACCAGGGTCGAAGTGCGCAGCAGGTAGGCGCGCAGATCGCTGCCGACCACCTTCGAATAGACGTCAAAGGCCACGGCCTTGTGCTCGGTTTCCTCGAGCGCATGCCACTGCCACATCGCCTTCATCGTCGGGTTGCTGCCCTCGATTAGTTCCGGCTTGCGCAGCAGCAGATCGCCATAGATCGCTGTGAAGTGCTCAAGCGCGATGGTGATCGACAGCTGCGCAGGCTCCGGCAGGCGCTTGGCCGCTTCGATGATCTTGAAGATGCTCTGCACCAACGCTTCGGCAGGCATGCCCTGCTCGGCGAGGCGTTCGTTGTATTCCTCGTGCTCGCGGCCGTGCATCGCTTCCTGGCCGATGAAGCCGGTGACCTGGGCTTTCAGCTCCGGATCGGTGATCTGGTCGCGGTAATGACGCAGGGAATGAATGAAGAAGCGCTCGCCGTCTGGAAAGAACAGCGACAGCGTATTCATGTAGGCGCTGACCAGCGGACCATTGGCATTCCAGGTCTTCAGATCGACCTCGGCCAGCTTGAACTGCAGATCGCGGCGGACGGGCATCATGGTGCGGCTCCTCGGTGTGTTCGGCTCAGCGTCAGCAAGCTAGTGCCGGGCTGAAACCATGACATTAATTAATGTCACAGTGCAATAGTAACAATGCCAGCAAGGAGGCTGTCAAGCGGCGGCTGTCGATCGGTATGATGGCGACCATGAAAGGCATTCTCGGCCGCTTGTCGTCGCTTTCCTTACCCGAACTGGGGAGGGCAACTGCCGTGCCCGTGCCGCCGGTGGGGCCCGAATACACGATCGACCAGCTGGCGCGGCAGGCCAACACCACGGTGCGCAACGTCCGCGCCTATCAGGATCGCGGCATCATTCCGCCGCCCGAGCGGCGCGGCCGGGCCGGCGTCTACAACGCCGATCATCTGTCGCGCCTGCGCATCGTCGGCCAGTTGCTGGCCCGCGGTTACACGCTGTCGTCGATCGGCGAGCTGATCGAAGCGCTCGATCAAGGCCAGAACCTGGCGCAGGTGATCGGCATCGAATCCGCCGTTGCCAGCCCCTGGAGCGACGAGCAGCCGGTCACCTTCACCCTGCAGGATCTGGTCAAGCTGTTCGACGGCAATTTCGATCCGCGCTTGCTGGCCAGCGTCGTCGATCTGGAAATCCTGCAACAGCAGGGCGGCAAATTCTTGGCGCCGAGCCCGAAGATGATCCACGCCGCGTCAGAGCTGGTGCGGATCGGCATTCCGCTGGCCGACATGCTCAACGTCGTCGGCCTGCTGCGCGCCAATGTCGAACGCGCCGCCGAAGCAATGGTTCAGCTGATCGACCGGCATCTGCTCGACAAGTACGGCAATGGCCTGCCGCCGCCCGAGGAATCCGCGGAGATCGGCGATCTGATCTGGCGCCTGCGGCCACTGGTGGAAATGGCCGTGCATGCCGAAGTCTCGCGAGCGATGCAGCGGGCGGCCAGCCAGCATCTCGGCGATCGCCTCAGCCATGTGCTGGAGCAGTTCGAGCGCAGCCGGCAGCCTGCGGCCCAGCCGGGCGACGACGACGCCTGAGCTGCGGCGAGGCTCAGCCTGCCGTTACCGCCAGTGCGCGATCCGGGTAATCGCTGAACACGCCGTCGACGCCCATCTCGCGCAGCATGCGCATCTCGGCCGGATCGTTGACCGTGTAGACGAACACCTTGATGCCGTGTTTGTGGGCGTCTGCAATCAAGCGCGGATCGACGAATTCGGATGACAGGTTCAGGGTCGCAGCACCCAATTCCACTGCACAGCCAGCCCAGTCCAGCGGCACACCGCAGATCAAGGCACCGATCGGGATTTCCGGCGCGTACTGCTTGAACTCCCAGAGCTCGGGCAGATGGAACGAGGACACCAGGAACTTCTCCGGTGGCCAGCCCGCTTCGAGATAGCTGCGGATCACGCTGGCCACCGCTTCGCCGGTGCCGCCGGCGCTCTTCAGTTCGATGTTGACGCCGACTTGCTGCTCGACCAGATCGAGCACCTCGATGAGCGTCGGAATCTGCTGGCCCTGGCCGGCATCCAGCGCCCGCAGCATGCCCAGCGACTGGCTGGCCAGAAAGCCCTGACCGTTGGTGGTGCGGTCCAGGGTCAGATCGTGGAACACCAGCAGCTCGCCGGAATCGTGCAGTTGCACATCGAACTCGACCCAGGGTGCGCCCAGGCGGATCGCGGTGTCGATCGCCAGCAAGGTGTTCTCCGGCGCATGCCCGCGGGCGCCCCGGTGACCGATCACGGTGAACTCGTTCGCGGACATGACGGTCTCGTCTGCAGGTGGCCAATTGATACTTTACGCTCCGCCGTCAGCCTCCGGATCGGGTCGTTCAAACCGGTATGTGCTGGCGTCGAAAAGGTCTTGGACGGTTTCGACGCGCGCCGATAGTGTCTATTTTTCAAGGGGTTGGCGAGCACTTGGCCGGCGACTTCAGAACTACCTCCACGGAAGGGATCAGCCATGATCATGTCCTCGCGCAACGAAGCCAACCACTGCCTGGTCCGATCGGCACCCCGTCATTCCGGACTTTGGCGGGCGGCCGCGACGCTGGCCGGCTTGCTGGCCGCGGTCGTGCAGCTGCCCGCCCATGCTCAGGCCCTGACCGGCTGCGACTGGTACGAAGCGCCGATCAAGCTCGCGTATCCGGAAACCAACGCCCGCTACTACCAGGCCGATCTGCCACTGCTGCCGCCGGCCGGATCGCGCATCCGCATCGAGGGCAGCTATCCGGCCACCCGCTATTTCTCGTTCCAGATCTACAACCCGAGCTACGCGCCGGTCGACGACCTGAGCGATTACCTGATCGTCCCCGACCCCGGCAGCCAATCGACCCTGCTCGGGCCGACCGCGAGCAATCCCGATGTCCAGCCCGGTGGCCGTTACACCGTCTACGTGAAGTACGGCGCGGTGCCGAAGAGCCGGCAGCGCAACACCCTGTACACCGACGACAGCATCAGCGCCCGTCGCCAGTACCGGCTGACGATGCGCACCTATCTGGAAGACCAGCGGGTGCCGCTGCCGAAGCTGGTGCTGGAAACGCCGAACGGCGATCAGCCGCTTGGCGTCGGCCTGTGCCGACCGGCGCTGGCTTTGCCCGAGGTCGCCGGTCTGGCGGAGGCAGGCGACCCCGGCCTGCCCGGCTCGCGCAAGGTGCCGTTCGCAGTGTTCTATGGCGCGGAGACTGGCGACAGCGAATTCGGCCTGAACCAGAACGCCGCCTACATGTCGGCGACCGTGCGCAATACCGGCGATCTGGTGCTCATCCGCGGCCGGGCGCCGAGCTTCCGCGAGCGCACCGGCCGCACGCCGCTATTGCCCGAGGTGCGCTACTGGTCGTTCTGCCAGAACGCCAAGTTGTTGACCACCGTGGTCGACTGCCGTGCCGACCGCGAGATTCCGATCGATGCCAATGGCAACTACCACATCGTGGTTGCCGACGGCGCCGTTGCGCGCCTGCCGAAGAACATCGGCTATGCGGCACTGCCGTTCGGTCCTGTGGCCGTCGGCTTCCTGATCTATCGCCAGCTGCTGCCGGCGGCCGATTTCGTCGGCGCGATCGGCCGGGTGCCGGAGGGCACGGCGCCGGAAGAGGTGATCGGCGATTACACGCCGGTCGCCACCTACTGCCCGCCGGCGCTGTTCGAAGCCCGCGTCAGGGCCGGCGACACGCCCTATCAGGTGTTCGCCGCCTGCGCCGCGGCACCCTGAACCGGGCGCTTTCAGGCGATGCTGACGATCTTCATCGTGTTGGTGCCGCCCAGCTCGCCGGTGAGATCGCCACGGGTCAGCAGCACCCGGTCGCCGGTGGCGATGACCTTGCGGTACTTCAGGCAGTCGATCGCTTCGCGCTCGGCCTGCATCGCATCGGCGGTCGAGGGATCGAAGGCCACCGGGTAGACGCCGCGGCACATCGACATCTTGCGGCGCGTGGTTTCGTGGCGGGTCAGCGCGTAGACCGGGATCGTCGTGTCGGTGCGCGACACCATCAGCGCCGTCGAGCCGGATTCGGTCAAGGACACGATCGCCTTCGCCTGCATGTGCTGCGCGGTCCAGGTGGTGGCCATCGCCACCGCTTCATCGACGCGACCAAAGTGCGCGTCCATGGTTCGCTGCGAACGCGCGCGTGAGGGCATCGCCCGCTCGGCACCCAGGCAGACGCGGGCCATCGCTTCGATGGTCTTCACCGGCCAGCGGCCGGTCGCGGTCTCGGCTGACAGCATCACCGCATCGGTGCCATCCATCACCGCGTTGGCGACATCAAGCACTTCGGCGCGGGTCGGAATCGGGTTGACGATCATCGATTCCATCATCTGCGTCGCGGTGATCACCATGCGGTTCGCTTCGCGCGACGCGGCGATGATCTTCTTCTGCCAGCCCGGCAGCTCGGCGTCGCCGATCTCCACGCCGAGATCGCCACGGGCCACCATCACCACGTCGCTCGCCGCGATGATCGCTTCGAGATTCGGCAGCGCTTCGGCGCGCTCGATCTTGGCGACCAGAAATGCCGAGCCGCCGGCCGCGTTCATCAGTGCACGGGCTTCGTCCATGTCCGCCGCCGTGCGCGGAAAGCTCACCGCGATGAAATCGGCGCCGATCGAGATCGCGTGGATCAGGTCCTCGCGGTCCTTGTCGGTCAGCGCGGCGGCGGACAGGCCACCGCCCTGCTTGTTGATGCCCTTGCGGTTGGACAGGATGCCGCCGAGTACCACGACAGTATCGATGCGGGTGCCTTCGACCGCCGTCACCCGCAAGGTGATCGCGCCATCGTTGAGCAGCAGGATGTCGCCGGCGATGGTGTCGCGCGGCAGATCGGCGTAGGCGCAACCGACGGCGTTGATGTCACCGGCATCGGCGCCGATCGAGGTATCGAGCACGAAGGCCGCACCCTCGATCAGCTCCACCGGTCCGTTGGCGAAGCTTTCGATGCGGATCTTCGGGCCTTGAAGATCGGCGAGGATGCCGATGTCGTAGCCCATCTCGTGGGCGACGGCGCGCACGGCAGTGGCGCGGCGGGCGTGATCGCTGGCCTTGCCGTGGGAATAGTTGAGGCGGACCACATCGACACCGGCGATCAGCAGCCGCTTCAGCACGGCGGGATCATCGGTGGCCGGGCCGAGCGTGGCGAGAATCTTGGTACGACGAGTCATGGCAGCTTCGTTCTAGTTGGGGGAGCGCAGTTTGATGGGCCCCTGTGACAGTATTCTCCCCCTTCTCGGCCCCGATGCACGAATACCTTCACCTGAATATGCACACGATAACCACTACCGTCCTCGGCACCCCGCTCGCTCCCAATGCCACCCGCGTGATGCTGCTGGGCGCCGGCGAACTCGGCAAGGAAGTGGTCATCGAGCTGCAGCGGCTCGGGGTCGAAACCATCGCCGTCGATCGCTATGCGAACGCGCCGGCGATGCAGGTCGCCCATCGCAGCCATGTGATCAAGATGCTCGACGGCGCCGAACTGCGCCGAGTCATCGCGCTTGAGGCGCCGCACTACATCGTTCCCGAGATCGAAGCGATCCACACGGTGACCCTGCAGGAACTGGAAGCCGAAGGCGTGGCCACGGTGATCCCCACCGCGCGCGCCGCGCGCCTGACCATGGACCGCGAAGGCATCCGCCGCCTCGCCGCCGAAACCCTGCGCCTGCCGACCTCGCCGTATCGCTTCGCCGACAACTGGGACGACTACGCGGCGGCCGTCGCCGCGATCGGCATTCCCTGCGTGGTCAAGCCGATCATGTCCTCGTCCGGCAAGGGCCAGAGCACGATCAAGAGCCAGGCCGACGTCAAGAAGGCCTGGGACTACGCGCAGGCCGGCGGCCGCGCCGGAGCCGGCCGGGTGATCATCGAAGGCTTCATCCCGTTCGATTACGAAATCACCTTGCTGACCGTGCGCAGCCTCGGTGCCGATCGCGCGATCCAGACCCGCTTCTGCGCGCCGATCGGCCATCTGCAGGTCGACGGCGATTACCGCGAATCCTGGCAGCCGCACCCAATGTCGCCAGCCGCGCTGAAGAAGGCCGAAGCGATCGCCGAAAGCGTCACCGCCAATCTCGGTGGCCGGGGTCTGTTCGGCGTCGAGCTGTTCGTCAAGGGCGATGACGTGATCTTCAGCGAAGTGTCGCCGCGCCCGCACGACACCGGCCTGGTCACCCTGATCTCGCAGGACCTGCCGCAGTTCTCGCTGCACGCCCGGGCGATTCTCGGCCTGCCGATCCCGAGCATTCGCCAACGCGGTGCGGCGGCGTCCTGCGCGCTGCTGTTCGAGGGCGACGTGATCGCGCCGCGCTACACCGGCCTGGCGGAAGCGCTGGCTGATCCGGACACCCAGCTGCGCCTGTTCGGCAAGCCGGAAATCTCTGGCCGCCGGCGCATGGGCGTGACTCTGGCACTGGCTGCCACGGTCGACCAGGCGCGCGCCAAGGCGCGCAAGGCGGCGGCGGCGATCAAGCTCGTTTCGTAGTTCCCGCGCTGATCAGAAGAACGCCATCACCCGCACTTCGATGCTCTCCCGCGGCTTGGCATCGGGCGCGGTGTGCGGATGCTCGAAGGCGCTGTGGAACATGAAGCGGGCGCGGCCGTCGGTTTCGCTGTCGTAGGTTTTCAGCAGCAGCGCCTGGCTGGCGTCCATGCCGGGAAAGTAGGTCCAGCGATGCGCCGGATTGGCGCGCATCACGTGGATTTCGCCGGTGCGTTCGCGGTATTTCAGATTCATCGTCAGCAGGTCTTCCGGCACCTGGGTGCTGGCATCGCACATCGCCAGCGGCAGTTCCTCGACTCGGGCGTGCAGCGGCTTCCAGACGTTGTAGAAGGCGACGCGACCGTTCAGCAGCGCGTCGGCCTCGGCCGGCAGCAGATCGCGCAAGCGCTGCGGGCCGCTGGTCTCGGTGTAATCGCTGTGCACCAACAGCACCGCCGGGCGCTGCACGGTGGTCTGCGCGCTGAGATCCGCCGGCAGGCGCTTGCGGATGGTGTGATCGAACACTTCGACGCGCTTCGCGCCGGTGTGCGCTTTCACGTAGGCGATGATCTGCGCGTAGAACGCCGACTTGATCGCGGCATCGTCGTCGAAGCTCGCGAAGCCGGGTTCGAAGTCATGCAGCTCGAAACCTTCGCGATCGACCGAGAACGCGGAAGCGCGTGGCCAGCCATCGTGGATCAGCACTTCGCGGGCTTCGGTGCCGGGCGGATTCGGCTCGACCGCAGGCTCCGGCTCGTAGAAGTAGGCGTCGAGGCGGCGACCGTTGTCGGCGCTGTAATTCATCGTGGCGCGCACGGAGGCGTGGGCAGCGGCGGTCATCGGACAAAACTCCTTCTTCAGTTGCAGCAAGTGCAGCGAACTTCAGTCGATTGAGGCGACGGGAGAATTCTAAAGACCGCGGCCGGCAACCGGCAGTCGGCGCAGCCCCTGCCATGGAACTGTCATCAGCCGGGCTCAGGCTGCGCGTCCCGAGTCCTCGTGACGTTTCCGCCTCGTTCGATGAGCCAGATCTGCGGCCTGTTTGCCACGCCCCTGATGCGCTTCGAGCGTCTGCTGCCGGGCCCGCTGGTGCAGGCGCTGATCGCGCGCCACGCCGATACGGCGGTCAAGCGCAATACGCAGGACAGTCGGCTGACCCATACCGAAATCCTCACCGAGCAGACCTCGCCGGAGCTGATCCAGCTGCGCAGCCTGCTGACCCCGAAGCTGGCCGAATTCGGCGAGCTGCTGTTCGGCGAAAAGCTGGCCTGGTCGATCAAGGAACTGTGGCTGAACGTGCTCGAAGCCGGCGGCCATCAGGCGATCCACAACCATGCGAACTGCTTCGTCTCCGGCGTGCTGTACCTGACGCCGACCCATCCCTCGGCGAGCACGGTGTTCGTCAAGGCGCTCGGCGGCAATGGCTACGTGTTCGCCAACGCCCATCGCGACACGCGCCCCGGCCCGTTCAACTCGGACAAGTGGATGGCCCCGGAAGCCGCGCCCGGCGATCTGATCCTGTTCCCCAGCCATCTGCTGCACGAGGTGCCGGCCAACCAGGGCGGCCGACGCATCACCCTGGCTTTCAACGCGATTCCGGAGCGGCTGGATTCCTGGGGTTACGCCCTGCGCTTCGCCCGCGCCTGAGTCGTTTTTTCGAGAACCCCAAGATGCCTTCACGTTTTGCCGCCTGCCTGGCTTTCGCAGCGCTGCTGCCGTTCGCGGCCGGTGCCCATGACTACACCACCGGCAAGATGAAGGTGCTGCATCCCTGGACCGATCCGGTGCCGGCCGGCACTGCGTCGGCGCCGCTGCGACTGCGGATCGTCGAGATCCAGGCGGACGATCGCCTGCTGGCCGCCGAGACGCCGGTGGCCGCGCGCATCGAAGTGATTCCTGCTGCCGGGGACTCCGAGCCCGGCATCGCTCTGGTCAATGGCCGGGATCTGAAACTCGGCGACGAAGGCCCTCGTCTGCGCCTGCACGGCATCAACACCCAGTTGTTCTTCGGCCGCGAATACCCGCTGAACCTGCACTTCGCGAAAGCCGGAATGGTCGAGGCCGGGCTGATCATTTCCGACCCCGAGTGAACGAGATGTGAAGAGTTCGTGTGGCTGCAAGTGAATGATGCGTAAGACAAAAAACTGATTTCGCACACATCCCGACGCTTCATCAAAGCTTCACTGAAGCGTCAACTTCGGCCTCTAGCGTCTGCATCTCGCGGGAGGGGCCAGTGGGGCCGGCGCCTGATCGCGAAAGTGCTGCGCCCAAAACCCGAAAAAACCTAGATCCCTCATCGGAGATTCTCAATGCAACACTCGTTCAAGCCGAACGTCTTTCGCGTGGCCGTGACCGCCGCGTTCGGCGTTGCGGCCGCAGTGGCCGCCACCTCGGTCAGCGCCCAAACCCGTGACCAGGGTCGCTATGTCGTTGGCGATTTCCACAATCACACGACCTGCTCCGATGGCCAGATCTCGGTCCAGAAGCTGGTCAACAAGTCGGTCGATACCTACGGCCTCGACTGGTTCATCCTCGCCGGCCACGGCGGCGGCGGCACCCGCAACTGCACGCTGGCCGACGACGAAACCGTGTTCACGCCATCCAGCAATCCGTTCGTGCCGGGCCAAGGTCCGAGCACCACCTGGGCGGATTCGATCGGCATTGGCCGGGTCAAGGGTGACCGCGCCGCCGAGGGCTACATGTTCCGCTGGCAGTCGACGCAGGAATTCGAATATCCGCTGCTGGAAGCGATGGCCGAAGCCAAGCAGAAGCCGATCTTCATCGGTCTGGAATCCGTGGTTGCCGGTCATGAGCACTCCGATACCGCCGTCATCGCCGGCCAGCTGCCGGCCTCCGGCCGCGGCAATGCCGATCCGGGCGCGCAGTGGGAATACTGCTTCGATCGCGCGGATACCGATCTCAGCCGTGGCGCCGACAACCAGTGGGATTGCACCGTGCCGGGCGGCGCCCGCAACGAGTTCCTCGATGCCCGTGGCCGCAAGCTGACCGGCGCCCAGGACAGCGGCACCCTCGGCCATCTGAAGACGGTGGAAGGCGTGCGCTGGCTGCAGGCCAAGTACCCGACCAGCAGCTACTACATCCCGGCGCATCTCGAACGTGCCGGCGTGTTCAACCCGGCTGGCAGCAACGGCTTCAACATCGAGCACCTGCGCAACTTCAACAACGCCGGCCCGACCGTGGCTTTCGGCTTTGAAGGCGGCCCGGGCCATCAGGCCAGCAGCAACCGCAGCTACGGCGCTGGCGCCACCGGCGGCGGCACCTACGGCGGCGCTGGCTATTACACCGGCAAGCTCGGCGGCGTCTGGGATGCCCTGCTCGGCGAAGGCCGCAACTGGTGGATCTTCAACAATTCGGACTACCACAGCCGCGGCTCGTTCGGCCCGGATGATGTTCGTTCGACCAGCGATCAGTACCCGGGCGAATTCAACCGCTCGCACGTGCTGGCCAAGACCGGCGGCAAGCCGTTGACCCCGCAGGCTGTCGTCGATGGCATGCGCTCCGGCAACGCCTACTACGTCAACGGCGATCTGATCGACCGTCTGGCGTTCGTCGCCTGCCGCGCTACCGGTGGCAATGACCGCGACATCAAGCTGGCACAGGCTGCCGTGCTGCGCGCGGCGACCTTGAACGAAGGCTTCGCCGATTCGCGTTGCGCCCAGCAGGGCGAAAAGCTGGTGATCAACGCCGGTGAAGACGTGGTGATCTTCGCTGCGCTGCGTGATCCGGAAGGCGCCAACCTGTCGCCGTACACGATTCCGAATCCGTCGCTGCTGCAGGTCGGTATCAACCAGCCGCTGAACATGCCGGTGCTCGATCACGTCGATCTGATCTCCGGTCTGGTCACTGGTTACATCTCGCCGGACAGCCCGCTGTACGCCGGTGCCGCTCCGGGCGGTGTGGGTGGTGCGCAGGACAGCCCGAACGCGACCAACCCGTCGACGGCCGTCCGCGCGACCTTCAGCGCTGCCAACTGGTCGGCAACGCCGGGCGGCTACAAGCTGATCACCTTGCGTGCGCCGAAGGTCAAGGCTTCGCAGTACATCCGCCTGCGCGGCAGCAACATCCCGGCCGCCGTGCCGAACGAGACCGATGCTGCCGGCAACCCGCTGGTCGACACGCTGGCCAACAACATCACGGTGACCCCGGATGCCGTGGCCTGCGCTGATCCGACGGCGGCTGCCGCCAACGTCAACTGCCTGACCCATCTGCCGGTGCAGGGCGCCGGTCGCCGTCTGGACGTCGACGTCGAAGCGTTCACCGACCTGTGGTTCTACTCGAACCCGATCTATGTCGAAGTTCGCGGCGGCACCGTGGTTGCCGGTGTGAAGTAAGGCTTTTGGTCGTCGCTTGATGAGCCGGCTGCGGGCCCTTTGCCCGCAGCCGGTTTTGACGTTGTTGCATCTTGATGGACTGCTCGTTTCCCTTGAACTCCCCCGCTGTTCCGCTGCCGTCGCCCGCGACGGCTTTGCCATTTTTGCAAGCCGTGCCACGCCCTGCCGGCGTGGCGCTGCTGATGCTCGTGTCCGGCTTCGCCGGGCTCGTGTACCAGATCGTCTGGACCCAGCAGCTCGGCGTCTGGCTCGGTCATGAAATCGTCTCGGTGCTGGCTGTTGTCGCCGCGTTCTTCGGCGGCCTGGCGCTGGGTGCCTGGCGCTGTGGCGCCTGGATTGCGCGCAGCGCGCGGCCCGGCCGCGGCTACGCCTGGCTGGAGCTGACGATCGCGCTGTGGGCGCTGCTGCTGATTCCGCTGATGCCCGTATTCGGTGGCGTACTGACCGTCGCCATCGGCCCCGAGCCCGGCGCGCTGCGCCACTGGCTGGTCGCTTTCCTCGGCCCGCTGCTGATCCTGCTGCCAGCCACCGCCGCGATGGGCGCCACCTTGCCGGCGCTGGCCCAGGTGTTCGGCCGGCTGCGCACACAGGGCTATGCGATCGGCGGCCTGTATGCCGCAAACACGCTCGGCGCGGTGTTCGGCGTGATCGCCAGCGCCTTTCTGCTGGCGCCGAAGCTCGGCTACAACGCCACCGCGGCAATCGCCGCTGCTTTGAATCTGCTCTGCGCGGCCTACGCCTGGCGCGCCTTCGCAGGACTCGAGTCACCGGCCGAAGTGCCGGTCGCTGCGCGCAGCGCGGCACCGCTGCTGCGTCTGGCCGCGACCGGCCTGCTCGGCATCGGCTACGAGGTGTTGATCGTCAGAGTCATCAGCCAGATCGCCGAAAACACCGTCTACACCTACGCAGCAGCGCTGGCGATCTATCTGCTCGGCACCGCATTTGGTGCTGCGCTCTATCAGGCTGGGCAGCGCTGGCTGGGCGCGCATCGCGCTGCCGCAAGCTTGCGCACGCGCCTGCTGGCACTGACCACGCTCGGCGTGCTGCTTGGCGGCCTGGCGATGACCCAGGGCGCGGCGGTCAAACAGATCGTGGCCGGTGCACTCGGCGGCAGTTTCGAAGCCGCGTTGATCGCCGAAGCCACGCTTGCCGCGCTCGCCTTCCTGATCCCGACGCTGGCGATGGGCGCGCTGTTCAGCCATCTCAGTGTCGAGGCTCGCGAGGCCGGCTGGCGGCTTGGCGATGCGCTGGCCGCGAACACGCTCGGCGCAAGCTTCGCCGCGCCCTTGATTGCCGTCGCGCTGCTGCCGCTGCTCGGCGCCGGGCCGCTGATCGGCCTGCTGGCGCTGGCGTATCTGCTGCTGTTGCCGATCCGCGAAGCGCGCCGCGCGACCGTGCTCGCCGCCGCGACGGCCGGCATCGCCTGGCTGCTGATCGCGCCCTCGCTGCGCTTCGTCACCGTGCCGGACGGCGGACGGATCCTGAGCTATCGCGATGGCGTGATGGCGGCGGTTTCGGTGATCGAAGACGCCGGTGGCGAACGCCGCCTGCACATCAACGATCGCGCTCGCGAAGGCTCCAGCCAGACGCGCTACACCGATGCCCGCGAAGCCTGGGCGCCGCTGCTGCTGCATGGCGATCCGAAGCGGGCGCTGTTCCTCGGACTCGGCACCGGCATCACCTCCAGCGCTGCGGCGATGGATCACAGCCTGAGCGTCGACGCCGTCGAACTGCTGCCGGAAGTGATAGCCGCCTCGCGGCTGTTCGTGCCGCAAGACGCGCCGCAGCCGCATATCGTCGCTGCCGATGCGCGCCGCTACGTGCGCGCCAGCGAGACGCGCTACGACGTCATCGTCGCCGACCTGTTCCACCCGGCGCGCAGCGGCTCGGGCGCGCTGTACACCGTCGAGCATTTCGATGCGGTGCGCGCCCGCCTCGCGCCCGGCGGCCTGTTCTGCCAGTGGCTGCCCCTGCATCAGCTCGATCTCGCCAGCCTGCAGGCGATCGTCGCGGCCTATCTCGCGGTGTATCCGGATGCCGTCGCGATGCTCGCCACCTACAGCCTCGATACGCCGGTGCTCGGCCTGGTCAGCGGCGCGCCGTTCGATCGTGCTCAGCTGGCTGCGCGCCTGAGCACAGCGCAGCACGGCGCAGCGCTTGCCGGCCTGCAGTACGACGATGCTTACGTGCTGCCCGGCAGCATCGTGGCCGATGCAGAGTCGCTGCGAAGCTTCAGTGCTGGCGTGATCGCCAATCGTGACGATCATCCCGTGGTCAGCTATCGCGCGCCGCAACTGACCTATGCGCCGGACAGCCGCCCGCGTGATCGGCTGATGAACTTGATCAGCCAATGGACGGCCAGCCCGGCCGCCGTGCTCGGCGCGCCGCGCGATGCCGATGACCGCGCGTGGCAAGCCCGCATCGCCGCCTACTGGCAGGCCCGCAACGCCTTCCTCAAGGCCGGCATGAACGTGCAGCCGATGGCCGATCCGCAGGCGCTGCTGGCCCAGGTACGCGAGCCGCTGCTCGCCGTGCTGCGCCTGAGCCCTGATTTCCGTCCGGCCTATGAGCCGCTGCTGCGTATCGCGATGGCGCTGGCCGATCGCGCGCCCGACGCAG
>NZ_JAHFRY010000180.1:0-2530 GCF_023266035.1 Nevskia sp.
CGAGTACCGGCGATGCCGGCCTCGACCGGGCTCATGCCGGCCTCGATCTTGGCGTAGATGTTTTCAAGCACCACGATCGCATCGTCGACCACCAGACCGATCGCCAGCACGATGCCGAGCAGGGTCAGCGTGTTGATCGAGAAACCGGCGGCGGACATGACGCCGAACACGCCGATGATCGATACCGGAATCGCCAGCACCGGAATCAAGGTGGTGCGCCATTCGCGCAGGAAGGCGAACACCACCAGCACCACCAGCACGAAAGCGATGAAGATGGTCTCGGTGACTTCGATCAGCGAGCGCCGCACGTACTCGGTGTTGTCGTAGGCGATGTCGACGCTGAGATCCTTGGGCAGATCCTTGCGCACTTCGTCCAGCCGCTGACGCAGCTGGTTGACGATGTCGATCTGGTTGGCGCCCGGCTGCTGCTTGAAGTACAGGCCGGCGATCGGTGTATCGCCCATCTTCAGCGCGCCGCGCTCGTTCTGGGCGCCGAGTTCGGCATAGCCGATGTCGCGGAAACGGACGATGGTGGTCTCGCTGCGCTTGACGATCAGGTTGTTGAAATCCTCGGCGGTGCTCAGGCGAGACATGGTCTTGACCGGCAGCTCGACGGCGCTGCCCTCGATGCGGCCGGACGGCAGTTCCAGATTCTCGCGATTCAGCGCGGTGCGCAGATCGATCGGCGAGATGCCATAGGCGGCCATCCGGTCCGGGTCCATCCACAGGCGCATCGCGTAGCGCTTCTCGGCCGGCTGCTCAACCTGGGCGATGCCGGGCACCGTCTGCAGGCGTTCTCTGAGTGCATCGGCATAGGCCGACAGCTCCAGCTGCGAGCGCTGGCGGCTGCTGATCGCCAGGCCGAAGATCGGGCTGGAATCGGCATCGGCCTTGTTGAGGATCGGCGGATTGGTATCCGGCGGCAGATTGCGCACCGCACGCGCCAGCTGATCGCGGACATCGCTGGCCGCCGTTTCCAGATCGGAATCCAGCGAGAACTCGACGGTGATCTGGCTCGCGCCTTCGCGGCTGGTCGAGGTCAGCGCCGAGATGCCGGCCACCGAGTTGATCGCTTCTTCCAGCGGCTCGGTGATCTGCGCCTGCACCACTTCGGCGGCCGCCCCCGGATAGCTGGTGGTGATCGAGATCGACGGCGGATCGACCGCCGGGTACTCGCGCACCGGCAGCGATTTCAGGCCCAGCGCGCCGAACAGCATGATCAGCAGCGAGATGACGATGGTCAGCACCGGCCGCCGGATGCTGAGTTCGGCGAGACTCATGAGCGCGCCTTTCCGGTCGCGGCCTTGGCCTTTGCGGTGGCGGGACCTTCCCTGGCCGCCCCATCGTTGTCGCTGGCATCGGCCACCGACAGTCCTTCGCGCATCTGCTGCAGGCCGGAGACGATCAGGCGATCACCGGCGGCCAGGCCGCTGAGGATCTGCACCTGATTGGTGGTGCGGGTGCCGATCTCGACCGCGCGACGCGTCGCTTTGCCGTCGACCAGCACGAAGACGTTCTTTTCGCTGACGCCGGGAATCACCGCTTCGGCCGGCACCAGAATCGCGTCATCGAGCCTGGCCAGTTCCAGTTCGACATTGGCGAAGGCGCCCGGCAGCAGCACGCCATCCGGATTCGCACAGTTGGCGCGGATCACCACGGTGCGGGTGCCGGCATCGATGCGCGGATCGAAGGCGTAGATCGAACCCTGGAAGCGGCGATCACTGCCGACGATCGAGAAGCTGATCGCGCTGCCGACCTTGACCCGGCCGGCGTACTTCTCCGGCACCGAGAAATTGACCTTCAGACGATCGATCTGCTGCAGGGTCGCGACGCGGGTCGTCGCGTTCACATAGCTGCCTTCGCTGACATAGCGCAGGCCGACGACGCCATCGAACGGCGCGCGTATTTCGGTCTTTTCGATCTGGGCATCGATGATCGAGATCTGATCGATGCGCGCCGACACCTCGTACTTCGCGGTGTCGTAATCCGAGGCGGTGACGATGCCTTCCTTGACCAGCTGGCCGACCCGCTGCTCGCGCAGCACTGCCAGTTCCAGGTTGTGCTTGGCCAGCTCGCGCTGGGCGCGCAGATCGGAGTCGTTGAGCTTCACCAGCAGTTCGCCGCGGCTCACCTTCGAGCCTTCGCGGAAGCGGATCGCGGCGATCTTGCCGTTGATCTCGGCCTGCAGTTCCACGCCTTCATCGGCGAGCAGCGAGCCGGTGGCGCTCAGGGTTTCGGTGAATGGTTCCGGCTTGATCAGCAAGGTCGAAACCTTCTGCGGTGCGCGTCCACTCCCCTCACTCTTGGCCTCGCCCTTGGCCTTGCCCTCGCCGCTCTTCTTGCCTTCTCCCGCAGCGGCGACATCGCCCGGCTTCTTCGCGCCATGCAGCAGCGGCAGCCAGCGCGGCGCGGCCAGACCGGCGATGGTCGCGACCACCAGGGTGCCGATCAGCAGCTTGAATGGCGTCTTCACGAGCTGCGCTCCCGGACGAATCGCTGCGAAGCCTCATGCGCGGCCTGCAGGCCGCAC
>NZ_JAHFRY010000180.1:2576-6728 GCF_023266035.1 Nevskia sp.
TGTGCTCAGATCGGTGGCTTCTTCCAGCCGCCGGATCTGCTTTCCAGAAAGCTGGCGACCGCCAGGCAGATGTCCTCGCGCCAGGGCGCGGCGACGATCTGGATGCCGATCGGCAGCTTGCCGTCCGCCGAGGTGCCGCAGCGGACCACGACCACCGGCCAGCCGGTCGAATTGAACGCGCCGGTGTAGCTCCAGGTGTAGGCGTTCGGCCGCGCCGCCGAGGCCGGACGGTCGATCACTTCGGCGGCCTTGCCGGCCACCGGGCAAAGCAGCACGTCGTACTTCTGGATCCAGCCGAGCATCCGCGACTTGGCGTCATCGGCCGCATCCCAGGCGGCGACCGTGTCGGCAGTCGAGATCGGCACCAGGGTCTTCATCCGCTCGGTGACTGATGGCGAGAAGTTCTGCGTGCCCCACTTCGCGGCCATGCGCTTGTAGAACGCCCAGCCATCGGCGTTGGTCAGCTTGGTGCGGGCGTCGTAGAGGTCCTGCAGGATCGCTTTCGGTAGGTCTTCGGTGACGCTGGCGGCCACGCCTTCCATCCACTTGGCGGCCTGGATCACCGTGTTCTTGACGTCGTCATCGGTCTCGGCAACACCGTTGGCCGAGAAGAAAGCGACCTTCAGTTTCTTCAGGTTGACGGCGGCTGGATCAGCCCAGGGCACCGGTGCGCAGGAAGCATCGCGGTAGTCCGGGCCAGAGATGATCGGCGTGATCAGGCTCAGGTCCTCCACTCGCCGGGTCATCGGCCCGAGCTGCTGCCAGAGATCGAACAGGCCGCCGTAGTCGACGATGTGGCCGGTACGCGGCACACGGATCGAAGTCGGCTTGATGCCGGCGATGCCGTTGTTGTGCGCCGGGCCGCGGATCGAACCGCCCCAGTCGGAGCCGATGTCGAACGCCGCGCCGCCGGCGGCGACGATGGCGCCGGCACCACCGGACGAGCCGGAGGTCGAGCGGGTCAGGTCGTAGGGGTTGTGCGAGGAGCCGTACAGCAGGTTCGAGGCGGCGCTGATGCCGCCGAGCCCGCCCAAGGTGAACTCCGGCGTGTTGGTCTTGCCGAGCAGGATCGCACCGGCCTTGCGGACTCGGGCGACGACGGTCGCATCCTTCTTCGGAATGAATTGCTGGCGGCCATAAGTCGCGCCGGTGGTGATCACGCCTTCGGTGTCGAGCGAATCCTTGATGGTCATCGGCACGCCGTGCAGCGGGCCCATCCAGTCGCCGCGCGCGCCGGCCTTGTCGGCGGCGGCGGCTTCCTTGCGAGCGCGGCCGTAACTGTTCATGACCACCGCGTTCAGCTCGTCATTCACCGACAGCTGGCGCGCGATATAGGCCTCGACCGCTTCGCTGGCCGACACCTTGCCGGCGCGGATCAGGCCGGCGAGCTTGGTCGCCGACATGTAGATCAGCTCGTTGCTGCTGTCGGTCGATGCCGCTTGGGCAACCGACATCGCCGGTGCGGCGACGACCGGCGCAACCGCTGCTGCGCGAACCACGCTGAGCAGGTCGCGGCGCGTGAATTGGCGAGTCGTCGGCTGGTCGGCATTGGCCGGTGCAGCCAGCATGTCTGAAACCTGTTTGGGCATGTTCATGATCGGACTTTCTCAGGGTTCAGATAGGGGGCAGCTGCCAGCCACCGGTCTGCTTCTCGACATGCGCCATCGCCGCGAGCACGACGTCGTCGCGCCAGGGCTGGCCGACGATCTGGATGCCGAGCGGCATGCCCGGTTCGTCCTTGGAGGTGCCGGCGCGGACCACGCCGGCCGGCCAGCCGTTGGTGTTGTACTGGCTGGTGTAGCCACCGCCGGCCGCAGCCGGCGAATTCGGCGGCCGCACGAATTCGGCCGGAATCTTCTGCGGCGCCATGTTGGCAGCCGGGCAGATGATCAGGTCATAACCTTCGACCCAGGCCAGCTGCTCGCTCTTGATCGCGTCCATCTCTTCGAGCAGGCGGGTGAAGTCGGCGCTCGGCAGTTCCTCGCCATCGAGCCGCAGGCCCGGCGAAGCCTGGGTGGTGCCGTGTTTCTTGAGCAGCGCGCGGATGTGGGCGCGGTCATCGGCACCTTCGTACTTCTGCCGGATCTCCCAGAGTTGGCGCATCTTCGGCGGCTGGTCCTGCTTCACCGTGCAACCCAGCGCCGTGAAATAGGCGACGCACTGCTTGACCAGCGCCTGGGTTTCCGACGAGGCGTCGATGGTGCCGTTGCTGGTGTACCAGGCGACTCGCAGCGATTTCAGATTGACCTTGGCCGGATCGCCGATCGGCACCGGCGCCATCGTCGCATCGGAGAAATCCGGGCCGTTGAGCAGGCTCATCAGCAGAGTCAGATCTTCGACCCGGCGCGCCAGCGGACCGGTTTCCTGGAAGAAATCATAGGCACCGCCGTAGCCGACGATGTGGCCGGTGCGCGGCACCCGGCCCAGGGTCGGCTTGATGCCGGCGATGCCGTTGACGAAGGCCGGGCCGCGAATCGAGCCACCGTAGTCGGAGCCGATGTCGAAGTAGGCACCACCGGCGGCGACGATGGCGCCGGCACCGCCGGACGAGCCGGACGGCGTGTAAGCCTGGTTGTACGGGTTGTAGGTCTGGCCGTGGATCAGGTTGTAGGTGCCACGAGCATTGCCGCCGAGCGTGAACTCCGGCGTGTTGGTCTTGCCAAGCAGGATGCCGCCCGCAGCGCGGACCCGGGCGACGACGGTTGCATCCTTGCCCGGCACGAAATCCTTGCGGCCCAGCGTGCCGCCGGTCGACACGACGCCGGCGGTATCGAAGGAATCCTTGATCGTGAACGGCACGCCGTGCAGCGGGCCCAGCGACTTGCCGCTGGCCAGCAGGGTGTCGGCCGCTGCCGCTTCCGCCAGCGCGCGTTCGCGGCAGGTGGCGACCACGGCGTTGAGCTTGGGGTTCACCGCATCGATGCGCGCGTAGCAGGCCTTGACCACGTCCACCGAGGTCACCTGCTTGGAAGCGATCATCGCGGCGATCTCGGTGACCGACTTCGAAGTCAGCGCATCGCCAGCGGCGGCCCGTGCGCTGCGCATCGGCGCAAAGGCCAGTGCGGCACCGGTCGCGGCGGTCCCGGCAATGAAACGGCGACGACTCAGGCCCTGGTGGTGAAGCTGATCGTGATCGGTAGCGGGCGGCGGCTGCGGCAATCCCATGGACAGGCTCGTTCGGTGGCGTGAAGGCCGCGCGGCGCGCGGAGTCTGTTCATGGAACGGATCGCAGCGGCCTCACCCTACCTTTGGCGTTGTTGGCCGACGCGGAGTGGTCGCGAGCCGAACAAGCAAAAAATCCCGTCATTCCCGCGCAGGCGGGAATCCAGTTTCGATGCGGTGCGCTACGGCCCCAACAGGATGCCCGCCTGCGCGGGCATGACGCGTGTTTGCAGGTGCTCGAACGACTGGCGGCCGCTAAATCGGCGGCTGCTTCCACCCCCCGCTCTGCGCCTCGACGAACGCAGCCACCGCCAGGCAGATGTCCTCGCGCCAGGGCGCGCAGACGATCTGCACGCCGATCGGCAGCTTGCCGTCCGCCGAGCTGCCGGCACGGACCACCACCACCGGCCAGCCGGTGGAATTGAACACGCCGGTGTACGGCCAGCCGCCGCCAGCCCCGGCGCCGCCGCCCGTGGCACCACCGGGCACGTCGATCGGCTGTGCCGGCTTGCCGGATACCGGGCAGACGAACACGTCGTAGTTCTTCATCCAGGCCAGCAGGCGCGACTTGCATTCGTCCTGCTGCTCCCAGGCTTCGACCATCTCCGCGGTGCTCAACACCTTCGGATCAACCAGCTGGGCCTTGCGCTGCGGCGAGATGTTTTCGGTGTGCCACTTCTCGGCGAGGCGCTTGTAGTAAGCCCAGCCATCACCGCTGGACAGCTTGCTGCGCGCGGCAGACAAGGTTTTCAGCACTTCGATGGGCGCGGCTTCGGTCACCGAGGACGTTGCGCCAGTCAGCCAGGCGGCTACCTGACGCACGACCTTCTTGGTGTCCTCATCCGTTGCACCCTGCCCTGTTGCTCCGTTGTCGACGCAGAACGCCACCTTCAGCTTCTTGATGTCCACAGTCGCCGGATCGACCCAGGGCACCGGCGCGCAGGAGGCATCGTGGAAATCCGGGCCGGAAATGATCGGTGTGATCAGCGT
>NZ_JAHFRY010000181.1 GCF_023266035.1 Nevskia sp.
CGCATCGACACCTATCGTCTGCTGGCCGCCGCTGCCCGCGCTTCCGGCAACGTGGCCGAAGCGCAGTACCAGCAGTGCCTGTACTACTTCGGCCGCGGCGATGTTCGCGGCGCCTTGCAGCAGCTGAATGCGGGCTTGCGAGTCGCCAGCATCACGACCCAGGATCGTTCGCGCCTCAGTGCCAAGCGTCAGGAAATTCTCGAGACGATTCCGAAGGATCAGCTGCGCCGGCTGCAGCGCGAGTAAGGCGCGTCTCAGCTTTCAGTTACACCTGATCTGAGGCGGCCGCTGTCGACCATCCAGCGATGGCAGTCCGCCAGCAGCGACGCCAGCGGTAGCGGTTCATAGCCAAGCTCGGCTACCGCTTTGGCATTGCGGCAGTAAAGCGTAGTCGACAACAGCTCGATCGCATCCACCGTCAGCTCCGGTTCGCGACGCAATAGCGGCGACAGCAGCTCGTCAAGCCTTGCCAGCGCACGCATCGCCGGCAACGGCAGGGAGCGCGGCCTGACCGGCACTTTCATCAGCTTGGCAATCGCCCGCGCCAGCCCGATGTAACTCGAATCGGCACCACCGAGCAGATAGTTGGAACCTGCTCGCCCCCGATCGACCGCGGCAACATGCGCGCGGACCACCGAGCGCACATGGCAGAAACTGCCGCCGCCGCCGGGCATGGCAGGCAGGCGTCCGCGCTCGACCATCCGGAACACCCGCGACCAGTTGTGCTCGTCATGCGGGCCGATGACATGGGCCGGATTGATGATCACCGCGTTCAGACCGCGGCTGATGCCTTGCCGGATCTCTCGCTCGGCAAGTGCCTTGCTGCGCACATAGTTGATCGTCGAACCGAGGCCGCGGGATGGCGTGTCTTCGGACACCGTGCCGCCATGCAGGCCGTAGGCGACCAGGCTCGAGGTATGGATGAAGCGCCCTGCCCTGGTTTCCAGCGCCACGCGCACGGCATTGCGCGTGCCCTTGACGTTGACCTTGAGCTGCTCGATGCGCTGACGCGACCACAGCGAAGTATTGGTCGCCGCGTGGAACACGGCATCGACCTGCGCCGGCATCGCCGCACGCAGACTGCGATGGTCGGTGACATCGCCGATGACGCGCTGCGCTGCCAGCTGCTCCAGCTGCTGCAGCTTGGCATCGGCCCGGTGCATGGCCGTTACCTGCCAGCCCTGGATCAGCAGTTCCTCGACCAGATTGACGCCGATGAAGCCATCGGCACCGGTCACGAATGCCGTTCGGCTCATGGTCGCGCGCCTGCCCAGGACGGCTGTGCCGCCACTGCGAGCTGCCGTTGCCGGCGCAGACTCAGAGGTCTTCCTTCGCGGGCGCGATCGTCGCCCATTGCTTGCAGCTCGGGCACTGCCAGAACAGCACGCCGGGCTTCAAGCCGCAGTTGCTGCAGGCGTAGCGCGGCTGTCCTTGCAGGCGCTTGCGATAGGCGCTGGTCAGACTCGCGGCGGTATCGAAACCGGGCATCGAAGCATCGATCCAGACCAGCAGGCCCCGCCAGTTCGGCGTTTTCATCAACCGGGTCGCCAGATAGGCCTGGGCGTTTTCGCCCTGCTCGGCCAAGATGTCGGCCTTGGCCAGCGCTACAGCCAGCGAATCCGGATGATCGGCTTCGGCATCGTCGAGAAACTGCACATAAGCGTCGGCATTGTCGCTTTCGAGGTGGCAGCGCTGCATCGGCGCCAGCACCTCCGGCAGATAGCGGACATCCTGCTCGATCGCGCGGGTGTAAGCCTTGATCGCCGCATTCCAGTCCTGGGCCGCTTCAGCGAGACTGGCCAGCAACAGGCTGGCGCGCGCGCAGCCGTGATCGGAGTCGAGTGCCTTCTCGGCGCGCTGATGGGCGGTTGCGAGATCGCCGTCATGGCGGGCGTTCTCGGCCAGCTCGCAGTGATGATGGGCGATGCGCCGTGCCTGGGATTTGCCCTGCACGCCCTGCAACTGGGCTGCCGTGCGCATCGCCTGCTGCCAGTCGCGGCCCTGCTCGTGCAGATCGAGCAGCAGTTCCAGCGCCTCGCCGAGATGCTGGCCAGCGGCGACCAGTTCCTGCAGCAGCTGTTCGGCCCGATCCATCACGCCGCCGCGGAGGAAATCCTGCGCCAGCTCCAGCCGTGCACGAGCCCCTTCGTCGGCGGTCAGCTCAGGCCTTGTCAGCACCGCTTCATGCAGCTGGATGGCGCGATCGAAATCGCCACGCTTGCGAAACAGGCTGCCGAGCGTCATCTGCAGTTCGACGGGATCGGTATCGGTCCGCGGCGGCAGGTTCATGTCCAGCCGCGGCTCACCGGGTGTCGACGGTTCCGGACGATCCAGCGTCTTGCGCTTGGCCATCGCCAAGCCAAGTACCACGCCTAGCGGCAGGAAAGCCCAGGAGAACAGCGTTTCGAACATCGCCGGACGATGCTCAGCGGCTGCCGAGCAGCGGCAGATTACGCAGGTTCTTGAGCTCGGTTTCGCTGTCGCGCAGCGCCTTGCGCAGACGACGGATTTCGCGATGCAGGCGCAGCATCCGCAGGCCGCATAGCGCCAGGGTCAGCACCGCTGCGATGACGAAGCTGAAGGCCACGAGCACGGCGACCCGAATTTCGGCCTGCCCGAAAAGATAATGGAAGGTAACTCTCTCGGCATTGAAATAACCGAGGCTGGCGCCAGTCAGAAACACCAGAGCCAGCAGGATCACGGTCAGCACTCGCAGCATGGGAAGTAGTCGATCCGGCGATGGGTGACAAAAACAGCGGGCTGACCGGCGATCAGAGATTCTTCAGCGGTGTGGTCTCGATGCTGGCATTGACGCGCTCCCGCATTTCCTTGCCAGGCTTGAAATGCGGCACGTGCTTGGCCGGAATCTGCACCGCTTCACCCGTTTTCGGATTGCGGCCGATGCGCGACGGACGGCTGTGCAGCGCAAAGCTGCCGAAGCCGCGAATCTCCACCCGCTCCTCATGAGCAAGCGCATCACTGATCTGGTCGAGCACCAGCTTCACGGCCAGTTCGACATCTTTCTGCATCAGATGGGTCTGCTTCAGCGCAAGCGCTTCGATCAGTTCGGATTTGGTCATAAATGCTTGCGTGATCAAACCTTTGGGACGGTCGACGATAGTGAAAAATAGCCGAGTGCGCAACCGTTGTCGCGCAAATTTCTCAAATGCGAGGCACAAAAAAAGAGCCGCGCGACTGCGCGGCTCTTCTGTGCTGCGGAAAAGCTCGGTGCTGGCTCGACTTAGTTGTCGTTGCCGCCGATCTGTTCCTTGAGCAGGTCGCCCAGGCTGGTCTTGCCAGTCGAAGCATTGCGGCTGTACTCGGCCACGGCTTCTTCTTCTTCCTGGATTTCCTTGGCACGAACCGACAGCGTCACGATGCGGTTCTTACGATCCACACCGATGAACCGCGATTCCAGTTCCTGACCGACCGACAGCACCTTGGTGGCATCTTCGACGCGCTCGCGCGCCAGATCGCCGGCCTTGATGTAGCCCTCGACACCGCCCGCGAGGGTGATGACGGCGCCCTTGGCGTCGACTTCCTTGACGATGCCCTTGACCATCTGTCCCTTCTGGTTGTCAGCAAGGAACATGGTGAGCGGATCCTGGCCCATCTGCTTGATGCCCAGGCTGATGCGCTCACGGGTACCGTCGATGGCAAGCACGGTGGCTTCCAGCTCCTGGCCCTTCGAGTAGCGACGAACGGCGGTTTCGCCTGCTTCGTTCCAGTCCAGATCGGACAGGTGGACGAGGCCGTCGATGCCGCCATCCAGACCGATGAAGATGCCGAAGTCGGTGATCGACTTGATCTGGCCCTTGACCTTGTCGCCCTTCTGGAAGTTCTGCGAGAACTCTTCCCATGGGTTCGGCACGCACTGCTTCATGCCGAGGCTGATGCGGCGGCGCTCTTCGTCGATGTCGAGAATCATGACTTCGACTTCGTCGCCGAGGTGCACGAGCTTGCCCGGGTTGACGTTCTTGTTCGTCCAGTCCATTTCGGAGACGTGGACCAGACCTTCCACACCCGGCTCGATTTCGACGAACGCGCCGTAGTCGGTGATGTTGGTGATCTTGCCGAACAGGCGAGTCTTTTCCGGGTAACGACGTTCGATGTCGACCCACGGATCCGCACCCAGCTGCTTCAGGCCGAGCGAAACGCGGCGACGCTCGCGGTCGTACTTCAGGACCTTGACTTCGATTTCCACGCCCACGGTCACGACTTCCGCCGGATCCTTGATGCGCTTCCAGGTCATGTCGGTGATGTGCAGCAGGCCGTCGATGCCGCCGAGGTCGACGAACGCGCCGTACTCGACGAGGTTCTTGACCACGCCGCGCAGGATCGCGCCTTCCTGGAGCTTCTCGAGCAGCATGTCGCGCTCGGCCGAGTATTCGGCTTCGAGCACTTCACGGCGAGAAACGACGACGTTGTTGCGCAGGCGATCGAGCTTGATCACCTTGAACTCGAGCGGCTTGCCTTCGAGATACGCGGTGTCGCGAACCGGACGGACGTCGACCAGCGAGCCCGGCAGGAACGCGCGGACATTGCCGATATCGACGGTGAAACCGCCCTTGACCTTGCCGGTGATGATGCCGATGACGGTTTCCTTGCCCTCGAACGCCTTCGTGAGGCGGTCCCAGGTCCGGATGCGTTCGGCCTTTTCCTTGCTGAAGCGGGTTTCGCCAAAGCCGTCTTCGACCGTTTCCAGCGCCACTTCGATGCGATCGCCGACCATCACCGTTGCCGGTGCGCCGTCGACCATGAATTCGGCGATGGGAATGACGCCTTCGGACTTGAGTCCGGCGTCGACGATCACAACATCAGCCTTAACTTCAAGCACCAGCGCGGTAACGATGGTGCCAGGCTGCATCGACTGGCCGCCTGAGAGGCTTTCTTCAAACATCTCGGCGAAACTGAGTTCAACGACACTTTCGATCATTCAGCAAGCTCTATAAGTAGGTAACGCTTCCATGGCGCCGCCCTGGCAACATGGTCTGAGGTTTAAGGATCGCCATCCTGGCAATCCGCTTTGCAACGGTCCCGCTCTATCGATCCAGCTGCCGGGAACCCAGCAGTTTTTCAATGTTTTCCAGCACTTCCGGTACCGCCATCCGCGTCGTGTCGATCACTACGGCGTCGGGCGCGGCAACCAGTGGCGCCACTGCTCGCTTGCGGTCGCGCTCGTCACGAGCACGGACTTCTACAAACAGGTCGTCGAGGTTAACACTTGCGCCTTTCCTGCTCAACTGGCGATAGCGGCGCTCCGCTCTTGCCTCGGGGCTCGCGTCAAGGAAAATCTTCAAGGTCGCATCGGTGAACACCACCGTGCCCATGTCACGGCCATCGGCGATCAGACCTGGCGCGGTACGGAAATCGCGCTGCCGTTGCAGGAGCGCCGCCCGCACCACCGGTGCAGTCGCGATCTGCGACGCGAGATTGCCGGTGGTCTCGGCGCGGATTTCATTGGTCCAGTTGGCACCACCGACCAGAATCGCTTCGTCGGCCTCGGTTTCGCCGATGAACTGGATCTGCAGATCGCTTGCCAGCGCAGCAACCCGTTCATGAGCATCCAGCGGAATGCCGGCATGCACGGCGGCGAGTGCCAGGATGCGATAAAGCGCACCGCTGTCGAGCCGATGCCAACCGGTCCGGGTCGCCAGCCAGCGGGTGACCACACCCTTGCCGACACCGCTCGGGCCATCCACCGCAATCACCAATGGCAGAACGGAAGTCACGATGGCTTCTGCTCGCTGACCCGCAGCCCGGCCTTGCCCATCAGGCTGACGAAGCCCGGGAACGAGGTGTTGACGTTGGCGCAATCGAGAATGGTGATCGCACCAGCCGCACGTAGGCCGGCGATCGCGAAGCTCATGGCGATGCGGTGATCGCCCTTCGAGTCCACCGTGCCACCGCCGATGCCGCCGCCGGTGATGATCGCGCCATCCGGCTGGGCGATCGCCGACACGCCGAGCGCAGTCAGGCCATCGCACATCGCGGCAATGCGGTCGGATTCCTTGACCCGCAGTTCTTCGGCCTCGGTGACCACCGTCGTGCCGCTGGCGCAAGCGGCGGCCACGAATACGGCCGGAAACTCGTCGATCGCCGAAGCGACCAGATCGCCGCCGATCGCGATGCCCTGCAATTGCCCGCCACGAACCCGAATATCGGCCACCGGCTCGCCGCCGAACAGGCGCTCGTTGGTCAGGTCGATCTGGGTGCCCATGCGGCGCAGGATTTCGATGATCCCGGTACGCGTCGGATTGATGCCGACGGCGGTCAGCAGCAGGTCCGAACCTGGCACGATCGCCGCCGCCACCATCGGGAACGTCGCCGAGGAAATATCCGCCGGTACTTCGATGTGGGTCGCCTTCAGGCGCTGGCCACCGCGAACGGCGGCGTAGCCTGGCGTTGCTTCCACCTCGACGCCGAAACCACGCAGCATCCGCTCGGTGTGATCGCGGGACGCTTCAGGTTCGCGGACTTCCGTCTTGCCGCTGGCGTAAAGCCCAGCGAGCAGAATGCCGCTCTTGACCTGCGCGCTGGCGACCGGCGAATCGTAGGAGATCGCCTTCAATCCGCTCGCGGGCGAGAACGTCAGCGGCGACGTG
>NZ_JAHFRY010000098.1 GCF_023266035.1 Nevskia sp.
ATCGCACGATATCACCTCCCTACGGCGGCCTCTTATCACTGCACCAATCCAAATCGGAAACCATGCTTGGATCGCGGCGGAAGCAATGGTATTCCCTGGTGTGACCATCGGCGATGGTGCCGTGGTGGGCGCCCGCTCTGTCGTGACCCGCGATGTTCCTGTCTGGACCATTTGTGCTGGGCATCCCTGCCGCCCTATTCGTCCTCGCTCTTTGGCACCGGATGATTGATTATTCGCGGGTCCAACGTCATAGACAGATCGAGCAACTATTTAGGATATTCATGTCCGCTTTTGCTGCCAAACTCAACCAGATCGGAAAAGCGCTGTTGTTCATCACGGAATTTGCCCAAGATCTCTATTACTACACCAAGTATTGCGGCGTCTCTCCGTTCCAGATTGCGAGGAAAAGGGTCTACTACAAGATCATCATCGAGACGCATGCCATCGAAAAGGGCCTGTCCCTAGCCAGTCCACGCATGCTCTTTGGGCGTCAGAAGATCCCGGCGATCATGCGGCAAATACGGTGGTACGGCATCGAGTCAAACGATATGCCGATCCGAATGGCCACAGGAGCGCTTGAAACCTACCTTGCCATCCATCGCACGGCCGGCATCGATGACCCGTTGCTGGACGACATCCATTCCTTCCTCAAAGAGCGTACTTCGGTGTCGGCGGCGCCGGGAAGCGGAGGGTTGCGGCATTTCGCCAATGGCCTGCCGCAGCAGCACAGTACTAGCGCAAGTTTGCTGGAGTCGCGCTTCAGTTGCAGGATGTTCTCATCCCAGCCGCTCGACCTGGAAACGTTGGAACGGATCGTCGAGTTAGCGCAGACCGCGCCGTCGCAGTGCAACCGACAAGCGACGAAGATCCACTACTACAACAAACCTGAAACGATAACCGCGCTGTTGCAACTCCAAGCGGGATCGTCGGGCTTTTCCGAAGCCGTGACGGGTCTCGTCGTGGTTGCTTTCGACCTCGCGGCCTGGGGCGGCGCTCAGCAGCGAAATCAGGGCTATGTCGACGCGTCCCTGTTCGCGATGAATTTCATGGTCGCTGCGCATGCTCTGGGCGCAGCAAGCTGTCCGCTCAATTTGGCGGTCCGGCACACTACAGAACGGCAAATCAAGCGATTAGGCGGCATTCCCGACGACCAGCGTCTGGTCATGATGATCGCGCTTGGATTGCCCGCTCCTGGCGCACTAAAGGCTGCGGCGTCACCGCGCCAGCCGGTTACGGAAGTGCTAAGAGTAGTTGGTGGGGTGGCATCAGTCTAACCGTCCGCTGATGAGCCCGGGAAAGCAATCATCCATGACCATCGCCGTCATCATCCTCACATACAACGAGGAGATACATCTAGAGCGAGCATTGCTGTCAGTCGCTTCGTTCGCCGATGAAGTGTTCGTGGTCGACTCCTATTCCAAAGACCGCACCGTCGAGGTCGCGCGTGCCAATGGCGCGACAGTATTGCAGCGGGTCTTCGACAATCAAGCGCGCCAATTCAACTGGGCACTCGACACGCTCGACATTCACTCCGCTTGGATCATGCGCCTTGATGCCGACGAAATCATTGAGCCGGATCTCGCCGAAGCGATCCGGCGCGATCTGCCGCGCCTGCCAGTTGATGTCGTTGGCGTCAATCTGAATCGCAAGCACATTTTTCTCGGCCGCTGGATCAGGCACGGTGGCCGATATCCAGTCGTATTGCTCCGGCTTTGGCGCCGCGGACACGGCCGGGTTGAAGACCGGTGGATGGACGAGCACGTCGTCATCAGCGGTGGGCGCACCGTGACGCTCGAGGGTGGCTTCGCCGATCACAACCTGAACGACATCACTTATTTCATCGACAAGCACAACAAATACGCCACCCGAGAAGCAGTGGAAGTGATCGGTCGGCGACACGGCATTTTTGACAGTCAATCATCGATCGACGCTGTTTCGGCATCACGGCAGGCGGCGATAAAGCGCTGGATCAAGGAGAAGATCTATGTTCGCTTGCCGTTCGGGTTGGGCCCATTTGCCTACTTCACCTTCCGCATGACGGTACAACTCGGATTTCTGGATGGACGAGAAGGACTGATCTACCACTTTCTCCAAGGCTTCTGGTATCGCTTCCTCGTCGGCGCCAAGATCGTCGAACTTGAGCGCGGCTTGGCTGGCGCGGATGGCGCCAGCGCCGTGCGGTCTCGGTTGCGTCAGTTGACGGGGCTGAACATCTGATCACTCGTGGTGATCGAACGCCTGGAAACCGGCCTGTTTCACAAGGCTGTCCTTGCGCGCAGTGTTGTAGTCGCTCTCCACCATTTCGCGCACCAGTTCCGGCAGGCTGGTCTTGGGCGTCCAGCCAAGCTTTTCCTTGGCCTTGGTCGGGTCGCCGAGAAGTGTTTCCACTTCGGTGGGGCGGTAGTAGCGCGGGTCCACCTTCACGATCACATCGCCTGGCTTGCAGCGGGCCTTGTATTCGCCATTGACCATTTCGACCTTGGACACGGTGCCGATCTCGGCTGCATCTTGGCCGGCGAATTCCAGCGTGATGCCCAGTTCCTTGGCGCTGAATTCGATGAACTGACGCACGCTGTACTGCACGCCGGTGGCGATCACGAAGTCTTCGGCCTTTTCCTGCTGCAGCATCAGCCACTGCATTTCGATGTAGTCGCGGGCGTGACCCCAGTCGCGCAGCGCGCTGAGATTGCCGAGGTAGAGGCAGTCTTGTAGGCCTAGCGCAATGCGAGTAATGGCACGGGTAATCTTGCGGGTGACGAAGGTTTCACCGCGTACCGGGCTTTCGTGGTTGAAGAGCACGCCGTTGCAGGCATAGATGCCGTAGGCCTCGCGGTAATTCACCGTGATCCAGTAGGCATACATCTTGGCCACCGCGTAGGGGCTGCGCGGATAGAAGGGCGTGGTTTCCTTCTGCGGAATCTCTTGCACCAGACCGTAGAGTTCACTGGTGGAGGCTTGGTAGAAGCGTGTCTTCTTCTCCAGCCCGAGGATGCGGATAGCCTCCAGCAGACGCAGCGCGCCGATGCCGTCAGCATTGGCGGTGTACTCGGGCTCCTCGAAGCTCACAGCGACATGGCTCTGGGCGGCCAGGTTGTAGAGTTCGTCCGGCTGCACGGCCTGAACGATGCGCACCAGACTAGTGGAGTCGGTCAGATCACCGTAGTGCAGCACGAACTGACGGTTGTCGACGTGCGGGTCCTGGTAAAGGTGGTCGATGCGATCGGTGTTGAAGAGGCTGGAGCGGCGCTTGATGCCGTGCACCTCGTAGCCCTTCTTCAACAGGAACTCGGCGAGGTAAGCGCCGTCTTGGCCGGTTACGCCAGTGATGAGCGCAACTTTCTTGGGAGACGGATTGGCTTGTTCGATCATGCTGTGATGAGTTTTATACGAATGGAAAGATTGAAGGCTCAGGCTTGAAGCCGATCGCCAGAGGCGGACTGGAAAGCTGGAGTAGGTGGCAATGGATGCCCCTGGCGCACGGCTTGGCATTGCTCGACGAAATGCCCCAAGACACGCTCGGTGCCAAGGCGGGCTTCGGCATAGTGACGGGCGGCTAAGCCAAGGCGCATGCGCTCCGCAGAGGATTGGGCAAGTTCCGCAATGCCGCGGGCCAGATCCTTTGCGCTGCCGGATGTGCATAGCAGGCCGCATTGCGCCACGACACAGGCCACCTCGGAGTCTGGCCGGGCCGTGGTGACCACGGGCCTGCCGCTGGAAAGCATGGCCGTGAGCTTGGACGGCATGACGAGATCCGCCACATCCGGATCTTGCGGTAGCAGGTGGATGTCGGCCATGCCCAGCAGTTCAGGGAGCCGCTCCTTGGGCTGCAGCGGCAATAACGTCACATTGGACAAGCCCTCGCAAGCCGCAACGAGTTCGGGCTTCATCACGCCATCGCCACAGATCACTAGCATCGCTTGCGGGCACTGCTGCGCTAGCAATTTTGCGGCTTGGGGCAGCAAGTGCAGGCCCTGCTTGGAACCCAAGGTGCCAGAAAACAAAGCCACCACTTGTTCATCAGAAATACCCAACTCATCTCGGTATGCGCTGCGGCGCTGCAACGGGGTGATGGCATTCACGTCCACCCAGTTGGGGAAGAAGGCGATGCGCTCTTGGGCCACGCCCTTTTCCGCCGCCCGCTGCAGCATGCGCTGGGAGATGGTGGAGACGATGTCGAAACGGCGCAGCAACCAGCTTTCCAACCCTGTGACCAGCTTGCGAGCCAGATTGCCGCGCAACAGGCCCATGTCGAACGCCACATCAACCTCGTAGTCTTGGATGTGCAACCAAGCCGGAGCATTCGCCAGCTTGGCCGTCAACAAAGCCACAGGCGTGCAGGCAAACGCGGGCGCGCACATCCACACAACATCCGGCCGCCAGAACGCCTGCAGTAGCATCACCGGTATCGAAAACAGCGCGAAACTCATCAAGTGAAGCACGCGCTTGAGTCCGCCCGGCTGGCGAGGCACCCAGAGCGGGCAGCGCCAGACGGTGGCGCCGTGATACGACTCCTTCTTGTACTGCCAAGCGCGGTAGCCTCGGCCCACCTGCCACTCCGGGTAATAGGGCGGCGCCGTAACAACTCGCACCTCATGACCCTGCTCTGCCAACCAAGCGGCCATTTCGCCGGTGTACTTGCCGATACCCGTTGGTTCCGGGGCGAAATTGATCCCGTAAAGCAGAATCTTCACTGTGTAAAAGTTCCTTTCCTATCGGAGCAATGCAACGCAGGTTCCGTGCCTTGTGCCTACGCTCTTTTGCCTGCCGGACAACGGCATTGGCTTCGGTGTGAACTGAAGCACGGTCGTCGTGTCGGCAAGCTCTGGCGGCGGCATTTGACGATCTTAGCCGGTCTTGATGCGATGCAGCATTACACAGTACGGACTTGCCGCGCATGAGCCGCATGATGCAATTGCCTAATCGGCAATCAGGAAAGTGGTTGACGGCAAGCGGGCTCGTTCACCCCAAACGAAACTCAGAGAAGGCTTGCTGCCCGGCCTTGCTTCATCAGGAACTTGACGGCCTGCTTGTCGAACGACAAGAAGGTTTCGCCCCCCCAACCATTGGCCCTCGTGAGCGATGATGCCGTCGGCGAAGTCGCCCCCTGCTTCGAGCATCGTCAGGCCTGCTTCGACAGCCGGTCGATCAACCTCGACATTCTGGGCGCTCGTCAGCTTGCGGATCGTATCCACGATGTCGTTCCGGGCTACTCCGTAACTACGGTCAAGCACCCACACCAGTTCGCAGAGTACGTGCGCGCTGATCGCGACAATCTCTGCACTTTCCAGAACTCTGACCGCTGCTCTTGCCTGACGATCATCGTCCCCGACAACGAAGCGCACCAAGACATTGGTGTCGACGATGATCTTCATCAGCCGTTTGCGCCGGCCTGGGCGATGGTCTCGCCGATCTCCTCGATCGTGAGCTTTTGTCCATTGGTCCTGCCGCGCAGGCAACCTGCCAACTCGTGTATAGAACCGGAGGGCTGGGCCGCCTTCAGCGCCGCAGCACCTCCCGGCAAAAGGGACAACTCAATCTTCTCGCCGGGCTTGATGCCTAAATGCCGAAGTACCTCCTTGCGGAATGTGACCTGACCTTTGGCGGTTACCTTGAGCGCGGAAGCCCATTGTAAGGCGATATTGCATTACTCAACCGGATTTTCCGGATAGCCCATTTCTGGCTCAGCAAGCCCGGATGCAATCCGCGGATCCTCTGCCTAAGCCCCGGGTTGCACCCGGGCCACTCGCTTGGTTCAGGGGGTAACGCTGTCAGCGTTATCGGGTGCTGGCGCAGCAGCAGGATCGGCTCCCGCCTCCGCCTCTGGAACTGCCATCAGGCTCAAACGGCCTTCGTCGTCGATCGCCACTTCGTAGCTCTCGGCAATACGGCGCATCGCTGCACGTTTGCGCTCATCGGCTGATTCGTACAACTCGTGCACCCAATCGGCCATCGCCGGGAGGGCCGCCGGGGGACGGATAAGCAGCGCCATCTCGAAAAGACCGGTGTGCACAACCGCTTCATGCGGGCCGAGGATGGCGGCGCGCTGCCAGGCTTCCTGGAAGCCGGCACCCAGATCTCCCGCCATCAGATAGGCCCGGGCCAGACCCAGCCACAGACGCGGATCGGCCGGGCGCAAATGGGTGGCCTCGCGGAAATGGACGATCGCGGCCAGACGATTTTCGACAAGCTCGTCTTCGCTGAGGTCCGGCACCGCTACGGCCGCCATGTGCAGGGCCGCGAGGTCGGCATGCGCTATCGCGTTATCGGGCTGAATTTCCAGCGCAGTCTCGAGACGCTGGCGATGTGCACGCCAGAGTTGCGCATTTTCTACCGGCTGCGCCTGACCGGCCTGCGGGTTGATGGTGACGCGGGCTGGGGCGGCGATCAGATCGGCCGTCATCTGTCGCCAGGCATGGGGGAGCAACCAGAGGCTGACCAAGCCTACCCCACCCGCCAGCAACCACAGGAACAAGGGGCGCTTGGCGACAGAAGATCGTTGTGACGGAATGCGAGCAGGCATGGGTTGTTCAATATAGGTAGCGAATCGGCTGCCAATGGCAGAGCCGGACGGCGAATGGGTCGATCAAACCGCTCAGGCGGGCGGGCTTTGAGCAGCGGGTACCGTCAGCCCGCACAGTTGCGCCGGCCCAATGAGCGTCAGCTGGCGCGCAGCTGCCGGGCCGTAATGTTCGGCAAGCCAGGCATGCGCCGCCTGCAAGCGCGGTGCACGGCCACGCAGGTTATGGGCGTCTGACGCGACGACACTCACCCACCCCTGTTCCAGCAGCTGCAAGGCTGTGGTATGGGCGTTGCGGCCAAATTCTCCGATCACCGAGGCAGCCGTCAGTTGAATCTGACAGCCCAAGTCAATAAACGGACGGATGCGTTCCAGTTTCTCCATCACGCCCCGATTGCGCTCCGGATGGACGATGACGGGCGTGATCCCCTGCTTCAACAACATGGAACAAAAGCGATCGGCCCCCAGCGGAACCTGGCCATCGGGCATCTCCAGCAACAAGGCCTTGTGAGCCTTGCCGGCGACTGCAGCTTCCCCGGCCAGGAAGGGCAGTTCACCCTCCGCCAGCCAATCGAGCACTTCCGGGTCAAGCCGCACCTCGCCGGCAAAGCTGACCGCCAGCGGAATCTTCGCGACAGCGAGCGCCTGAACGAAACGAGCGTGCTCTGCAGCAATACTGCTGCGCTTGTTGGCATAGCGGCCGGGATAAACATGCGGTGTGGCCACCACGTGGGTGACGCCATCTGCCACCAACGCGCGAGCCAACGCGAGTGATTCCTCCAGGGAGGTAGGGCCATCGTCGAGGCCGGGGAGCAGATGACAGTGCAGGTCGATCAAGGCAGCAACGAGAGGGTTTGGTCAGGCAGAGTGCCGTATTGACATCACTATGCCATCGTTCCCGGCGAAACATCGATACAACGCCTGCCGCGATCTGCCCGAGTTATAACGGCTTAACGGTCCTTCAAACCAAGGTCACATGGCAGGTTTCTTGTTTGCGGCAAAGGTGCGCCCGGTATACTCGAGGCATCTTTAAGTTCGCTTCGCGCGAGTCCTGCAACACTTGGGAAGTCTTGACGGCTCCCACTTTCAACGAATCGTCACCCGACCTATTGCCACGCGCTCATGAATCGACGGCCTTCCTCTTCGCAAGCCTTCTGCTTGGCCCCTTTCGGCATCACGTCCTTCTGGAGTTCCTTCCCTCGGCTCATCGGTTTGCTGCTGAGCGTATTGGCAAGCTTATCCGTCCCTGCCCACGCGCAGACCACTCCGGCGTCGTTGGCTGATGCCGTTGAATATCGGCTCGGCGCGGGGGATCTGGTTCGTATCCTGGTCTACCAAAGTCCTGACCTCAGCTTCGATACGCGGCTCTCGGATCGCGGTGTGATTTCCTACCCTCTGCTAGGCAATCTGCAGCTCGGCGGAAAGACCCTTCGTGAGGCGGAAGGCCTGATCGCCAAGGGCCTCAAGACCAATGAGGTCCTCAAAGAGCCGCAGGTCATCCTGTTCTTGATGGAAGTGCGCGGCAACCAGGTCAATGTCCTCGGACAAGTCGGCAAACCCGGGCGCTATCCGCTGGAAGCCGGCGTCACGCGGCTAAGCGATATTCTCGCGATGGCGGGTGGCGTCACGCCAAGCGTGGGCAGCGATTTCGTCACCGTCGTCGGCACCCGCAATGGCCAGACGTTCGGCTGGACCATCGATCTTCCGAAGGTCTTCGACTTCAACGCCACTGATCGACTGGCCGACTTGGTACTGCAAGCCAACGACGTGGTTTACGTCGAGCGTGCCCCGATGTTCTACATCTACGGCGAAGTTCAGAAGCCCGGTCAGCTCCGCCTTGAAAGAGGCATGACCCTGCTGCAAGGCCTGGCCTCTGGTGGAGGACTCACTCAGCGCGGGTCAGACAAGGGCATCCGTGTCCACCGTCGCGGGACCGGGGGCAAGACGGAGATTCTGCAGCCGGGAATGGACGAAGCCTTGCACGACGGAGATGTCATCTACGTGCGGGAAAGCTTGTTCTGATCTTTAGCCGTTGGCTGACAAAGCGTAACGACGTGCTGGCTTGATGCCGCTGGCTGATATCAGCGTCAGCGATCCAGGCGACAGCCCGTCGGACCGTCCGTTGGCGCCGATGTCGCTGATCGATATCGGCGCCAACCTCGCGCACGAAAGCTTCGCTGCCGATTTCGACGCCGTGCTCAGCCGCGCACGCACAGCAGGCGTCGACGCGATCATCGTCACCGGCTCCTGCGCGGCGAGCAACGAACAGGTGCTGGCCTTTGCTCAAGCCTCACGCGCCGCATCTCGCAGCAGAGATCAGCCTCGGCTGTACGCGACCGCCGGCCTGCATCCGCATCACGCGGCGGACTGGAACGATGCCCTCGCCGCTCGCATCGCGACCCTGGCGCAGGCACCGGAAGTGGTCGCACTCGGCGAATGCGGGCTCGATTACTTCCGCGATCTGTCGCCGCGTCCTGAGCAACGTGCCGCGTTCATCGCCCAGCTCGAACTGGCGATCGCGGCCAACAAGCCGGTGTTCCTGCATCAGCGCGATGCCCATGCGGATTTCATCGCGATCCTGCGCGACTACCGGCCGCACCTGCGCGACGCCGTCGTCCACTGCTTCACCGACACGGCAGCCGCCTGCGCCGACTACCTGCAGCTCGATTGCCACATCGGCATCACCGGCTGGATCTGCGACGAGCGCCGCGGCAGCCATCTGAACGAAGTCGCGCGGATGATTCCTGCCGAGCGCCTGCTGATCGAAACCGACGCGCCCTACCTGCTGCCGCGTACGCTGCGCCCCAAACCCAAGGATCGTCGCAACGAACCTGCGTACCTGCCCGCCGTGCTCGAAGCGATCGCCACCGCGCGCGGTGAGTCGCCAGCACAGGTCGCAACATCAACGACCGCGAACGCCCGCCGCGTATTCGCCCTGCCTCAATAATTGGGGTCAGATACAGATTCTTGCTGGTCTCCTTCTCCCGCCTGCGGGGGAAGGTCGGGATCGGGTCGTTGGACGGTAGCGCTCGCATCAAACGGCCCCTCCCCAGCCCTCTCCCGAAAAGCGCGGGGGAGGGAGCGAATGGGGGCCGGACACAGATTTTTCCGCTGTCCTTGATTGCTCCGCCTCGCTGGTCAGGCAACTGACCAGCGGACACTGCCGGCAGCGGCGATCGTCGCTGCAACTCCGCTGGCAGGCAGCGCGTCTAAACTGTTCCCCCGTCTCGCCCCTCGTCGCCATGAATCGAAGCCGTCGCCTGTTCGCTGCCCTCGCCACGGTCTGCGGACTCATGACTGCGTGCAGCAGCACGCCTGTGGTCACGGCACCCGTGGTCGAAGCGCCGAGCGGCCCGGTCATTCCGCCGCCGCCGGTGCTGCCGAAGGTGGCGCTGGCGCTCGGCGGAGGTGCAGCGCGCGGCTTCGCCCATGTCGGCGTCATCAAGATGCTCGAATCGCAGGGCATTCAGGTCGATCTGATCATCGGCACCAGCGCCGGCAGCGTGGTCGGCGCGCTGTACGCCTCGGGCCTCAACGGCTTCGAGCTGCAGGAGATGACCTTCGATCTCGAACGCGCGACCTTTGCCGACTGGCAGCTGTTCAATCGCGGTCTGCTGCGCGGCGAAAAGCTGCAGAACTTCGTCAACGAGAAGGTCGGCAATCGCAAGATCCAGCAACTGCCGCGCCGTTTCGCCGCCGTCGCCGCCAAGCTGCGCACCGGCGAAGCGACGGTGTTCACCACCGGCGATGTCGGCCTCGCGGTGCGCGCATCGTCGGCGATTCCCGGCGTGTTCCAGCCGGCGGTGATCGACAACGAGGAATACGTCGACGGCGGCACCGTCAGCCCGGTGCCGGTGCGCTTCGCCCGCACGCTCGGCGCCGATATCGTGATCGCCGTCGATGTCTCGGCGCCGGTCGAGGAAGCGCGTGAGGACTCGACCCTCGGCACCGTGCTGAAAGCCTTCGACATCATGGGTTCGTCCCTGCGTCGCGCCGAGCTGCCGGGCGCCGATGTGGTCATCGCCCCGGACGTGCACGGCATCAAGGCCGCCGATTTCGAATCCAAGCAGCGCGCCATCCTGGCCGGCGAGAAAGCGGCGCTGGCGGCGGTACCGGCGATCCGCGCGCTGATCGCAGCCAAGACTCACTAGGACCGCCGCCGCTGATGAGCCTGGGCAGCGCGCCCGATCTGCTGCGGGTGCTGAGCCTGAACATCCAGGTCGGCCTGCGCAGCAGCGAGTACCGCCACTATCTGACCCAGGCCTGGCGCCACCTGCTGCCGTCGCAAGGCGTGCGCGGCGTGCTCGACGAGATCGGCCGCCTGGCGGCCGGCTATGACCTGGTGGGGATTCAGGAAGCCGATGCCGGCAGTCTGCGGACGCGGCAGCTGAACCAGGTCGCCTATCTCGCCGAACGCGCAAAACTACCGCACTGGCAGGCGGCGGTGAATCGCGATCTGCGGCCGTTCGCGCAGCACTGCCTCGGCGTGATGTCGCGCGATCCGCTGCGCTTGCTGCGCCATCACCCGCTGCCCGGCCTGCTGCCGGGACGCGGCGCGCTCGATGTCGAAGTGAGGCGGCCGGGCTATCGACCGCTGCGGGTCGTCGTCGTCCATCTGGCGCTCGGCCGGCGTGATCGCAACCGTCAGCTCGGCTATCTCGGTGCGCTGCTCGAAGACGGCGACGATGCGCTGGTGCTCGGTGATTTCAACTGTGGGCCGCAGGAACTCGAGGCGCATCCTTCGCTGCGCCGCGCCGGCCTGAAACCGGTGCATCGCGACCTGACCTATCCGGCCTGGGCGCCGACCCGCTGCATCGACCACGTGCTGGCCACCGAAGGTCTGGGCGTCCACGAAGCACGCGTGCTCGACGCCCGGCTGTCGGACCATCTACCGGTCGGCCTGACCGTGCGCCTGCAGCCCGAGGAAGCCACTTGATCCCCGAGATCCGCGACATCGCCCACTGGCTGGTGCCGATCGCCAGCCTGCTGCTGACCACCTGGACGGCGGCGCACGCCCTGCTGCACAAGCAGCACGCCGCGTCGGCCTGGGGTTGGATCGGTGCCTGTCTGCTGCTGCCGTTCGCCGGGCCGGTGCTGTACTTCGTGTTCGGCATCAACCGGGTGCTGACCCGCGCCCAGCGTCAGCAGCAACCGCCCGAGCGCCGCGGCCCGAGCTACGCCGAAACCGACGCCCGCTACCAACCCGATGTGGTGCCGACCAGCCTCGGCGAAGTGGCGCGCAGCGGCGACGTCATCACCGGCCTGCCGCTGCTGGCCGGCAACCGGCTGGACGTGCTGCACAACGGCGAAGCGGCCTATCCGCGGATGCTGGCGGCGATCGACGCCGCCCGATATTCGATCGCGCTGACCTCGTACATCTTCGATCGCGACGAAGCCGGCGAGCAGTTCATCGAGGCGCTGGACCGCGCCCAGGCGCGCGGCGTGGCAGTGCGCTGCCTGCTCGACGGCGTCGGCGAACTGGCCTGGCGTCGCGCCGGCAGCGCCTTGCTGGCGCGCGGCGTGCCGGTGGTCCGCTACAACCCGCTGCGCCTGTGGCCGCCATTCCTGCACGCCAACCTGCGCAATCACCGCAAGCTGCTGATCGTCGATGGTGTCGTCGCCTTCACCGGCGGCATGAACATCAGCGCCGCGCATTACGTCGCCGAGCCCGACAAGCACGGTGTAGCGGCCGATCTGCAAGTCGAGATACACGGCCCGGTGATCGCCCAGTTGCAGCAGGTGTTCGTCGACGACTGGGCCTATGCCGCCGAAGAAAACTGGATTCCGCCCACCGCGCCCGAGGCAGCAGAGACCGACGGCAGCGGCGCGCTGTGCCGGGTCATCACCGACGGCCCGAACGAGGATTTCGGCCATCTCAGTCTGGTGCTGCTGGCAGCGATCGCCGCCGCGCAGGAACGCATCCAGATCGTCACGCCGTACTTCGTGCCGCCGGACGAACTGCTGTCGGCGTTGATGTCGGCGGCGGTGCGTGGCGTCATCGTCGATCTGATCCTGAGCCGCGATCGCAACCACCGGATCACCTGGTACGCGATGCACAAGCTGATGCCGCCGCTGCTGAAGCGCGGCGTGCGGATCCACCTGCAGCCGCCGCCGTTCTGCCACACCAAGCTGTTCGTGGTCGATCGCCGCTACGCGCAGTTCGGCTCGGCCAATCTCGACATGCGTTCGCTGCGGCTGAACTTCGAGATGGTCGTCGAAACCTATGACCGCGCCTTCGTCGAGCAGCTGGCGCAGCACTGCGATGCCCTGAGCAAGCGCGCCACCACGCTGGAGTACGACAAGCTGCGCCGCCGTCCGGTACTGCTCCGTTTGCGCGATGCCGCCTGCTGGCTGCTGTCGCCTTATCTGTAAACAAAAAAAGCCCCGACATCAGCCGGGGCTTTTCGAATCAAAGCAAACCGATCAATCGGTCACCGCACCGAGGCTGGCCGCCGACACCAGCTTCGCGTACTTGGCGAGCAGGCCCTTGGTGTACTTCGGCGCCGGCTGCACCCAGGCGGCGAGGCGTCTGGCCAGCTCGGCCTCGTCGACATTCAGCTGCAGCAGCTGCTTGTGGGCGTCGATGGTGATCGAGTCACCTTCGTTGACCAGCGCGATGACGCCGCCGACGAAGGCTTCCGGCGCCACGTGGCCGACCACCATGCCCCAGGTGCCGCCGCTGAAGCGGCCATCGGTGATCAGGCCGACGGTTTCGCCGAAGCCCTTGCCGATCAGCGCCGAGGTCGGCGTCAGCATCTCGCGCATGCCCGGGCCGCCCTTCGGACCTTCGTAGCGGATCACCAGCACGTCGCCGTGGTTGATGCTGTCGGCCATGATCGCGGTCATCGCCAGCTCTTCGGAATCGAACACGCGCGCCGGGCCGGTGATCACCGGATTCTTGAGTCCCGTGATCTTGGCGACCGCACCGTCCGGCGCCAGATTGCCCTTCAGGATCGCCAGATGGCCCTGCTTGTACATGGGCTGGTCGAAGGCGCGGATCACCTTCTGATCGGCGCGCGGCTGGGCCGGCACGTCCTTCAGCACTTCGGCGATCGTCTGTCCGGTGATGGTGATGCAGTCGCCGTGCAGCAGGCCGGCTTCGAGCAGGATCTTCATCACCTGCGGAATACCGCCAGCCTTGTGCAGATCGGTGGCCACGTACTGGCCCGAGGGCTTCAGATCGCAAAGCACCGGCGTCTTCAGGCGCACGCGCTCGAAGTCGTCGAGCGTCCAGACCACGCCGGCGGCGTTGGCGATGGCCAGGAAATGCAGCACCGCATTGGTCGAACCACCGGTGGCCATGACCACGGCGATGGCGTTCTCGATCGACTTGCGGGTGACGATGTCGCGCGGCTTCAGATCACGGCGGATGGCATCGACCAGCGCTTCCGCGGAGCGGGCCACGGAGTCACCTTTCTCGGCATCCGGGTTGGCTTCGGTCGACGAATACGGCAGCGACATGCCCAGCGCTTCCATCGCGCTCGACATGGTGTTCGCCGTGTACATGCCGCCGCAGGCGCCGAAGCTCGGGCAGGCGTTCTTCTCGATGCCGTCGAGATCTTCCTTCGACATCTTGCCGGCGCCGTAGGCACCGACGGCTTCGAACGAGGAGACGATGGTCAGCGGCACGCCCTTCCAGGTGCCGGCCTTGATGGTGCCGCCGTAGCAGAAGATCGCCGGCGCATTGATACGCAGCATGCCGATCATCGCGCCCGGCATGTTCTTGTCGCAGCCACCGATCGCCAGCACGCCGTCCATCGACTGCGACTGCACCGAGGTCTCGATCGCATCGGCGATCACTTCCCGCGACACCAGCGAATACTTCATGCCTTCGGTGCCCATGCCGATGCCGTCGGTGACGGTCGGGAAACCGAAGATCTGCGGCATCGCGCCAGCGGCCTTCAGCGCACCTTCGGCACGCGTCGCCAGGCTGCCGATGCCGGCGTTGCAGGGGTTCATGGTCGAATGACCGGAAGCGATGCCGACGATCGGCTTCTCGAAATCCCCGTCCTTGAAACCGACGGCACGCAGCATCGCGCGGTTCGGGCTGCGGTTGAGGCCGGCGGTGATCGCCTGGCTGCGCTTGTTCAGGGTTTCGGTCATGGGACAGGCCTTTTTATGGACAGAGTGACGGGCTGGGCGGACGGAACGAATCCGGCTGGCGGACGACGTGGGGCGCGATTTTAGTGCGTGTGGAGGAAAGGGGCAGCAATTGGCTTGAATTGCGAGACCGGGGCTTTCTGTTTCGGCTTGGGCTGAGACCTTGGCGTCGTTCTCGGCTTGCTCCGCCGTTAGTTGTTGTTGGCTGGCGTTGGCGCACTATTCCGCGCTGTCGCGCGGGTCACTTTCTTCGAACGCCCGAAGAAAGTAACCAAAGAAGTGCGCCCCACGGCATGCCGCCGACTCGCGAGAAGCAAAGGCGCGAGTCGGTTCCCTGCGCTTCTCGCGCTCTCCGGGGCACCGCGCCGACAGGCCATCCATGGCCTGGCAGCGCTCGACCGGCATCCATGCCGGTCGTCCCTCTCCGATCGCTGCGATGCTCGGCGGCATGCAGGGGGATAAACGTCAGAAGCAAAGCACGACAACGTCAAAAGCCAAGGCACAGCGCCGCGCTCCGTGCGGCGGCTGCTTTTGATTCTGTTGTTGCCGTTGACGTGGCTTTGGACGTTGGTCCCCCTTAAGCGCGCCGAGCATCGCAGGCTATGGCGGACAGGCTCCGCAGGAGGCGAGGCAGGAGCCGAAGCCTTTTCGCCGCGCCACGGATGGCGCGTCGAAAAGCCCCGCCATGGCCGAGAAGCACAGGGCATCGGATCGCGCTTCTGTTTCATGCGATCCGACGCAGCGCCGGGGGCGCGCTTTCTTTGGTTACTTTCTTTGCGCGCCAAAGAAAGTGACCCGCGCGATAGCGCGGAATAGTGCGCCTAAGCCAGCCAACGAAAACAAAGGCGGATCAAGCAGACAAACAAAAAACGGGAAGGCTTTGTGGCCCTCCCGCCTCACACCAAGCCGCCTTACTTCTTGGCCGGCGCCGCAGCCCCGGCCTTCACCGTGATGGTGATCTTCTCCGACTGCAGCGAAGGATTGAACGCCTGCTGCTTCCAGTCCGCGACCAGCAACTGGATCGTGTGGGTACCGGCCGGAAGGCTCAACATCGTCTCGGTTTCGCCCTTGTCGAAATGCTTGATGCTGGCGTTGTCGAGCGGCAGTGCCAAGGTCGCATCGAACGTCGGGCCGTCGATCAGCAGCACGTGATGGCCGGTGTCGACGCTCTGCAGGCCGGCCGGTGACACGCCGGCGCCCTTCAGGCCGAACTGGATCAGGAACGGGCTGGAGACGGTATCGCCGCTCTTCAGGTTGATCAGGTAGGCGCTGGCGCCGGCCGGGGCCGGATTGGCGAGGCCCAGCGTCTGTTCGACCTTGGCGCCGGCCTGCTGCTTGGCGGCGCTCTTCAGGTCGGACTTCCAGTCGGCGTGGACGACAGCAACGCTCATCGTCAGCAGCATCATCGGAATCAGGGTACGGACTGCGCGCATGGTCAGGGCTCGTGCTGTGAATGGGGAACCGGATGGTAACCCGCGTCCCTGAATGCCGGCTGAGCACGGCCGGTAGTGGCGATCGGGGCAATCCGGACATGACGAAACCTCGCGCTGCCGCCATGCTGGCGGCCCTGATCGCGACTCGCCTGGAGCTGCCAATGCCCCCTGAATACCGCCTGTTCCACTCCCCTGGCGCCTGCTCGCTGGCACCGCACATCGTGCTGGAGGAACTCGGCATCGCCTACGAGCCGGTGCGGGTGGTGATCGCCGAAGGGGCGAACCGCAAGCCGGAATATCTGGGCGTCAATCCGCGCGGCCGGGTGCCGGCGCTGGGGATCAAGGACGAGCAGGGCGAACGGGTGCTGACCGAATCGGTGGCGATCGCCGTCTATCTGGCCCGCCGCCACCCGACGCCCAGCCTGCTGCCGGAAGACCCGGAGCAGTTCGTCCGGGCGCTGGAATGGATGAACTGGCTGGCGACGACGATGCACCAGGCTGGCGTCCGCACCGTGTTCCGCCCGGAGCGCTTCACCACGGCCACCGACAAGGCGGCGATCGACGGCATCGCCGAAGCCGGCCGGGCGGCGATCCGCATCGGCTATGCCGACATCGAAGCACGACTCGCCGGCAAGGCCTGGGCGATGGGCGATGCGTTCAGCGCCGTCGACGCCTTCCTGCTCGTCCATTACCGCTGGGGCAACCGCTGCGGCGTCGACATGCGCCGTGATTACCCGATCTACGCGGCGATGATGGATCGCGTCCGCGCCCGCCCAGCGGTGGCGCGCGCCGTGGCTCATGAAGCGATCCAGATCGACTGAAACCGCGGCGGCAAGGCATCGATGAAAAGCAGGCAACGCGCTGCCGATAAGCCCGGAGACTTGGTGCCCGGGTAGGGGCTTGCGTCAAGCATGCGTCTCAAAGGCAGGAACAGCGCGAATCCGTGCTGCCTGCCCCGCTCGAGGACGTCATGAGACGCAGCATTTCGGTTGCTCGCGGCCCGCTTCCGGCTCGCCCGTCGAACCATGCCCGCTTGGCCGCAACCGCATTGCTGACCCTGTCGGCAGCGCTGCTGGCACCGGCAGCGCTGGCCGCCCAACTCGACATCACAACCGCCAGCATCGCCGAGGTGCAGACGGCGATGAAGGCTGGACTCAGCTCCGAAGCGCTGGTCAGCGCCTATCTGGCGCGTATCAAGGCCTATGAGGACGCCGGGCCGAAGCTCAACGCCATCATCCTGCTCAATGCCGAGGCGTTGAAGCAGGCCAAGGCGCTCGACCAGGAGCGCAAGAGCGGCAAGCTGCGTGGCCCGCTGCACGGCGTGCCGATCGTGCTCAAGGACAACTTCGACACCTTCGACATGCCGACCACGGCCGGCTCGATGGCGCTGAAAGGCTCGATTCCGCCCAACGACGCCTTCGTGGTCAAGAAGCTGCGCGAAGCCGGTGCGATCATCCTGGCGAAGACCAATCTGTCCGAATTCGCCTCCACCGCGAACGGGCCCGACGGTTTCAGCTCGCTCGGCGGCCAGACGCTCAACCCGCACGATCTGACCAAGGGGCCGCGCGGCTCCTCGGGTGGCAGCGGTTCCGGCATCGCCGCCGGTTTCGCGCAGTTCGGGCTCGGCACCGATACCGGCGGCTCGGTGCGTTATCCCTGCTCGGCCAACGGCATTGCCGGCCTGAAGCCGACGCGAGGCCTGATGAGCCGCAATGGCATTGTGCCGCTGGCCTTGTCCTATGACACCGGCGGGCCGATGGCACGCAGCGTCCAGGACGTGGCCGTGGCGCTCGGCGTGATGACCGGTGTCGATCCGGCCGACGCCGCCACGGCGCCGAGCGCCGGCCAGTTCAAGACCGACTATGTGCAGTATCTGGTCAAGGGCTCGCTGAAAGGCGCTCGCATCGGCGTGGCGCGCGACTTCATGGGCCAGGACGCCGAAGTCGACAAGATCATGGAAGCCTCGTACGCGAAGCTGAAAGCGCTGGGCGCAATCGTCGTCGAAGTGAAGCTGCCGGAAATGCTGACCAAGGCTCGCGCCGATCTGCTCAAGCCGATCAGCGGCCGCGAGTTCAAGGCGCAGATCGCCGTCTACCTGCAGACCCTGAAGCCCGGCTATCCGAAGACCCTGGCGGAGATGATCGCCAAGCTCGACGCGATGGGCGCGGCGTACACCAACCCCTGGCGTCTCGCCAACATGAAGGAAGCCGAGGCCAGCACCGGCGGGCTCGAAGATCCGATCTACAAGGTCGCCAAGAACGAAGGCCTGGCACTGGTCACGGCGGCGACCAGGGCGGTGTTCCAGCAGCAGCAGCTCGATGCCCTCGTCTACCCGACGATGCCGATGCCGGCGACCCCGTTCGCAACGCCGCCACCGGATGCGCCGCGCCCGCAGATGTACGCCAACCTCGCCAACCAGACCGGCTTTCCGGACCTGATCGTGCCGGCCGGCATGACCAGCGCCGGCCTGCCGGTGACTTTGTCCT
>NZ_JAHFRY010000182.1 GCF_023266035.1 Nevskia sp.
CTGTGGCCACGGATGATCAGCGGCATCGCCACATTGTCGAACACCGTGCGATCGGCCAGCAGATTGAAGTTCTGGAAGATCATCCCGAACTGCCGCCGATAGGCCGGCACTTCGCGCGGGCGCAGGGCCGACAGTCGCTGGCCATCGACGACGATCTCGCCGAGCGTCGGCCGGGCGAGACGGGCAATCAGTTTCAGCATCGTCGACTTGCCGGCGCCGCTCGGGCCGGTCAGGAAGGCCATTTCGCCACGCGCTAGCGCGAAGTCGGCATTGCTGAGAATTTCCCGGCTGCTGTCGCCATAGTGATGGCTGACGCCGGTGAAGCGGATCAGCGCGTCGTTGCTCACCGTGGCTCTCCCAGTGCCGCGCCACCGACCAGGGCTTCGGCGTAGGCCTCGGCATCGAACACTTCGAGATCGTCGATCGCCTCGCCCAGGCCGACATAGCGCACCGGCAGCGCCAGCCGCTTGGCGATCGCCAGCAGCACGCCGCCCTTGGCGGTGCCGTCGAGTTTGGTGATGGTCAGGCCGGTCAGGCCGATCGCTTCGTGAAACTGCACGGCCTGGTTCAGCGCATTGCCGCCGGCAGTGCCGTCGACCACCAGCATCACTTCGTGCGGCGCGTAGGCATCGAGCTTCTGGACGACGCGGCGAATCTTGCGCAGTTCATCCATCAGATGGCTCTGGGTATGCAGGCGGCCGGCGGTATCGGCAATCACCACGTCGATGCCGCGCGCTTTCGCGGCCTGCACGGCGTCGAAGATCACCGAGGCCGAATCGGCGCCGGCGCCTTGAGAAAGAATCGGCACGCCGGCGCGCTCGGACCAGGTGGTCAGCTGCTCGACGGCCGCCGCGCGGAAGGTATCGCCAGCGGCCAGCAGCACGCTCTTGCCCTCCTTCTTCATCTTCGCGGCCATCTTGCCGATCGTCGTGGTCTTGCCGGCGCCGTTGATGCCGGCGACGAAGATCACGTAAGGCTTGATGTAGCTCGGCACCAGCAGCGGCTTGGCGCAGGGCCCGATGATGGCGAGCAGTGCTTTCTTCAGCTCCTTGCGCAACTGCGCCTCGGTCTTGATCCGGCCTGCCATCACCTCGTTGCGCAGCGCATCGCAGAGCTGGGTGGTGGCCTCCACGCCAGCGTCGGCGATCAGCAGGCGCTCTTCGATGATTTCGATGGCATCGTCGTTGAGCTTTTCATCGGTGAACAGGCGGCCGAGATCATAGGTCAGCCAGGAATCGCCCTTGTTGATCTTTTTCCGTAGCTTGGCGACGAAGCCGGCGTTTTCGCTCATGCCGCTTTCAGCTCCGCAAAGGCTTCCCGCGCCGCGGCAATCGTCAGCTCGACCTCGCGCGGGCCGTGCGCGGCCGACACGAAACCGGCCTCGTAGGCCGAGGGCGCCAGATAGATGCCGCGCTCGAGCATCGCGTGGAAGAAGCGCTTGAAGTGATCGAGATTGCAGGCGGTGACTTCGGCAAAGCTGGTGATCGCCGGCTTGTCAGTGAAGAACAGGCCGAACATCGAGCCGATCTGCACGGTCGTGAATGGAATGCCTGCAGCTTTCGCTGCCTGATTCAGGCCGGCTAGGATGGCGGCAGTCGTCGCTTCCAAATGCGCGTAGATCGCGGCGTCATCGAGCGCAGTGAGCAACGCGATGCCGGCGGCCATTGCCAGCGGGTTTCCCGACAAGGTGCCGGCCTGGTAGACCGGCCCGGCCGGCGACAGCTTCTGCATGATGTCGCGGCGGCCGCCGAAGGCACCGACCGGCAGGCCGCCACCGATGATCTTGCCCAGGGTGACCATGTCCGGCGTGATGCCGTAGACGCCGGCCGCGCCCTTCGGGCCGACGCGGAAGCCGGTCATCACTTCATCGAAGATCAGCAGCGCGCCGTCGGCCTTGCACAGCGTCTGCAGGCCTTCGAGGAAGCCCGGCTTGGGCAGGATGCAGTTCATGTTGCCGGCCACCGGCTCGACGATCACGCAGGCGATCTTGCCGGCATTGGCCTTGAACAGGGCCTCAACGGAAGCGAGATCGTTGTAGTCGGCGGTCAAGGTGTACTTGGCGAAATCGGCCGGCACGCCGGGCGAGGTGGGCACGCCGAAGGTCAGTGCGCCGCTTCCGGCCTTGACCAGCAGCGAGTCCGAATGACCGTGATAACAGCCTTCGAACTTCAGGATCATGTCGCGGCCGGTGTAACCGCGGGCCAGGCGCAGCGCGCTCATCGTCGCCTCGGTGCCGCTCGAACACAGGCGGACCTGTTCGAGCCCCGGCATGCGGGCGCAGAGCAACTCGGCCATGGTGATCTCGGCTTCGGTCGGCGCGCCGTAGGACACCCCGATCTGCGCCTGCCTGATGATCGCGTCGCGTACTGCCGGGTGCTGGTGACCCAGGATCATCGGGCCCCAGCTACCGATGTAGTCGACATAGGTCTTGCCGTCGGCATCGGTGATCGTTGCGCCGTCGGCCGAGGCGATGAAGCGCGGCGTGCCGCCAACGGCGCGGAAGGCGCGCACCGGGGAATTGACACCGCCGGGAATCGAGGCCTGGGCGCGGCTGAACAACTGGTCGGATCGGGATTCGCTTGCGGACATGGGACGACGGTTTCCAGGGTTCTTCGAATCAGGAGGCGACGAACAGCGCGCGGTAGGCGCGGGCGCGAGTTTCGACGCCGGCCGGTTCGCCATCGCCGAACAGGCCGTCGACGGCGGCGAGCCAGTCGGCGCCAGCGGCGATCAGTGGCGCGCCATTATCCGGCGTAATGCCGCCGATTGCGCATAGCGGCACGACAAGACGGCCGCGGGCCTCGGTCAGCGTGGTCAGCGAAGCCGGCGGTGCGTCGGGCTTGGTGTTCGAGGCGAAGTAGCGGCCGAAGGCGACATAGCTGGCGCCGACGGCAATGGCGGCTTCGGCGCGTGCCAGCGAGTCGCCGCAGCTGGCACCGATCAGTGCCTGCGGGCCGAGTTGCGCGCGGGCTTCCGTCAGCGAGCCATCGGAAGTGCCGAGATGCGCGCCGTCGGCGCCGATCCGCGCCGCGAGCGCAGCATCGTCATTGATGATCAGCCGTCCGCCGTGCGCGCGGCACAGCGCCAGCAAAGCGATGGCGTTTTGCTCGCGACGCCCGGGCGCACTGCGCTTGTCTCGGTACTGCAGCAGCACTGCGCCGCCTGCGAGCGCGGCTGCGCAAGCGGCGAGCAGGCGGGAAGGGTCATCGGCCAGCGCATCCGGCGTGACGGCGTACAGGCCGCGTGGGTAGTCGCTCATGCCGGCAATCTTCCTGGGATGCGGCGCCCGCCGCCAACGGCGATTGCCCGGGCCAGTGCGGCCTGCGTCCAGCGCTGACCGGCGTCGATCGCGTCATCGATGGAATCGCCCAGTGCCAGCCTCGCGGCGATCGCACTGGCCAGGGTGCAGCCGGCACCGTGGAAGGTTTCCGGCAGACGCGGCCATTGCCAGCGCTGTGCCGTCACCTCTCTTCCATAGCGGTGGTTGACGACCGATGCGCCGGGTTCGTCGCCACCGGTGATCAGCACCCGCGTGCAGCCATCGGCGACCAGCGCCGCGCCGCAGTCGGCGAGGTCGGCACCCTCCGGCACCAGCCGTCGCGCTTCGGTGGCGTTCGGTGTCAGCACCGTCACCAGCGGCAGCAGCTGCGCGCGCAGTGCGGCCGGAAACGCATCGGCGACCAAGTCGGTACCGCCACCGGCCCGCAGCACCGGATCGCAGACCACCGGTACTGCCAGCCTGGCGAGATGGGCGGCGATCACCGGCAGTTGGGCGATGCTGCCGAGCAGGCCGAGCTTGACCGCGTCGGGTCGCGCGTCAGCCAGCAGCACGCTCAGCTGTTCATCGAGCAGGGCCGGGTCGGTGGCGACCGCGCGGCGGACATTGCGCGAGTCCTGCACGGTCAGCGCGGTGACCAGACTCAGTGTGTGTATGCGGTGGGCGACCAGGGTTTCGATGTCGGCCTGCAGGCCGGCACCGCCGACCGGATCGAGGCCGGACAGGCAAAGCACGCGGGGAGGGGAAAAAGCCATCGTCGGAGTCTATAAGTCGCAAACAAAAAAGGCTTGACAGCATCGATCTCATGACGTTGCTGCCAAGCACTTATGCACATCGTCAGGCGGCGAATGCCGCAAAGCCCCGGTATTGCGACATAAATCTGTCAAAAACCATAAAAAACACTTCAAGCCATTGATATAAATAAACAAAGTATCTTGGTCAGAAATTAGGCGCAGGGCCAAAAACCCATGTGTGGACCGCTACTTAGCGGCGCTGCCCCGGCCTTGTTCACAGGCTTATCCACAGCTGCTGTGTGCGAACCGGGCTTCTTCTTAGATTTCAGTACTTAAGCGGGCTTTCTTCAAGTAAAGCGGAGATCCGCCCTCAATCGGTGCAGATCTCGTCCTTATCGCTGGAGATCGGCCAGATAGTCGCTGCCGAGGGCTTGCATCTGGCCTTCGATCTGATTCGCTCGGCCAAGCACGTAGGCAGATGGCCGATCGACCCGGAGCCGTACCGGATTCGGCAGCACGGCGGCGAGCAGTGCCGCTTCGCTGCGGCTGAGTCGGGCGGCGGGTTTGTGGAAGTAGAGCTGGGCGGCCGCTTCGACGCCGTAAACACCCGGACCGAATTGGGCGATGTTCAGATACATCTCGAGCACCCGTCGCTTCGGCCAGAAGGTTTCGATCAGCAAGGTGTAGCCGACTTCCAGCCCCTTGCGGATATACGAGCGTCCGGACCACAGGAACAGGTTCTTGGCGGTCTGCTGGCTGATCGTCGACGCACCGCGCATGCGCCGAGAGCGCTTGTTGTGATCCAGCGCCTTGTCGATCGCTTCGAAATCGAAGCCCCAGTGCTCGGGGAATTTCTGGTCTTCGGCAGCGACCATCGCCAGCCCGGCGACCGGCGCGATGCGCTGCCAAGGCACCCAGTCATAACGAATCTCGGGCGCATCGGACGCGATCATGAACGCGCTGGTGAACGGCGGCACGATTCTCAGGATCAGCACCTGCAGCACCGCGAACGCGGCGATCGCGAACGGTGCCAGCAGCAGCCATTGCCAGATGTGCAGGCGGGGACGTCGGTAGCGGTTCACGGACGGTCGTTCTCGTCGTTCCGGGCGCGCGGCAGCGGCTCGTCATCAGCCAGCGTGTAGACCGGCAGCGACCAGTTCCAGACGATCGCTCCGAGTCGAAAAGCCACGATCGTGACCATGCCGAGCGCGGTCGCCGGCAGACGCGCCATGCCCAGTTCGAGTGCCGCGACATAAAGGCTGGCGCCGACGATCACTGCGGTTGCGTAGATATTGCCCTTGCGCAGGATCATCGGGATGTCGTTGCACAGCACGTCGCGCAGCAGGCCGCCGAACGACGCGGTGATCGTCGCCATCATCACCGCGATGACGCCGGAATGGCCGGCACTCAGCGCCACCTGGGCGCCGGCGATCGAGAAGAACGCCAGTCCGAAAGCATCGGCGACCTGCAGGATCTGCGTGGGCGGCCGTACCCAGCGGGTATACGGAATGGTCAGCAGGGCCGCCGCGATGATCACCACGACGTAGAGCGGATCGGCAATCCAGAACACTGGATGGCGATCGAGCAGCAGATCGCGAATGGTGCCGCCGCCGGTGGCGGTGACCAACGCGATGACCACGACGCCGAGCACATCCAGCGACTTGCGGCCAGCCGCCAGCGCGCCGCTGACCGCGAACACGGCCACGCCGCAATAGTCGAGTAGATGCAGGATCTTCATGCGCCGCGCAGCTTACGGCGGGGCTGCCGCGCTGTCATTGAGATGCGGCCGAGGGTCAGCGCGATATGAGCAGTCCGAGGTTCTTGCAAAGATTGCGCGAGGAGTTTCGACGATAGCGGCCGGTCCCGGAGGGCGTCGATCAATAAGCGTTGAAGCGCCCCCGAACCGGCCCTAAAGTTGCTACAGGGACGGCGCTCAAGCGCCTTTGGGGAAAATCAGATGGGTCGTTGGTTCAGGAACCTGCTTTTGGCGGGCAATGTGCTGCTGCTCGCCGGCTGTGGCGGAGGTGGCGGTAGCGACGGTGGTGGAAGCGGCGTCAGCGAGGTGACGGTGACGTTCGAAGATACGTCGCTCGAAGCCTCGGCCCTCTCTAACGAGACCTACATTGCTGACGCGGTGGCCGGTTTCAGGTTCTCCACATTGCCCGAAGCGGGCCTGTACATTTCCATCGAGTTCACGCAGTCCGGCGTCGACAGCGTGGACTTCAGCAGAACCGGCGATACGACAGGTCAGATCAACGTTCACCTCAAGTCGCCGAACGCACTGGGCGCGGGCGTCTACCGGGATACGGCAGCGGTTTCGATCTGTTACGACGAGAAGTGCGACAAGCTGGTGCGCGGAAGTCCGCAGACGATCCGCATCACCTATACCGTGACCGACCCGCGAGCGCCGACGGCGCTATCAGTGGACAAGACGGCATTCGAGGTCAAGGCCGGGGCCGGTGGAAGCGCGCAGGTGGTGTCCGTTCT
>NZ_JAHFRY010000183.1 GCF_023266035.1 Nevskia sp.
GACACGGTCACCGTCGCGCTGCCGGCCGCTTCGCTGATCGACGCGCTGCCGGCAGTGAATGCCAGGCTGCCGTTGACGCTGGGGCTGTCGTCGTCGTTGATGGTCACCGTGGCGATCGCGTTGGCGCCGAGTGCCGCACCGCTGACGCCGGACAGGCGCAACTGGAAGGTTTCGTTGGCTTCGGCCGTGGTGTCGTTGTAGACGGTGATGCGCACGGTCTTCGAGCTGGCATCGCCATTGGCCCAGCTCAGGGTGCCGCTGGTGGCCAGATAGTCGCTGCCGGCGGCGGCGCTGCCATTGGCGGTGGCGTAGCTCAGCGAGGCCGCGCCATAGCTGCCACCGGTGCGGTTGATGGTCACCGTTACCGTGCCGCCGTTCTCGGCCAGGCTGTAGATGGCAGCTGCGAAGGCCAGCGAACCTGGCGCGCTGTCGTTGTCGGCGATCGTCAAGGTCGCGGTCTTGACGCTGCCCAGGCTTGCGCCGCCGCCTGGCGCGCTGAGCGCCAGTGCCAGGGTTTCGCTGCTTTCGGCGAGGGCGTCGTCGATCATCGGCACCGAGAAGGTCTTGGTGGTGGCATCGCCATCGGCCCAGTTCAGCGTGCCGCTGGTGGCGATGTAGTCGCTGCCGGCGACTGCCGTGCCGTTGGCGGTTGCGTAGTTCACCGACACCGCGCCGGCACTGCCGCCGCTGCGCTGCACGCTGATCGTGGCGATGACGCCGTTTTCGGTCACTGCATAGCTCGACGCGCTGAAGCGCAGGCTGCCCGGCCCGGGCGCGATCGCCGCGAGTGCCAGGCTGGCATCGACCAGGCCGGTGCCGCAGCCGCTGCAACTGACGGGGAAACTGCGGACATTGCCCTTCAGCGTGCTTTCGACTTCGTCCGGCGTGATCGAAGGTTGGGCGGCATAGAGCAGCGCCGCGACGCCGGCGACATGCGGCGAGGCCATGCTGGTGCCCTGCAGGTAGGCGTAGGAATCGCTACCGGGCGTCGTTGCGCCGTTGTTGTAAGTCGACAGAATTCCCACCGTGCTGCCGCGGCTCATGTCGCCGCCCGGCGCGGCGACGTCCACTGAAGCGCCGTAGTTCGAGTACGGCGCACGGCTGCCGCCATCGCCGATCGCGGCGACGCTGATCACGCCGTTGCAACTGGCCGGCGAGAAGCCGGAGGCATCCATGTTGGCGTTGCCGGCTGCGACCACGACGGTGCTGTTGCGCGACCGGGCGCTGTCGATCGCACCCTGCAAGGTCGGCGACGACGAACACGGGTACTGACCGCCCAGGCTCATGTTCAGCACCTGGGCCGGCTGCGGGTTCGCCGGCACGCCGGACACCGTGCCGCCCGAGGCCCAGATGATCGCGTCGGCAATGTCCGAGGTGGTGCCGCCACAGCGGCCGAGCACGCGGGCGATCACCAGCTTGGCGCCATAGGCGACGCCGGCGACGCCGACGCCGTTGTTGGCCAGCGCCGCGATGGTGCCGGCGACGTGGGTGCCGTGCCAGCTCGAATTCGAGGTGCCGCTGCTGCCACAGGAGCCGGAGATGCGGAAGTCACCGGGATCCGAGGCGTCGCTGTCGCGACCGTTGCCATCGTTGGCGCTGGCCGCGTCGCTGATGAAGTCGTACTGGGCAACGATCTGGCCAGCGAGGTCGGCATGCGGCCGGTAGCCGGTGTCGATCACCGCGACGGTCGCGCCGCTGCCGTCGGTGCGATCCCAGGCCGTGTAGGCGTTGACGCCGGCCAGGCCATTGACCTGCGCGGGCCCGGCGACGCCCCAGAGGTTGCCCAGCCAGGGATCGTTCGGCGTCAACACCGGCTGCAGGATGCGATCGGGTTCGACATAGCGCAGCCCGGTCGGCCGGCGCGCCTTGATGCGCGCCGCAAGACGAGTGAGTGCGGCTTCATCGAGTCCGCCATCGGCGTCGATCAGCAGCGCGCCGTTGCCGAGCCGGCGCCGGTAGCGCATCGGCTGTCCCGCACCGGCGGCAAGATCGTCGACGCGGCTGCGCGCCGTTGCATCGAGCGCCTGCGCGGCCGCAAAGCTCATCGCCGTGCGGCGCCGGCCGCGAAACGCCGCGATGTCGTCCTCGTAGGCAACGATCAAGCGCGACGGCGGCAGCGGCTCGCTGGCGGCAAGAAAGCGGGCCTGCGGTTCGGGCGACACGATCGTCGCTGCGCTGACGCCAGTGTCGGTCGTGGCCAGCACCGCCGTAGTCAGTGCAGCGGCGAAAACAGTTTTCAGCGTGCTGGTGAAAAGGGGCATGGCCGCGTCCGCAGAACAGGGTGTACGACCTGTATCGGCAGCCACGCAGTGGTCTGAAACGCTCCGTCAACCGCTTGCGCAGCACCCTGGCACCACTGGTCGCGAATGCAATGAAACGATGACGCAAAGCTGGCGCGGAAGGGCTTTTTTTTCAGCTGTTTTTGATCAATGAAAACCGCGCCTGCCGCGATCTACCAGTAGGTATCGCGCTCGGCGGTCGCGGCGATCTTGTGGATGCTCAGGTCGGCGCCGTTGAACTCTTCTTCCGGGCTCAGGCGCAGGCCGAACGCGGCTTTCAGTGCGCCGTAGACGAGGGCGCCGCCGGTGAAGGCGATGGTCACGCCGAGTGCAGTGCCGACCAACTGCGCGCCGAAGCTCACACCGCCGATGCCGCCGAGTGCCGTCGAGCCGAAGATGCCGGCGGCCAGTCCACCCCAGGCACCGCAGAGGCCGTGCAGCGGCCAGACGCCGAGCACGTCGTCGATCTTCCAGCGGTTCTGGGTCAGGGTGAACATGTAGACGAACAGGCCGCCGGCCACGCCGCCGGTGGCCAGCGCGCCGAGCGGGTGCATCACGTCCGAACCGGCGCAGATCGCCACCAGCCCGGCGAGCGGGCCGTTGTGCACGAAGCCCGGATCGTTGCGGCCGACGAACAAGGCCACCAGGGTGCCGCCAACCATCGCCATCAGCGAGTTCATCGCCACCAGGCCGCTGATCTTGTCGAGCGTCTGTGCGCTCATCACATTGAAGCCGAACCAGCCGACGATCAGGATCCAGGCCCCGAGCGCCAGGAACGGAATGCTCGACGGCGGATGCGCGGAGATTTCGCCGGTCTTCGCATAGCGGCCACGCCGAGCCCCGAGCAGCAGCACCGCTGCGAGCGCGATCCAGCCGCCAACCGCATGGACCACCACCGAGCCAGCGAAGTCATGGAAGTGGGCGCCGAAGGTGGCCAGCAGCCAGTCCTGAATACCGAAGCCGCCGTTCCAGGCAATGCGCTCGAACAGCGGATAGACGAAGGCGACCAGCAGGAAGGTCGCCGCCAATTGCGGATAGAAGCGCGCCCGTTCGGCGATACCGCCGGAGACGATCGCCGGCACCGCGGCGGCGAAGGTCAGCAGGAAGAAGAACTTGGTCAGCTCGAAGCCGCTGTGCTGCGACAGCTCGGCGGCCGGCGCATAGAAATGCTGGCCGTAGGCCAAGGCGTAGCCGAACATGAAGTAGGCGAGTGTGGAGATCGCGAAATCGCACAGGATCTTGACCAGGGCATTGACCTGATTCTTGCGCCGCACCGTCCCGAGTTCGAGAAACGCGAAGCCGGCGTGCATCGCCAGGATCATGATCGCGCCCAACAGGATGAACAGGACGTCGGACGGCGTCTTGATGTCGTGCACCGATTTGGTCTCCGCCAGTGGTTATCCGGCGTCTATCTGGTGCGCCGGCCGCGGATTATTGCTGATTCGTGATCGACATCGGTGCGTTGCGCACCGTTCTCGTCAATGGACGAGGCTCGCCGATTGGGCCAAGCCCAACCGGCGAATCAAGCTCGCTGGCTTAGGCGGCGCCGGCGTAAGCCTCGTTGCCTGCCTCCACTGCATTCCCGCCGTTGCGGGCGTAGGCAAGGCGCCAGCGCTCGTAGGCGCCCATGCCGCCGTCTTGCCAGGGATGGAAACCGGGCTTGTAGTAGGCGAGGTAATGGCCCATCAGCGGACGGAACAGGCCGTTCCAGCCGTACAGCCAGCGCAGGCCGCGCGCCCAGATTCCGGCGCGCTGCCAGAAGCTGTAGCCGTCGACGATCAGCATGTGGCGCAGGATCAGGAACACGTGCAGCGGGAACATCACCGAGGTGTAGAGCATCACCCCGGCGCGGGTGAAATAGCCGGCCTTGGCGACGTTCTTCAGCACGTCGAAGGCAACGGCCTTGTGCTCGATCTCTTCGACGCCGTGCCAGATGTACATCGCGCGGATGCGCGGATCGGCTTCGGCGAACACGTCCGGCCGGTCGAAGAAGCTGTGCGCCATGATCGAGGTCAGATGTTCCGCGGCAGCGGTCTGCGCCAGGGTGAACGAGGCCGGCATCAGCTCGCGGATGCGGCCCAGGATCTTCTGCGTCTTGGCCTCGATGTTGTCGACTCTCACGCCCTGCGCCTGCAGGCGATCGTTGAACTGCTTGTGCACGCGGCCGTGCTGCGCTTCCTGGCGCATGAAGTCCTTCACCTGCTGCTGCAACTCCGGATCGACGATCTCGTCCTTGTAGTCGCGCACGCAGCTGATGAAGAACTTTTCGCCTTCGGGAAACAGGGTCGACATCGCATCGAAGAAGCGCGACTTGAAGGCGTCGCCGCCGAACCAGTAGCGCGGGATGTCGCCATCGAGATCGAAGTCGACCTCGGTGCGCGGCACGATCGGGTAGCCGGATGCGGTGGTGGTCTGCTTCATGGGGCTGCGCCTTTCACGGAATTCGTGAAGGGACTCTAGGCGTCACGCCCGGGGCAGGATATGACCGGCCGCGACCCGAGGGAACATTTCGCGACAGCCTTCAGCCTTCGGAAGCTTGCCGGCCCCGGAACGCGCTCGGCGACAGCCCGGACCAGCGGGTGAACGCTCGCGTGAAACTGCGGCGATCGGAAAAGCCGAGCCGCTCGCTGATCGTCTCCAGATCCTGCGGGGTGTCCTGCAACCACTTCGCCGCCAGCTTGAAGCGGGCACGATCCTGGACATCGGCGTAGCGCTGATCCTCATCCTGCAGGCGCCGTTGCATGGTTCGCGGATGCAGGCCGAGTGCCGCGGCCATCCGTTCCACGCCTTGTCCGAGCAAGGCCGGCTGCGCCTCGAAAGTCTGCTCGATCGCTGCGACAAGACCTGTGTTGGGTCCGGGCCTGGCCGGCAGCTTCGCGAGCCGTTGCTCGACCCGGTACTCGGCCTGCTTGTGCAGCGCCGGAAACGCACCTTCGAGCGGGCGATCGAGCAGCACGCGATCGAAGGCCAGCAGATGTTCGGGCTGATCGAACAGCACCGGCACCCGGAAATAGGCTTCATAGGCATCGCCATGCGCCGGGCGCGCATGGCGGAAACACAGCCGCAGGAACGGTGCCGACGGGCCGAGCAGACGCCGGCCGAATTTGACGATCGAGGCGAAGGTGGTTTCGCTGAAGTAGGGATTCGGCGGCGGTTCCACGCCGGCGGCGAGCTTCAGCACCAGATGCGCCTCGGCGCCGGCGTCTTCGAGCTGCACCTGGATCATCGGATTGATCAGCTCGCGCACCCAGTCGAACACTCGCAGACCATCGCGAAGAGTCGGGCTGGTGGACAGGAAAGTATCGATGTCCGGCAGATAATCGAAGGCGAAGGTTTCGCCGAGCACGAACGGGAAATGCAGCGGCGAATCGCGGGTGCGCGCCACGCAGGCGTTCATCACCTGCTGCAGCAGCGGCGCGCTGACCGTCGCGCTTTCGAGATGGATCAGGTCCATCGCGATGCCGACTTCGCGGAACACCGGTTCGATGTTGAAGCCGCACTGCGACGCCGCCTTGACCCAGTTCGGCAGGGTGATGAACGGAATCGGATCGAGATGCAGCGGCTGGGTCATCGGCCGAGTATGCCGCGCGCCGCTGATATCTCGGGGCTCAGGCCATCAACTGCAGGCTCGCCAGCCGCGCATACAGGCCGCCACTGTGCAGCAGCTCGGCCGGCGTGCCGATCTCGACGATCTTGCCGGCCTCGAGCACGACGATGCGATCGGCGCGCTGCACTGTCGCCAGACGATGGGCAATGATCAGGGTCGTGCGGCCGACCATCGCCGCTTCGAGGCCGCGCTGCACGAAGGCTTCGCTTTCGGCATCAAGCGCGCTGGTGGCTTCATCGAGCAGCAGCAGCGGCGGGTTCTTGAGGATCGCGCGGGCGATTGCCAACCGCTGGCGCTGACCGCCGGACAGGCGCACGCCGCGCTCGCCGAGGAAGGTTTTGTAACCATCGGGCAGGCGATCGAGGAACTCGTCAGCCCGCGCCGTGCGCGCCGCCTGCTGCACTTGCTCGTCGGTCGCCTCGGCATCGCCGTAGCGGATATTGGCGCTGGCATCGGCGGAAAAGATCACCGCGTCCTGCGGCACGATGCCGATCTGGGCGCGCAGTGCGGCCGGGTCCAGATCACGCAGATCGATGCCGTTGAAGCGGATGCCGCCGGCGCCTGAATCAACATCGTAATAG
>NZ_JAHFRY010000099.1 GCF_023266035.1 Nevskia sp.
CCCCAGCGCACCCCCTGACCTTGCGCGAGGCACTGCCCTGTATGCCACAGAATGTTCCGCCTGCCACGGCACGATGGGTCAAGGTGACGGCCCGCTTGCCGCCAACCTGACTCCGAAGCCCGTCAACTTCTCCGATGCCTCACGCGCCCGCGAGCGCAGCGTCTTCGGGCTGTATCAGGTCGTGACACAGGGCTTGGACGGCACCTCGATGCCCAGCTTCGCGGCATTGCCAGATGCGGATCGCTGGGCGCTTGCCTTTACCGTTGGGCAGTTCGCGTTCCCCGCCAATCAAAGTGACGCTGGCAAAGCCTTCTGGGAAGGGAGGTCGCAATTCCGTGAGGCCCTGCCAAATCTGGAAGCCTTGGTGTCGCAGCGTCCCACCGTGCTCGCCGAGAGCAGCGATGAAGCCACCGCTTCAGCACTGACGGCCTATTTGCGCCGCCATCCAGCAGCCGTGCTGCCGACGCGCACACAGTCCTTGCAAATCGTGCGCGCCCACCTAGCTGAAGCTGTCGCCGCCTTTCGGCAAGGCGATCGGGAGTCTGCAGGCCGTCTCGCGGTCGCCGCCTACCTCGATGGCTTCGAGCCGCTAGAGCCGGTGCTGGCGATCAAGGCACCTGACTTGATGCGAACCATCGAAACCGCCATGACTGGCCTGCGCGGGCAGATCGCCAGCGGCGTCGAGCCCAAGCAGATCGAGCAAGCCGTGGCCGGTATCGAGAGTGATCTGGCGCTCGCCGAGGCCGCACTCGAAAGCAACTCCTCCAGTGCTGGTTCGGCGTTTGCCGGGGCCTTCGCCATTCTGCTGCGCGAGGGCGTCGAAGCTCTGCTGGTCGTTGTGGCGATATTGGCGTTCCTGCGCAAGGCTGGCCGTGCCGAAGCCATCCGCTATGTGCATGGCGGTACGCTGGTCGCGCTGCTGGGCGGCGTGGCGACCTGGGGTGCGGCCACCTATCTGGTCACGATCAGCGGTGCCAGCCGAGAGGTCATTGAAGGCGCATCGGGATTGTTTGCCGCAGCTGTGCTCGTATTCATAGGCATCTGGATGCACGGCAAGAGTCAGGCCGGTGCCTGGCAGAAGTATGTGCGCGAGAAGATTGGCGCGGCACTCTCGAAGCAATCGCTTTGGGGATTGTTCGTGCTCAGCTTCGTCGTGGTGTATCGGGAAGTGTTCGAGACCATTTTGTTCTACATCGCGCTGTGGAGTCAGGGTAACGGCCATGCGGTGATCGCGGGCGGGCTTGCTGCCTCGCTCTCCCTCGCCGTGATTGCTTGGCTGCTGCTGCGTTACTCCAAGCGATTGCCACTGGCGCAGTTTTTCTCTTGGAGCGCACTGCTGATGGCCGTGTTGGCCGTGGTACTCACCGGCAAGGGCGTCGCCGGATTGCAGGAAGCCAACCTGATCGCCTCGCACCTCATCGATCTGCCGCGCATCGACCTGTTGGGTTGCTATCCGACGCTGCAAGGTGTTACGGCACAAGCTTTTTGCGCGGCCATATTGATGGTGGGTTTCCTATGGAATCGCTACACCGCAAATCAAAACGTCGAATCCAATCCTTCCGTCGAGGGCGGCCGCTGAAAGCCGATCATTCCCATGTCAACGGCCGCAGACGCCAACCGCTTCTGGGATGCTAGTTCTTGAGTTTAGTCGTTCCGGATTTTCTGCATTTCTTGCCTTTGCATTGCCATACTGTTGGTGCGCTTCTAAAGCGCACCTTCGTCTTACAACGGACCGTTCTTCGAATGGAGTACCGAGGCCAAGCCATATGAAATTGGCGCGGAATGATTCAATCCGCTCGCTACTGAAGCGGACGAGGAAGACTCGGACAGCTGAAAGCGGCACGATGGATGCTTATTAGCGAATGCGGTATGCGCCCATCCGAAGAATCTGACTCAGCATGCTGCCGACATCGAAATCAACACTGATATCGAGCGCAGATTGGACCGCCAGTCCCAGCGGGCGTCCCGCAGATAGGTTTGAGTGGAAAGTCCAGGCGTCAGGATTCAGCTCGATCGTTCGCAGCTCGTCGTCGCAGACCAGCAGCAGACTGTCACCGTGTTCGTGTTGAGCGCTGTCGGCGTTACTCCAGGTGGCCAGCACCGGATGACTGGATCTGAACAATGCCGCTCGCGGTACGAGCGCCAAGCGCAATTTTGGAAGTTGATCGGCCTCAATGGTCGCCAGCTTCTCGTAATCGAACACCGGCTTGTCAGGCGCACGGGCGAGCTGTGCGACGAGCCATTCGAACCGCGCCAGGTCTGGCGCGATGAGCGGGATATCCGCGAGCGGGAGTCGTTCCAGAAAATCGCCGAAGTCTGCGCCATAGACTTCCAGATTACCGTTGCGCGAAGAGGTTGCCGCCACGTAATCGGCGATGATTTTCCCGAAAGTGGCACCAGCAATGACCCTTGCGGTTGCCGGGTAGCTGATGACCAGCGCCTGTTCGAGTAGCGCTGCCGTCGCGTGCCGGTAGATCGCGAACTGATCGTCTGCATCGAGGCCTGAACGCGGAACCACTTGGTCGCAAAGCGCCGGCTCCAGCGGTTCGCCGATAACAGCCGCCATCATCTGGCTTTGCAGAAGAGCCAGCGAAAGTGCCTCGCGCTGCAAATCAGTGATCTCGATCGAGGACATGGCGCGCTGCAAGATCATCCGCTCGCCGCATTTCGGTGAGCAGTTCGTTCAGCGGTGGGATATCGGCATCGCGCTCGATCAATGTCGGACGCCAGCCGATGACCGTCAGTGCTTGCTCGTACAGCGCCCAAACCGCCGCCGGTACCGGACGGCTATGGGTATCGATCAGGGTATGGCCGCGATCCTCGCCGCCAGCGAGGTGATAGGCGACCACCTGATCAGCCGGAATATCGGCGATCGCCCGAATCGCGTCGGCGCCATGATTGACCTGATTGACGTACAGGTTGTTCAGATCGAGCAAAAGGCCGCAGCCGCTACGCTTGGCGACCTCTGCGAGGAACCCGGCTTCGCTGTATTCGGCACCAGCAAATTCGAGATAAGTCGATACGTTCTCCAACGCGATGCTTCGACCCAGGCGGTCCTGTACCTGTTCGACATGGCGGCTGAGCACGTCGACCGCTTCCCGGGTTCTTGGCAACGGCAACAGGTTGTTGCTGTGCAGCCCGCCGATGCTGCCCCAGCAGGCATGTTCGGAAACGAGCCAAGGCTGGTATCGATCGACTAGGTTCGCCAGTTCATCGAGGTGCTTCGGGTCCGGAGGATCGACTGAGCCCAGTGACAAACCGACACCGTGCAGGCTCAGGGGATAGTCGGCCCGCAGTCGTTGCAGTCGACGATGCCGATGCCGGTCATGGCCGAAGTAGTTTTCGCTGTGGACTTCCAGCCAGCCGATCGCCGGACGGGCGTCGTCGATCTCGACGGCGTGCGGATCGCGCAAGCCGATGCCGGCACTTGCCGGCATCGCTTGTCGATACGGGATTCGCTGCACCGAACCGATCGGAACAATCAGGACTTCGAAGTCAGCGAGCCGCCGGATTTCTCACAGCTACCAGTCGGGACCATCTTCCAGTCATCCGGCGCGTTGTCGGCTTTCGCCTGTCCAGCGCAGGAATGCTTGGACGTGCTGCAGCCGTTCTGTCCGGCCTTGGCGATGCCGAAGCATTTCTCTTCGGCCTTCTTGTCGGCCGCTACGGCCGTGGTCGACAGCAGCAGACTGGCAACCGCGCCGGCGATCAACTTCGAGGTATCAAGCGATTTCATCGGATCTTCTCCATGGGTGAACGGGTACTAAGGGCCGGGCCGCCGAAGACGATGAGATCAGGCTTCGGTGCCCGGTAACCATACAAATGGGTCTCGCTTTGGACTTATTGGGCGCGGATCAGTTCGCCTGCCTGCTGCGCCGGTACCGTGGCATAGCGATAGGCGTACTTGCTGCGCAGCCAGGCGTTTTCCGATTCAGCGCTCGGGCGGCTGGCAACAGTCGACGGCGGGCTTGCCGCTCGATCGGTCACCTGTAGCGCCGGATACTTGGCCGCTTTCCAGGCACTGATCGAAGCTGTTTTCTGCACCGGGTCCGTCACGGTTGGCGACGCCACTTCGCAGTCCGTCGTGCGCTGCAGCCAGGAATACTTGGTCTGCATCCAGGTGTTCGGCGCGGCCTCCGATCGCGGCGACTCGTGGGATGAAACGTGTGCCTCGCCGCTATCGCGCTGATCGCTATCGGCATGGGCAACGGAGAGGGTCAACAGGCTGGTGACGGCAAAGCTGATGGCGGCAATGCGCTGGGTATTGAGGATCGACATGGAAGTTCTCGCAGACAGAAAAGGGTTCGACGGAGCCTTGCGACGGGATCGTCAGCAGGGCATGCAGCTAGAAGCGGTGAGGCGCGGAGCGTCCTCAGACTCATAGCCGCAATCGAGCGGTCTGGAGATACAGCGGGCGATGAAGTGAAACGGGTGGCGGAATTGCCGCAGTCAGAAAGCGGATTGCCTGTGGGGGAACCGGCCAAGTCGCTGCCGACGGTCGTGCGGCGAGATGCGTATCGCCGTCGAACTCAGGAAGGCGATCGGCCGATTTGAGTGGCCGAATCAGAACTTGTCGAGCGTCGGCCGGAACGCTAACTCGGCCGAACTCGGCGGCCATGCCGAGGCAACTCGCTGGCGCGTCCTGGCGCGGCGATGCCTCGCAGTCGGTAGACGCAGGCATGGAACCGCCCGTGCAGCACCAGGCAAGGCTGACCGGCAGCAGCAACATGACCACGGTCAGCAGGCTGACGATACCGGTGCGGATCGTTCTGCCGAACATCGTCATGGCGACGGCGGGGTTCATGACTGCGCCTGCCGACGCTTGCCGGTAGTGCCCGATGCGGCCGTCGACCGCTGCGCCGCACACGACCCGGCGGGTTCCAGCACCGATTCGATGATCGGGCAACCGGCAACGCTGCCGTGACCGTCGCAGTCCTCGACCAGCTTCGCCAGCGATTCCCGCATGGCGATCAGATCGGCGATCCGCACATCAATCTCCGCCAGCCGGCCCGAGGCCAGTGCTTTGACATCGGCGCGGTCGCCGCTATGACTCAAGCTCAGCAGTTCGGCGATCTGCTCCAGGGTGAAGCCGAGTGCCTTGGCGCGGCGGATGAAGCGCAAGCGGTCAATCTCGCTCGGCGCGTACAGGCGATACCCGGACAAGGAGCGCAACGGCTTGCCGAGCAGGCCCGAGCGCTCATAGAAACGCACCGTGTCGATGCCGACGCCGGCGGCTTGCGCCAGCTTGCCAATGGTCATCGAGGTAGGGGTGTTCATGGGCTCTGCTCGTTCAACATGCAGACAGCCTAAACCCTGGACCCTAGTCCCGAGTCAAGCGATTCCGGCGTATCGAGGTGCAGGCGCCTGAGCCTGAGTGCGTTGGCGATCACCGAGAACGACGACAGGCTCATCGCCGCACTGGCAATCATCGGCGACAGCAGCCAGCCGAACACCGGATACAGCGCGCCTGCGGCGATGGGTACGCCGATCAGGTTGTAGATGAAGGCGAAGAACAGGTTCTGGCGGATGTTCCGCAGCGTGGCCCGAGACAGGGTGATGGCCTGATGAATGCCGCGCAGATCGCCACGCAGCAAGGTCACGCCGGCCGAGTGCATGGCGACATCGGTGCCAGTGCCCATCGCGATGCCGACATCGGCCTGCGCGAGTGCCGGCGCGTCATTGACGCCATCGCCCGCCATCGCCACCACCCGTCCCTGACGCTGAAACCGGACCACGACCGCTGCCTTGTCCTGCGGCAGGACATCGGCGATCACTTCATCGAGCCCCAGATCGGCGGCGACGGCATCGGCGGTCTGGCGGTTGTCGCCGGTGAGCATGACCAGCCGGATGCCGGATGCCTGAAGCAGCTTGATCGCGCGAACCGTCGTCGGCTTCACTGCATCCGCCACCGCAATGACACCGGCGAGCTTGTTGCCGATGGCGATAAAAATTGCAGTCTCGCCTCGGGCACGGAAGGTTTCCGCAGCGACCGCCAGCTCGGCAGCAGGAATCGCATATCGATCCATCAGCAGCGCATTGCCGACCAGCACGGTCTGGCCGGAGACCGTCGCCCAGACGCCGAGGCCAGGGTCGGAACCGAAATCGCTGACTGCGGCCGGGCTATCGATGCCGCGACTGCGGGCGCCTTCGACCAGCGCACGCGCCAGTGGATGCTCGCTGGCACTCTCCACCGCTACGGCGTGGGCCAACAACTGTTGCTCTGTGAACCCGGCCAGCGGCACCACTGCTCGCAAGCTCGGCCGGCCCTCGGTCAGGGTGCCGGTCTTGTCGACCAGCACCGTATCGACCTTCTCCAGCCGTTCGAGGGCGGCGGCATCCTTGATCAGCACGCCGGCCTGCGCACCCCGGCCGACACCGACCATCACCGACATCGGCGTCGCCAGGCCCAGCGCACAGGGGCAAGCAATGATCAGCACCGATACGGCGGCGACCAGCGCATGCGCCAGTGCCGGCGGCGGTCCGAACAGTGCCCAGGCCGCAGCGGCGACGATGGCGACCAGCACCACCGCCGGCACGAACCAGGCTGACACCTGATCGACCAGCCGCTGCACCGGTGCCCGCGAGCGCTGCGCCTGCGCGACCATCTGCACGATCTGCGACAGCAAGGTGCCGGCACCCACCTTCTCCGCCTTGATCACCAGGCTGCCGCTGCCGTTGACGGTGCCGCCGGTGACGGCATCACCGGACTTTTTCCGGACTGGATCGGGCTCGCCGGTGAGCATCGATTCGTCGACATGGCTATCGCCTTCGATGGTCACGGCATCCACCGGAATCTTCTCGCCCGGCCGCACCCGGAGCCGGTCACCGACCTGAACCTCGGCTAGATCGACATCGGCTTCCTGCCCTGCAGCATCGAGCCGGTGGGCGATCTTCGGCGCCAGTTCGAGCAGCGCACGGATGGCGCTCGATGTCTGCGAACGCGCCCGCAGTTCCAGCACCTGACCGAGCAGCACCAAAGTCACGATCACCGCCGCCGCTTCGAAGTACAGCGGCGCGTGGCCGTTCATCGTGAACGCGGCCGGCAGCAGGCTGGGAAACAGCATCGACACCAAGCTGAACGTATACGCAACGCCGGTGCCGATCGCGATCAAGGTGAACATGTTCGGGCTGCGATTGACCACCGAAGCCCAGCCGCGGACGAAAAATGGCGCACCGGCCCACAACACGACCGGGGTCGCCAGCAGGAATTGCAGCGCTGACGACCATCCGTTGCCAAGCAAGGCCATGAGGTTCCAGGCAGGCACCAGCTCGCTCATGGTCAGGATCAGCAGCGGCAAGCTCAACCCAGCACCGACCTTGAAGCGCCGCGTCATCGACAACAGTTCCGGATCTTCAGCGCTATCGAGTGACGGCGCTTCTGGTTCCAGCGCCATGCCGCATTTCGGGCAACTGCCGGGGCCGGTCTGACGCACTTCCGGGTGCATCGGGCAGGTGTAGATCGCGTCGCTGGAAATCGACGCAGGTGCAGGAGCCACCTTGGCATGCAGAAACTGGTCAGGCGCTGCCTTGAACTTCGACTGGCAGCCGGCGCTGCAGAAGTAGTAGCTGTTGCCGGCAAGATCGACTTTGAGCGCGGTCGCCGGATTGACCGTCATGCCGCAGACCGGATCGATCGCAGTCGCGCCCCCAGCCGTGCGCGGTTCGCTATTCGCACCGTGCTTCGCGTGACAGCAGCTCTTGGCTGCGGCAGCGGTTGGCGTGATCGGTTGCAACATGGTCATGACAAGCTCCTTCAAACGGTGTGGAAGCAGCGTAAACCCCGGACCAAGGTCCAGAGTCAAGCGGTTTCCAGCTGGCAGGATCTCAACCTGCGCGCTGCCTATCTGCGCGTAGTCGCGGATGCGGCCACGTCGGTGCTGGCGATCCTGGCACTCGTCGGCAGCATGATCTGGGGCGCAAGTTGGCTCGATCCGGTGATGGGAATTGTCGGCGCGACGCTGGTCGCGGTATGGGCGCGCGGGCTGCTGCGCGACAGTGGTCGCGGGCTGCTGGATGCCGAGATGAAAGCGCCGGTGGTAGGCGAGATCCGCGAGGTGATCGCGGCGAGTCCGATTCCTGCCCGTATCGACGATCTTCACGTCTGGCGCGTCGGCAAGAACAAGTACGTCTGCATCCTGGGTCTTTCGACAGCGGCGACTGCCGAACCCGACTACTTCCGGCGCCAGTTATCGATCCACGAGGAACTGGTTCACGTCACCGTCGAGCTGAATTCCGACCAGGTACAAGGGCCTGTCGTGGCGATTTGAAAGCTGGGGCGGCGGATCATCCTCACGGACATCTCGCCAACGATTGGCGACGAGTCTCGTCATGGGGTGATCAGCGGATGCGGCGAAGACGACCAATGAACGTGAGCGATCCGCCAGCCGCCGTCACCACGCTGCAAGACCAGCGACTCGGTGGAATCAAGGTCGATGTCGCGGTCCTCGTATCGGCCCTGCAACCGGGATTTCGTGGCCACCCAGCGGGTATCCCCATTGCCGGCTGATTGTCGGGACAGCAAAGCGCGTGTCTTGTGCGAGTGCGGCCAGGTGGTTGACGGTCAGTTATAATTCCATATTTCTACAATTATTTAAATAAAATGCTGAGTCAAGAAGTCGCTGGCGACGACGCATTACAAACCGAGTCAGCGAGGCTGTCCGCACCAGGCAGCCAGACAGGCTCCATCAGTTGAGATCGCAGCGGGCTAGGAGCTGCCCGCTGCGACCGATCACTCAGTGGCTAAGCTCATAGCTACTACGTGGGATCGCTTTTGGGCGATAACCGACGCAGTGCGCGCCGATGGATCAGCAGGTAGGCCGCAGGCAGCACGAACATCGAGAGCATCGGTGCGGTAATCATTCCGCCGACCATCGGCGCTGCGATGCGCCGCATGACTTCCGAGCCGGTGCCACCGCCGAACATGATCGGCAGCAGGCCGGCGACGATGACCGCGACGGTCATGGCCTTGGGCCGCACGCGAAGCACGGCGCCTTCTTCGATGGCCTCGATCAGATCGCTCTCCGTGTGGAACTGATCTTTCTTGCGCCGCTTCTCGATGGCCTGATCGAGGTAGATCAGCATGATGACGCCGAACTCGGCCGCGACACCGGCCAGCGCAATGAAGCCAATCGACGAGGCAATCGAAAGGTTGTAACCAAGCAAGTAGAGCAGCCACAGCCCACCGACCAGCGCGAACGGCAACGTCGCCATGATGAGCGTCGCAGACGCGAAGCTGCGGAAGGTCAGATACAGCAGCACGAAGATGATGACCAAGGTGAACGGCACGACCAGCTCCAGCTTCTTGGTCGCGCGCTCCAGATACTCGAACTGCCCTGACCAGGTGATCGAATATCCGGGCGGCAGTGTGACGCGCTGACTGACGAGCTTCTGCGCCTGCGCTACATAGCTGCCTAGATCGCGTCCGCTGATGTCCACGAAGACCCAGCCGTTGAGTCGCGCGTTTTCGCTGCGCAACTGCGGCGGGCCGTCGGTGACGACGAGATCGGCCACCGCGCCGAGCGTGGTCGTGGCGCCTGCTTCGGTGACGATGGGCAGCACGCGCAGCTTGTCAACGGAGTCGCGCAGCTCACGCGGGTAGCGGATGTTGATCGGGAAACGCTGCAAGCCCTCAACGGTTTCGCCGACGTTTTCGCCGCCGATGGCGAGCGCCACGACTTGCTGCACGTCGGCCAGCGAAAGGCCGAAGCGGGCGGCGCGGACACGATCAATGTGAATCTCGACGTAGCGTCCACCTCGCACGCGCTCGGCATAGGCCGACCGGGTACCGGGCACCGCCTTGACGGTGGCCTCGACCTCTTCGCCGATCTTCTCGATGATCTTCAAGTCCGGCCCGGCGATCTTCACGCCGACGGGGCTCTTGATGCCGGTCGAGAGCATGTCGATGCGGTTGCGGATCGGCTGCACCCAGAGGTTGGCAAGACCAGGAATCGTCAGCGCCGCATTCATCTCGTCGATCAACTGATCCTGTGTTTTTCCGCTCGGCCATTCCGAACGCGGCTTGAAGCGGATCGTGGTCTCGAACATCTCAAGGCCCGCCGGATCGGTCGCGGTTTCGGCGCGACCGACCTTGCCGAAGACGCGCTCGACTTCTGGAAACTGCATCAGGATTTTGTCGGTCTGCTGCAAGAGTTGCGAAGCCTTGTCCGCAGACAGGCCCGGCAAGGCCGAAGGCATGTACAACAGATCGCCTTCGACCAGCGGCGGCATGAACTCGCTGCCGAGATTGGTGACCGGCACGACGGTCAGCAACAACAACAAACCTGCGACACCGAGCGTCGCTTTCGGGAAGCGCAGAACGAAGGCAAGCAAAGGTCTGTAGATCGCGATCAGGACGCGGTTGACCGGGTTGCTGCGCTCGTCCGGGATTCGGCCCCGGATGAAATAGAACATCAGCACCGGAATCAGCGTCACCGACAGCCCGGCGGCAGCGGCCATCGAATAGGTCTTGGTGAACGCCAAAGGCCCGAACAGCTTTCCTTCCTGCGCCTCCAGCGTGAACACCGGCACGAAGCTCAGGGTGATGATGAGCAGACTGAAGAACAGGGCTGGGCCGACCTCGGCTGCGGCTTCACCGATCAAGGCAGTCTGCTCGGCAAGGGTCGGTTTTCGTCCGGGGTTGGCGTGGTTCCAGACTTCGACGTGCTTGTGTGCGTTCTCGATCATCACCACCGCCGCATCGACCATTGCGCCGATGGCAATCGCGATGCCGCCGAGCGACATGATGTTGGCGTTGACGCCCTGCCAGTTCATCACCGTGAACGCGGCAAGGATGCCGAGCGGCAGGCTGACGATGGCGACGAGTGCCGAGCGTAGATGAAACAGGAATAGCGCACAGACGACGGTGACAACGATGAATTCCTCGATCAGCCGGTCGCGCAAGGTCGCGACCGACTTGTGGATCAGTTCCGAACGGTCATAGGTCGCGACAATCTCGACGCCCTTGGGCAGACCCTGTTGCAGACTGGCGATCTTGGTCTTCACCCCCTCAATCGTTTCCAGCGCGTTCTTGCCGGCGCGCATGACGATGACGCCGCCGACGGCCTCGCCCTTGCCATCGAGTTCGGAAATGCCGCGACGGATTTCGGGGCCGATCTGGATACGAGCGACATCACCGAGCAGGATCGGCGTGCCGCCAGCGCCGAGTCCTACGGGCACCGTGCGGAAATCGTCGAGGCTTTTCAGGTAGCCGGTTGCGCGGACGGCGTATTCGGCTTCGCCGAGTTCCAGCACCGAGCCGCCGGTTTCATTGTTCGAGTCGCGCAGCGCGGACTTCACCTTGTCGATGGTGACGCCGAGCGCGCGCATACGGTCGGGGTCGAGCACGACTTGGTATTGCTTGACCAGGCCGCCGACGCTGGCGACTTCGGCGACATTCGGCACGCTCTTGAGTTCGTACTTCAGGAACCAGTCCTGCAAGGCGCGAAGCTGCGAGGTGTCGTACTTGCCGCTGTGATCGACCAGTGCGTACTCATAAATCCAACCGACGCCGGTGCCGTCAGGCCCGAGCGTCGGTTTCGCCGATGGCGGCAAGCGGCCGGTGACTTGGTTGAGGTATTCGAGCACGCGCGAGCGCGCCCAATACAGGTCGGTCTTGTCGTCGAAGATGATGTAGACGTAGGAGTCGCCGAAGAACGAATAGCCGCGCACGGTGCGTGCGCCGGGCACTGACAGCATCGTCGTGGTCAGCGGATAGGTGACCTGATCCTCGACCACTTGCGGGGCCTGACCGGGGAACTCGGTGCGGATGATGACCTGCGTATCGGACAAGTCCGGCAATGCATCGAGCGGTGTCGAGAGGGTTGCGTGAATGCCCCAGGCTGTCAGCAGCAAGGTGCCCATCAGCACCAGGAAGCGGTTCTGTATCGACCAGCGGATAACGGACGCGAGCATGTCAGTGCCCCCCGTCCGATGGTGCGCCCGGCGCGGCGGCCGAAGGTGCCGGCATCAGCTTCGGATCGGCGTCTTTCTCCTTGCCGTCACCGGACCCTGTGCCCGATCCCGTTAAATTATCGAAGGCGCCGCGCAGGCTGGCCTCGGAGTCGATCAGGAACTGACCCGATGCAACCACCTTCTGGCCAAGCGTCACCCCTTCAAGGATTTCGGATCGGCCGCCGTGTTCAGCACCGACGCGGACCAGCGCAGGACGGAAGTGCGTCTCGTCGTCTGCGACGATGATGACGCTGCGCTCGCCGGTCTTGATGACCGCCTCGGTTGGCACCGTCAGCACCTGCTCGCGCGGTACACCTGTGAGATGCACCGTCGCAAACATTCCCGGCCGCAGCTTCTCGCCGGGATTCGCAACGACGACGCGAATCTTCAGCGTGCGTGTGGCCTGCATCAACTCCGGGTAGAGATAATCGACGCGCCCGCTGAATCCTTCGCCCGGCAACGCGGGCACTTCGGCTTTTACCGGATCGCCCGGCTTGATCCACGCCGCCTGTGTTTCCGGTATTTCGGCATTCACCCAGACGCTGGAGAGATCGGCCAGTTGGAACAGCATCGTGTCCGGCTGCACGGCTGCACCCTGACGGACACCCAGTTCCATGACGTAGCCATCAAACGGCGCGTAGTAGTTGACCCTGCGTTCCGACTCGCCGGTTTTTTCGATGTGCGCGACCTGGCTCTCCGACAACCCGAACAGCAGCAGTCGTCTGCGCGCGGCCTGAATCAGCGAGGGATCACCTGAGCTGCGGGCGATCAGCAGCTCCTGCTGCGTTGCAAGTAAGTCCGGCGAGTAGACGGCGGCGAGCCGCTGCCCGCGACGCACAGCGTCGCCGGCCGCGCGGACATCGAGCTGCTCGACCCAGCCAGGCTGACGCACCTGGATTGCCTGGATGCGGTGCTCATCGACGGCCACGGTCCCGACCGTATCGACCACGCGCGCGAAACTGCCTTGCTCGACAGTTGCCAGGCGCACGCCAAGGTTCTGGACGACACGGGCGTCGATGCCGATGCTGCCGGCCGGCGCAGTGCCGCCGGCATCATCGCCGTATTTCGCAACCAGTTGCATGTCCATGAACGGCGACTTGCCGGGTTTGTCGAAGTGCTGGTCCGGCACCATCGGGTCGTACCAGAACAAGGGCTTCTTCTCCGCTGCGGGAGCATCCGAGGTAGCCGTGCCCGCAGTGGCCGGCGCGGCGTCGCCGCATTTCGGGACGAGCTGCATGTCCATGAAGGGCGACTTGCCGGGCTTGTCGAAACGCTGGGTCGGCACCATCGGGTCATACCAATAGCTTGGTGCAGCGTTGCCGCAGGCATCGGTCTTCGGCTGGCTGCCATGCCCGTTACGGAACAATACAAAACCAATCCCGCCGACCAGGATCACCATTGAAACGATCAGCAGAATGTTGGACTCACCTTTGTTGGGGCGCTTCATGGTGCTTCTCCTGAAGAGGTTTGCGAAGCAGTCAAATAATCGAGACGAACCTGGGCGCGCGCCGCTTCCACGGCGAGCGCAAGACGTTGAAGCTGGGTATCGAGCAGGCTGCGGCGTGCGAGCAGCACGGCGTCGAAGCTGCCGCGTCCCGCCTCGTAGGCGCTGCGGGCGGCATCAATGCGCCGCTGGGCATCGGGAAGAATGGTGTTGTCGAATTCGCCGACGCGGACCTGGTAGTGATGCCAGTCGAGATAGTCCTGGTTCACCTGCGCGTGCAGCTCGCGCAGCATGTCCCGTTTGCGCTCTGTGCTCACATTCGACTGCTGGAGCGCGGCGGCCAAGTCGCGGTCCTGGCGGTTCTTCGTGAAGTACGGCAAGTCGATGCTCACCTGCACGCCGACGAAATCGGCGAAGTCCTGCCGATAGGCGAAGTAGCCTTCCACGGAGACATCGGGTTTATAGGCTTGTCGGGCGATAGCGATGTCGGTGGTCGAGGCGGCGATCTGCTTGTCCAAGCCGCCGACGACCGGGTGATGATCGACCGCCGCGATCAGCGCAGGGAGTCCGCTCGCCGGTGGTGGCAATGACGGCGAATCGGCCAGCGGTCGGCCTGCATCGTCGCCGATCCAGCGCGCGAGGCCGGCGCGCATGCGCAGGGCACGGTGCAGCCAGTCATGTGACTTGTCATCGGCCAGCCCCACTTCGACTTTCGCAGCCAGCCAATCAGCCTGCGACGCCTTGCCGTTGCCGTAGTCTTTTTCGAGCGATTTCGTTTGTAGCGCGGCTTCCGACGACATTTTCTGCGTCAGCTTCAGCCCTTGCTCGGCCTCGTAGATATCCAACCAGGCGAGCGACGTATCGCGGCGAACCGAGCGTCGGTCGTTATCGAGTGCCGCGCGGTCGGCATCGGCTTCAAGTTGCTTGCGCTCGCCCTTGAGGCGGCGTTTGTCGGCACGCGGAAAATCCTGGCTGAGTCCGACGGTGAACTCGGTGAAGCTGTCGCGGCGCAGGCTGAACGATTCGCCGGTATTGATGGGCAGCTCCTTCAGTCCCCCGGAAAGTTTCGGGTCCGGGAGCTGCCGGGCGGCAATGGCTTGCTGCTCCTCGGCCTCGATCTGTGCTTCGCGCCCGGTCAACACCGGCTGATCGGTTAGGGAGAGCCGGACGGCCTCGTCGAGCGATAACGGCGGCCCCGCACCGGCGGCAGGTGGATCGGAGGAATTGGTATCAGAAGTTCCCGCCAATCCGTCTGCGGCACTTGCAACGCCTGCAACGAACAGGAGCAGCAAGCAAGAGGAGTAAGGCAAGAACAATCGGGAAAATCTCATGTCAGTCTCTTTGCAAAACGCGATATGCACAAAGCAGCCGGTCCCAAAAATCGGAACCGGCTGCGGTTAGCGAGTGACTCAGTGCTTGTCGGTCGAGCGGCGTCCGCAAGGCCCATAGCGCTGCGGGTCTTTAACGGACATGATCGCTTCCCATGACCCGGATCTCAGCGTGCAACCGGCCCGAGGCGGCAGATCCGCTGCCGGCAGATGCGGCCCGTAATGAGACGGGTCTTTGATCGACATGATTGCGGCAAAGGAACCGGGTGCCGGCGCCCAAGCGTCCGTCCGTGGCGGAAGATCGGCAGCCGGCAGGTGCGGTCCGAAGTGCGACGGGTCTTTGATCGCCATGATCGCGGCGAAGGAACCTGGTGCAGGCGATGCGTCGCGGGCGTGCGCCGTGACAGGGCCAGCGGACACAGCGATGACAACAGCGGCGAGCAGGGCGCGCCGCGCAAACTTATAGGTAGACATTTTTGTACCTCTCAAGGGATTCGATGATCGAGCCGACCCAAGCAGGGCCAGCCACGAAAAACAGTGCCGGGCGGCTCAGCAGCGAGCCGCAAAGACCATCGAACTTATAGGCGCAGGCGCGCCGTCTGGAGGTACAGCGGTTGGACTCGATACCAGCCGGCATCGAGTTCGTGAGCAACGTGATAGCGGCCGGCGGTATCGACCGCCGAGGGGATCAGCGCCGTGATCGCGGGGAGGAACGTCGGCGGAAGATCGCCGATCTGAAGACCACCGTGATGCGACGTGTCTACTGTGGTAGCAGCCTGACCCAATGGCGCATCGTTGGACGCCACCTTATCGCAGCAGGCTTTCTCACCAATCCCCGCAGCGCAGGGTGCCTTTTTATCCGGCGGGCAGCAGTCATGAGCCGTCATCGCGGCCGGACTCATTCCGCAGGCAAACTCCGTCCTCGCCTGAGCCGTGAGGCTCACGAGGATCATGAAGATTGCGATGATTTGCCGGAATGACATGGAGGTTTTTAGATGCTGTCTATGGGGTCTAGTTGAAAGTCGGGTTGCTTCTTGTTGATCGTTTCACTTTACGCCAATTTTCACGGCGCGGTATACGCGCAAAGTCCGCGAAAATAGGTCCAAAACGCCGTGCTTCGGCGACCTCCGAGTCGGCCTTCACGACCGGGCTCCGCGCAACCGAAGCGCATTGCCGATGACGGACACCGACGACAGGCTCATCGGCAGGCTCGCCAGCATCGGCGACAGCAATACCCCGAAGAATGGGTAAGCGCACCGGCCGCAATTGGAATGCCGACGACGTTGTAGGCGAAGGCAAAAAACAGGTCCTGACGGATGTTGCGCATCACCTCGTGCGACAAAACTGCGGCTCTCGCGATGCCTCGCAGATCGCTACCAAACAGCGTGATACCAGCCGACTGGATGCCGACATCCGCGCATGCCAGTGCCGGCGCGTCATTGACGCCATCACCGGCCATTGCGACAACGCGGCCTTGCTTTTGTAGCCGCTCGATAGCCGCTGCCTTGTCGGCCGGCATGACATTGGCGAGTACGTCGTCGATGCCGAGCCGGGCAGCAACAGCCTGCGCCGTGCGCGTCTCATCGTCGGTGAGCATGATCAGTTTGATGCCGCGCGCCTTGATCGCGGCGACCGCTTCGGCGGTCGTCGGTTTCATCGCATCGGCAATGCCAAGCAGCCCGAGTGCCTTACCGTCGGCAGCGACAAATACCACGGTGTGGCCCTGAGCACGGTATTCGTCGGCACGCGCGACCAGGGCGGTCGCGTCGATGCCTTCACGCTGCATGAGCGCGGCGTTGCCAACTAGCACGCGATGACTCTCAACCTGCGCCCACACGCCCAGCCCAGGATCGGAAGCAAACTGCTCCGCATTGGGGATCGTCAGCTTGTGAGCCGTCGCACCATCGCCGATGGCTCGCGCCAGGGGATGCTCGCTTGCGGATTCGGTCGCTGCGGCCAGACGCAAAAGTGTTTCTTCACTGGCTCCATCGGCCGGAATGATCGCCTGCAAAGTCGGCTTGCCTTCGGTCAGCGTGCCGGTCTTGTCTACGACAATCGTATCGACCTTTTCCATCCGTTCGAGCGCCGACGCGTCTTTGATCAGCCCCCCTTCATGGGCACCGCGACCGACGCCGACCATGATCGACATCGGCGTCGCTAGTCCCAGCGCGCAGGGACAGGCGATGATGAGCACCGAGACCGCGACGACCAGCGCATGCGCCAGGGCCGGTGCCGGGCCGAACACGGCCCAGCCGACGGCGGCAAGCACCGCGATGGTGACCACCAGCGGCACAAACCAGCCTGCGACCTGATCGGCGAGCCGCTGTATCGGCGCACGCGATCGCTGCGCCTGCGAAACCATATGGACGATCTGCGCCAAGAGCGTGTCGGTGCCGACGTGCTGGGCGCTGATGACGAGACTGCCCGTACCGTTGAGGGTGCCTCCCATCACAGCATCGCCGGCCCCTTTCCGCACCGGATTCGGCTCGCCCGTCAGCATCGACTCATCGACATGGCTGCTGCCGTCGATCACTTCCGCATCCACGGGAATTTTCTCGCCGGGGCGAACCCGCAGCCGGTCGCCGATCACGACCGTTGCCAGATCGACTTCGCTTTCGGCTCCATCATCATCCAGACGATGCGCCGTCTTCGGTGCGAGTTGCAGCAGTGCTCTGATTGCGCCGGAAGTCTGCGAACGTGCGCGCAGTTCCAGCACCTGACCGAGCAGCACCAAGGCCGTGATGACGGCCGCAGCCTCGAAATACAGTGGCGGCATGCCGTTCGCCATCCGGAACGATGCTGGCAGCAATTCGGGGAACAGCAGGGCGAAGATACTGAAGCCACAGGCTGCGCCGGTGCCTAGCGCGATCAGCGTGAACATGTTCAGACTGCGGTTGATCAGCGACTGCCAGCCGCGCACGAAGAATGGCCGGCCGCCCCAGAGGACGACCGGCGTCGCAAGTGCGAGTTGAACTGCACCGGCGAGACCGCGACCTATTACGCCAGCGATGTCGAGGGCCGGCACCAGTCTGCTCCGCCGGATTTGAAGATCAGCACCTTCGGCAGCAACAAGGCGCGGACGGTTGCCTGATCACCTGTGGCCAGGGCATCGGCGAATCGGTCGGCGATCTGTGCAGCGGATTCATCTTCGGCCACCGGCGCTCCTTGGGCCACGACGAACACGAGCGCCAGGCATAGGATGAGCACTGTGATGTACAGCGACCACGGTCTTCCGCGCGAGTTACCGCAACAATTGCTCATAACTGAATATCCTCGGTTATGGAAGCGCTGATGACCCTGCGGCCACTTCGCCATTTTTGGCAGGACCATGCGTCGAGAACACCTGCTGCTGCCCGTTGTCGCCAAACAGGACGACATCGAACGGGTCCTGCCGATCACCCTGTTCCATGCCCGGCGAGCCGATCGGCATGTCCGGCACCGCGATGCCGCGGCCGGTGGGACGTTCGGCGAGCAGCCGTTTGATGTCCGATGCCGGGACGTGTCCTTCAAGCA
>NZ_JAHFRY010000184.1 GCF_023266035.1 Nevskia sp.
CAATCGGGTGGTCGACGACGGCGCGCTGGCGGCGGAAGCCGAAGCCCTGGCCGCGCAACTGGCGGCAGGCCCGACGCGCACGTACGGCGAGCTGCGCAAGCTGCTGCTGGCGACCTTCGACACCTCGCTCGACACCCAGCTGGAGATGGAAGCTCGCGCGATCGCTGCCTGTGCGAAGACCGAGGACTCCTGGAACGCCATCCAGTCCGTGCTGGCCAAGCAGAAGCCGGTGTTCAGCGGCCGCTGATCGATCATTCCTCGGGGAGAGCGCCAACATGCATGACCTGTTACAGATGGGCAGCCGCGCCGGCGAACTGCTGAAAGCGCGTGGCGAGAAAATCGCGATCGGTGAAACCTCGGCGGGAGGTCTGGTCTCGGCGAGCCTGCTGGCGGTGCCCGGCGCGTCGACCTATTTCGCCGGTGGCGCGATCACCTATTCGCTACGCGCCATTCGGGGCCTTGCCGGCATCTCGATCGAAGACATGCAGGCGCGCGGCATCCGCTCCAGCTCCGAGCCTTACGCTCAATGGCTGGCCGAAGCGGTGCGCGCCAAGCATGGCGAACGCGTTTTGTGGGGGCTGTCGGAAACCGGTGCCGCCGGGCCTGACGGCAATCGCTATGGCGATCCGGCCGGCCATACCTGTATCGCCGTCGTCGGGCCGGTGAATCTGGTGCGGACCATCCGCACCGGCAGTGGCGATCGGGTGGCGAACATGTGGGCGTTCGCCGATGCCGCGCTGGCGCTGCTGGTGGAGGCGCTGGAAGCAGCGCCGTCTCAAGTCGCCTGAATCAGGACGTCGTGCCGGTGCCTGCACCGGCATGACGTGAAGCAGATCCTCAGGCCGCGCAGAGCTTGTTGGCTTTCTGCCAGGCCGGTCTTGATTCGAGACGAGCGAGGTAATCGCCAAGCAGCGGGTAGTCGGCCATCGGCGCGCGGCTGGGGATCGGCAGGGCGGTGCCGGCCGCCATCGCCAAGGTGTAATAGACCATCACGTCAGCCGCCGTGAAGCTGTCGCCAGCAATGTAGGCGTGCTTGCCCAAGGTGCGTTCGACATGGCCGAACATGGTCGCGTACTCGCCCATCGCGAAGCCGAGCAGGCCGGCGGCATCGGACTGGGTCATCGTCGACAGCACGTCGATCAGTACTGGAACCATCAGCGTCGATTCCGAAGACGCCATCCAGTACGCGTAGTCGAGCCTTGCCGGCGTGCCGGCCGAAGGACGCAGGCGGCCCTGGCCGTACTGGTCGATCAGGTAGTCGCAGATCACCGACGATTCGGAGACCACCACGCCTTGATCCTCGATCACCGGCGCCTTGGCCAGCGGTGTGATTGCGCGCAGCGAATCCGGCGCACGGAAGGTTTGCGGATTGCGTAGATGACGGACCAGTTCGTACGGGATTTCGAGCTCTTCCGCGAGCCAGACGATACGGTCGGAACGGGATGCGACGAGGTGATGAATCTTCAGCATTGAGGTCTCCTCCAGCGATCGAAAAACCGCTCTCTGCGGAGCGGAGACGAGCTTGCATCGTAGAAGTCCGGGCTACGGCGATGCCAGCCGGGCTGGTCCTTACGGACGATGTATCAGCTTGCTTGTGCCATCTCGATGCAGGCTTGGGAGACCCGCACCCGCAGGCCGTTGAGTACGGCATTGCCGGACGGGATGTCGATTTCGGCGGCGTCGTTCGAAGTCAGATCGTTGTAGCGGCCACCGCCGATCGCGACCGCACGTCGCCAGCCACCGCCATGGCCCCAGCCCTGCGGCAGGGCCACGGTGCCCGGCATCATCTCTTCGCTGATCGCGACCGGTGCCTGGATCTCGCCCCAGTGCGAGGTGATCACCACTTCTTGACCGTCGATCAAGCCCAGCGGCTTGGCGTCAGTCGGATGGATGCGCAGGTGCGGACGGCGATCGCCGGTGGTCAGCTTCGGCACGTTGTGCAGCCAGCTGTTCTGCGAGCGGAGTTCGCGCAAGGAAATCAGCCGCAACGGGAACGTCGGATCGTCCTCCGCAGTACGGGCGACCATGCGTGCCATTTCGGTGTGCATCATCGGCTGGTCGAGCGGAATCAGGCCGCCCTTGTGATGGACTCTCCGCCGGCAGACGCCGACGGCTGGCGCATCGTTCAGCTGCACGCCACTGGTCTGCCCATAGAGCTTCTTGCGGCTGACGCCCTTGCGCAGGCCGAACCAGTCGCCAGCTGGGCCGATGCGCATGAACAGGTCGACGGCGACTGCCGGTGTCAGGCGCACGCCGAGCTTGCCGAGCAGCTGCACGAGCTTGGAGGGCGACGGAACCAGGCCGATCTGCTTGCAGATCGCATCGATGATCCACCAGTCGTCACGGGCTTCGCCGCGTGCCGAGACCGTGGCCGGCGCCCACTGCGCATAGGGCACGCCGGCGTGCATCTGGCTGAAGATCGGCAGGCCGTCGCGCTCCAGCCAAAGGGTGGGCGGCAGGATGTAGTGGGCGCGCTTGTTGGTCTCGGTCAGGTACGGATCCAGCGAGATCAGCAGCTCCAGTTCGTCGAGCGCGGCGCCGACATCGCCGGACGCGCAGGAGGTGGTCGCGATGTTGCCGGAGGCGATCAGCAGCGCACGCAACTGGCCCTTGCCCGGTGTGCGGATCTCGCGTGGCAGGGAGGCCAGCGGCGAGGTGCCGAGCACTTCCGGGATGCCGTCGACCCGGGTGCGCCAGCGGTCATAGCCATTGCTCTTGAACAGTTTGGTGAAGGCTTCGGTGTCGAGCATCGGCTGGCCGAAGACCGCGCCGCCGCGCTTGTCGAGATTGCCGGTGGCGATGTTGATGACGTCGATCAGATACTTGGTCAAGGTCGAGAACGGACCCAGCGAAGCGCCACAGCGGCCGTACAGCGAGGCTGCCGGCGAGGCCGCGAAGTCTCTGGCCAGCTTCTGCACGTCCGCCCAGGCGATGCCGGTTTCAGCGGCGACTCTGGCCGGCGTCACATCCTTCAGCAGGTTCGGCAGTGACGCCGCACCACGGGTCTGCTGGCGCAAGGCTTCCTGATCGGCAAGGCCTTCGTCGAGGATGGTCTTCAGCATGCCGGCGAGCAGCCAGGGGTCGCCGTCCGGGCGCATCGGCTGCCATTCGAACTGCGCGGCTGTTTCCGAGCGACGCGGATCGATGACCACCACGCGGCCGCCTCGTTCGACGATCGCCGCCATCTGCTCCTTGACCCGCCCGGCGGTCATCATGCTGCCGTGCGTGACCACCGGATTGGCGCCAAGCACCAGCAGGAATTTCGTGTGGGCGATGTCCGGGAACGGCGTCACCAGATTGTGGCCGTAAAGCAACTCGCCGACCACCCAGTAGTTGTTGATGTCGACCGACGACGCCGTGTACAGGTGCTTGGTCTTCAGCGCCGCCGCCATGCCCAGCAGCCACATGAAGGCGCCGTAGTTCCAGCCGTTGGGGTTACCGAGATGCACGCCGACGGATTCGGTGCCGTGGCGCTTGATCAGACTGCGCAGGCGTACGCCGATGTCATCAAGCGCGGTATCCCAGCTGACCGGAAGAAAGCTGCCATCGGCCTGGCGCTGCAGCGGCCGCAGTACGCGGTCAGGATCGTCGCGCACGGCGCCGAACGCGGCGCCCTTGGGGCATAGGAAGCCCTTGGAATTGGGGTGATCGACATCGCCGCGAATCTTCAGCACATCGTCACCAGCAACGGTGACGACCACGCCGCAGGAAGCTTCGCAGATGCCGCAGAAGGTTTTCCGATCGACGCCGGAGCTAGAAGACTTGCCGCCATGGGTGCCGGATTGCTGCGTCATGCGCATGCTCCTCTCTACGTGAGGCCCGGCCCTTGATTGTTGTTTTTAACGGCGGCAGGTCGTGGCGATTCGCTGCTGATGCTTTGGATGTTATCGGCTGTGGCGCTGAGCCGTCACGCGTGGAATGAACGCGCGTGACGGCTCCTGACGGATCAGACCGAGCGCTGTGCCTTGCTTGCGTTGGTCGCTGCGATGCCCGCTTCCTTGATGCGCGCCCAGGCGGCATCGTCGAGCTTGTTCAGGCCGGCGAAGGTCGACGGCGCGGCGAGGTGATGGCCACCGTCGATGCAGATGGTTTCGCCGGTGATGTAGTCGGCGCCATCGCTCATCAGCAAGGTCATCAGGTTGCCGAGTTCCTCGATCTTGCCGTAGCGGCCGGCCGGCACTTCGTCGGCCTGGGTGGCGCCAACGGCGGCATCGCCGGTCGGGCTGAGCATCTGCCAGGCGTATTCGGTGGGGAACGGGCCGGGTGCGACCGCGTTCAGGCGGATGCCGTACTTGGCCCATTCGACGGCCAGCGACATGGTCATCGCATTGATCGCCGCCTTGGCCATCGCCGACGGCACGACATAGGCCGAGCCGGTCCAGATCCAGGTCACCAGAGTGGACACCACCGAGCCCGGCAGGCCGAGCGCGATCCAGCGCTTGCAGACGGCGTGGGTGGTGAAGAAGCCGCCGTTCATCACCGTCGAGGTGATCGCTTCGAAGCCGCGCGGCGAGAGATCCTTGGTCGGCGCGATGAAGTTGGCGGCGGCGTTGTTGACCAGGCCGGTCAGCGGCCCGAACTTGTCGAAGATCTCGCCGACGGCGGCATCGACCAGCTCTGCCTTGCGGATGTCGACGGTCTGCACGAAGGCGCGCGGCGCCGCGTAGTCGGCGTTGATCTCGGCGGCTGCGGCTTCCAGCACGTCGATGCGGCGGCCCCACAGGTGGACGTTGGCGCCCAGGCTGGCGAAGTGTTTCGCCATGCCCTTGCCGAGGCCGGTGCCGCCACCGGTGACGAGAATGCGTTTGCCAGCCAATGCATCGGAAGCGTAGAGCGCCATCGGTCTTTCCCTTGAGTCGAGTGAAACGACGAAAAAAAGTACGGTACCATACGATATAGGTGGCGGCGCTTCAATATGCCAGCGCGACGCGTGACGAACTCCGGCCTTCGCGCGCGATGTCGCATCATGTGCGGATGAACAACAAAGCTGCCGTCAGCAGCCCCGATCCGTCGGTCATTGCCGAGCCGCCCAAGGTCGCGCCGCGACCTGTCGTACGCAGCCGTGGCCGGCCCACCCGGGAAGAAGGCGAGGCACTGCGCAAGAGCATTCTCGATGCCGCGCTGCAGGTGTTCATCGTCCGTGGTCTGAAGGCGGCGAGCATGGAAGGCATTGCTCGCGAGGCCGGCGTGGCGAAGATCACGCTGTACCGCCATTACGAGACCAAGGAGCAGTTGTTCGTCGAAGTGGCGCGCCGCGCGCAACTGTCGGTACGGGCTCGGCTCGGCACCGTCGCCAATGACGATGTGCCGCTGGAAACAGCACTGCGGGCGATCATCACCAAGCTCTACGACGGCTACACGCACCCGGACTATCTCGCCGTGATGCGCATGGTGATCGCCGAAGCCGGCCGCTTCCCGAAGCTGGGCCGGGCGATGCTCGAAGACTCTCAGCATATTTCCGAGCCGCTGGTCGCCTACCTGCAGGCACTCAAGGACAAGGGGCAGGTCGATCTCGATTCGCCGTACGACGCCGCCGTGCAGATTTCCGGCATGGCCAGCGGGGCGGGGCGTTATGTGCTGCTGACGCCGTCTCGCCATCCGGCTAGCCGCAAGCGTTGGGTGGAGTCGCTGGTGAGCTTGTTCGTGAAGGCCTGGCGGATACCGAAGCCCTGATTGGCCCCGATCGGCCCCGATCGGCCGATACGGCTGCTGGCCCGGATAGAATGAGGGCACGGCTTCTGCATCAACGGATAGAGGCCCCTCCTGAAGCTCTGCCCGGATTCCGAATGCTGACGACGATTGGCCCCCGACCGACCCGACGTACCCGCAGCAAGCACGGCGGCAAGAAGCCGACCATCGAGGAGCGGCTGCTGGCGGCGATGGAGCGGATGCTCGAACAGGGGCAGCGTTTCGTGACGCTGTCGGTCGAGGAACTGGCGGTGGAAGCAGGGATGTCGCGCGGCACCTTCTATTCGCATTTCCGCGACAAGAACGAGCTGATCGCCCGGCTGATGAGCCTGATCACCGACGAGATCGTCGACAGTGCCGGCAGCTGGCTGGGCACCGGGCCCGGCGGCGAACGGCCGCTGCGTGAGGACATGGAAGCAACGATGATCGGTGTCAGCAAGACGTTCCGGAAGCACCACGCGATCCTGTCTGCGTTCAACGACAGCGCCCGCAACGACGAAACGCTGGGCATCCAGTTCCAGAAGATGATGGACACCATCTGCGGCCGCTGTCGGGCTGCGATCGCCGCCGTCAATCGCAGCGGCGCCTGCCGCCCCGAAACTGGAGATGACGTCGCCGATGCGCTGTCCTGGTTCGTGGTCACCTATCTCGGCCGCTTCAGCGCGATCCGCCATGGCGAAGACCTGGATCGCTTGATCAAGGCGGTGGCCCACGTCAG
>NZ_JAHFRY010000185.1:0-1669 GCF_023266035.1 Nevskia sp.
GGTTACGCCGTAACCGGCTTCGGCAGGGATCACCAGCCGCATGCCCTCGGCCCCCTTCACGACTTCGGGCACCACCGTGACGACCTGCTGCGCACGCGCCGCCAACAGGGCCGCGACGACGCTGTCGGAGAAGCCGAGCTTCTTCACATTGAGTTCGGTTGCGGGCACCAGCGTGTGGACACCGGCCGCAGCCTGCGACAGGGCCAGCGCCGGACGCAGCCACAGCGAGTCCACGAGTTCGCTGCCGTCGTGTACCGCGAGCTGTTCGGCCGGGGCGACCGCGAGGTAGAAGTGCGTGTCGAAACGCTTGGGCATGAAGGCCGGCGTGATCCAGTGCGCGAACGGCACCAGCTCTTCGCAGGCCAGTTCGAGGTCTTCGGCCTCCAGCATGTCGGCGATGCCGAGCTCGCCCTTGTCCAGCGCCTTGCGGTAGCGCGGCCCGAGTGCGGCCAGGCGCGCGGGTCCGAGCAGCACCCGTTCGCCGCGCGCACGCGCCAGCAGGACGCCGCATTCCTCGAAGGCCTCGCGGATCGCGGCGACGCGCAGCGCGATCTGCTTCGGCGCGAGGTCGGCGACGCCGGTGCACCGCAGCCGCACTCGCGGGTCTTCATCACCTGCGGCGAGCTTGCCGCCAGGGAATACCAGGGCGCCGGCCGCAAAGTCGATCTCGTGGTGGCGCACGACCATGAAGACCTCCAGACCTTCGGCGCCGTCGCGCAGCATCAGGATGGTGGCGGCGAGGCGGGTCGTGCTGGTGGCGCTGAGTGTTGCCGAAGACATGGAGCAGTCTCGAAAGGATGGAAATGATTTTGGGGAAAGAATGGGGAAGCGGGCCCGTCGGCCAGATCAATCCGGTGCCATCGCGAGCGCGCCGCAGGCCCGTAGCCGATCAATCTCAGTAATGGCGAGGCCGAGACCGAGCAGGACCTCGTCGGCGTCGGCGCCGATTCGGCCGGCCACGCGATCGAGGCGCGCACCGCGGCGTCCGTCAGCGCGCACCGGGAACGGCAGATGGCGCTGGTCCTGATGCTCCATCACCAGTTCGCGCGCGCGCCTGCGGCGTGCGCCCGGCCTCGGCGGGCGACAACACCAGATGCGCCGGCACGTCGTGGCGCGCCAGGCGACTCAACCAGTGGCTCGAACTCTGACTGCGCATCACGACGGCGATGCGTGCATGCAGCGCGTCGCCATCGGCCAGACGCCGCATTTCGTCGGCCCAGGCGGGCGCGGCGAAGTCGGGCGCGATATCGGCGGCGGCGGCGACGAAGCCTCGCCAGAAATGCGGCTCGATGATGCCGAGCGTGAGCGCGCGGCCGTCGGCGGTTTCAAACACGTCGTTGGTCGGATAGAGGTGCGCCCGCGAAGGCGTCTCCGCGTCCAGTCCATGGCGTGCGGCGGTGAACGCGAGCGCGGCGTCTGCCAGCGCCAGGTCGAGGTACACGCCTTTGCCGGTACGGCCCCGCTCGTGCAGCGCGGCGAGCACGGCAATGACCGCGAAGCTGGCACCGGCAAGGTCTGCGACCGGCATGCCGGCGCGGCGCGGCGGACCGGTCCAGTGGCCCGCGTACATCAGTCCACCAGAGGCAGCGATGTAGTTCAGATCATGGCCCGGTGCGTCGCGCGCGGGACCGTCCTGGCCGTAGCCGGAGATCGAGCAGTAGATCAAGCG
>NZ_JAHFRY010000185.1:1679-6391 GCF_023266035.1 Nevskia sp.
AAACCCTCCACGACCACATCCGCCCATCGCGCGAGGCGTTCGATCAAGGGTCTCACTGCCGGATTTTTCAGATCGAGCGCGAGGGTCTGCTTGTTGCGGTTGGCCATCGCGAACATCGGGCCGGCCATGCGCCGGGCGAAGTCGCCGGTCAGCGGTTCGATCTTGATGACCTCGGCGCCGAGGTCGGCCAGCGTCACGGTCGCAAACGGTCCCGGCAGCAGCAGCGAGAAATCCAGCACGCGCAATCCGGCCAGCGGTTGCCAGCCGGAATCAGGACACTCTGGAGGATCGGAAATGTCGTTCATGGTTGCGCGCTGAATGGCACTCAGGCCGGCCGGAACTTGGGCAGGGTCACGTCCGGCGTGACATCGTCGAACTGCACCGCGACCCGCTGGCCGATGCGCAGGGACTCGACGTCCAAGGTGACGATGTTGGTCATCATGCGCACGCCCTCGTCGAGTTCGACCAGGGCGACGACGTAGGGCGTGTCGGGCTTGAACGACGGTCCGGCCGGACGCCGCGCGACGGTATAGCTGTAAATGTGGCCGCCGCCGGCAGCCTGCGACCATTCCACATCGTCGGAATGGCAGTGCGGGCACAGCTCGCGCGGATAGTGATGGCAGCGCTGGCAGGCGCGGCAGCGCTTGAGCAGCAGCCGATGCTGTTTCAGCGCATCCCAGTAGGGCTGGCTTTCGGGATCGATGACAGGTAGGGGTTTTTCGTACATCGCCTCAGCTCCGCGAAAGAATGCAGGTGGCACCGCTGGACAGCGCGCCGCCGGTGCCGTGGACCAGCGCCGTGCGCGCGTTCTGTACCTGGCGTTCGCCGCACTCGCCGCGCAACTGCCGCACCGCCTCGATCAGCAGGAAAATGCCGAGCATGCCGGCGTGTGCACAGGACAGTCCGCCACCGCTGGTGTTGAGCGGAAAGGCACCGCCGGGCGCGGTACGTTGACCGGAGACGAAGGCGCCGCCTTCCCCCCGCTTGCAGAAGCCCAGGGCCTCCAGCGTCAGCAGCACGGTGATGGTGAAAGAGTCGTAGATCTGCGCGACGTCGATCATGTCGTGGCCGATGCCGGCCATGCGGAAGGCTTCGCGCCCGGCGATTTCCGCCGCCGTCAGGCGCGTCAGATCCGGCATGGCGACCATCGTCCAGTGGGTGTTCGACTCGCCGTAGCCACGCACGTAGACCGGCGTGCGGCCCAACGCCTTGGCGTTCTCGGCGGTGGTCATGACGATGGCGCCGCCACCGTCGGTGACCAGGCAGGAATCGAGCAGGTGCAGCGGGTCCGAGATCATCGGGCTGCCGAGCACGTCCTCGATGCTCAGCGGGTCACGCATCATCTCGGCCGGATTGAGCTGCGCCCATTTGCGCGTGGCCACCGCGATCTCGGCCAGGTGCGTCGACGTGGTGCCGTACTCATGCATGTGGCGCATCGCTGCCATGGCGTAACCGCCGACCGGGGTGGGCATGCCCCAGGGGGTCTCGTACTGCATGGTCAGCACCGAGGGTCGGCCGCCCAGGCTGCGGCTCTTCTCGCTCTTCTGCGTGCTGCCGTAGGTGATGAGTGCAACCTCGCAGCGGCCGGTCTCGATCGCCGTTGCCGCGTGCGCCACGAAGGCCTCGAATGCCGAACCGCCAATGTTGGTGGAATCGACGAAGCGCGGCGCGATGCCGAAATACTCGGCCAAAGTCAGCGTCGGCATCTGTCCGGGGCCTGGCACGCCCCACATGCCGGTGGACAACAGGCCGTCCACGTCGCGCATCGACAGGCCGGCGTCGCGCAGCGCGTCTCGCGCCGCGCGCGCCTGCACCTGCAGGACGGAAAGCGGCTCGGCAACCCTGCCGTCTTTCAGAGGAACGTCGGCGACGCCGACGATGACCGCTTCGCGTTTCTTCATTCGTGCACTCTTGTTGATGTCATCGGACGAGTGTTTCAGTCCTGCAATCGGGGGGCGCCGCCGAGGCGGGTGATGGCGTCTGCCGACAGTTGCCCGATCTGCGCCGAGTCATAGCCCAGCTCGGTCAACACGGAGCGGCTGTGCTCGCCGAGTCCCGGCGCGCGCCTCAGCGCGGCAACGTCACGCATGCCGCGTTCGCTGCGCACCGGGAATTCCGGCTGCGGCAGCCCCGGCACGTCGGCGTGCTGGCCGAGCAGGGAGCGCAGTACCGGGTCGGCCAGCATGTCCGGCACGGTGTTGACCGGGCCTGCGGGAATATCGGCGCTGTCCAGCGCGGTGATCCAGGCGCGCGCGGTACGGGTCGAGAAGATGCCGGCGAGCATCGCCAGCAACTCGGTGCGGTGGCGGATGCGAGAGGCGTTGTCGCGGAAGCGGTCTTCGCTCGTCCATTCCGGGCGGCCGACCAGCTTGCACAGTCTCGCGAACGCCGCGTCGTTGATGACCGTGAGCGTGAACCAGCGCTGGTCCGAACCCTGGAAATGCCGGCTGGGCGCCACGATGGCGGGATTGATCTCGCGTTCGCAATGACCCTCGATGCTCGCTTCGGCGATCTTGCTGCCGAGAAAGGTGAGCATTGTCCCCATGAGCGTGAGTTCCACCGCCTGGCCGCGACCGCTCTTCTGGCGCTCCATCAGCGCGGCGAGGATGCCGTTGACGCCGCACATCCCGGAGGCCACGTCCACGATCGGCAGGCTGTTGCGGATCGGTGGATCCTTCTCCTCGCCGGCGCCGTAGAAGCCGCCGGCCACGCCCTGGATGACGCTGTCGACCGAGGGCTTGAGCCGGTACGCGCTGTCGCTGCCGTAGGCCGACACCGAGTAATGCACCAGGCGCGGGTTGATCAGAGCAAGATCTTCATAACGCAGCTTCTGGCGCTCGGCGAAATCCAGACGAAAGCTGTGGATCAGCACGTCGGCGCGCGCCACCAGCTTTTCCAGCACTGTGCGACCGGCAGGCTTGCGGAAGTCCAGGCACAAGGACTCCTTGCCGCGGTTGCTCATCATGAAAAGGGCGGCCACCTCGCCGCAGAACGGCGGTCCGAAACCGCGGCCTTCCTCGCCCTCGAGCGACTCGATCTTGATGACACGTGCGCCGTAATGCGCGAGCGCCATCGCCGCATACGGACCTGCCATCAGCCGCGACAAGTCGAGGACGGTGACGCCCGCCAGTACCGTCATGAGGCCGCCTTCGTCGTGGACGGCAGGAAGCACACGGTCTCGGTGAAGTCTGCGATCTGCTCGCCGCGCTGATTGATCACGCGATGGCGGATCTCCAGCAGGGTATAGCCGCGGCTGGTCTTGGGCTTGCACCTGGCTTCGCCCTCGACGTGGATGGTGTCGTTGGGAAACAGCGCCGCGCCCAGGCGCGCGTTGACGCCGGTCATGCCGCCGAACTCGCCGGCATTGGCACCGACCAAGGCGCGATCGATCACATCCTTGATGAGGGTTGCGACCAGGCCCATGCCCAGCGAGATGACCATCGGTCCCGGTGCGAAGCGGGTGCGGTGGCCTTCAGCGAGATGGTCTCGGATGTACTCCATGTCGATGAAGAAAGGCTCGTGCAACCCCATCAGATTGACGAAATTGACGATGTCGGTTTCGGTGATCGTGCGGCGGTGGCTCTTGAAGGAGATGGCCGGGCCGTCTTGTGCGGTCGTTGCGTTCATCAGCTCACCTTGAAGTAGTCGGGCCGGCCGTTGGTCCACGCCTCTCCCCAGAGCGTTCCGCCGCCGTCGACGCGCAGAACCTCGCCGGTCAGGAACTTGCCGCTCGATGCCGTGAGATAGACGACGGCCTCGGCGATGTCCTGGACGTCGCCATTGCGCTTCATGGGGTTCGAGTTGCAGAACTGCTCGGCGTTTTCCGCGCGGTAGTTGTTGAAGCCATTGCTCTCGATGGTGCCCGGCGCCACGCAGTTGACGCGGATGCGATGCGGTGCCCATTCCAGTGCCAGCGAACGGCTCAGCGCGACCACACCGCCGCGTGCCGCCGCAGTGTGCGTGATGCCGGGCTGGCCGCGCTCGGTGACAACGACGATGTTCACCACGCTGCCGGGAACACCGTCGCGCACCCAGCGCTTGGCGGCGTTCTGGATCATGTGCCAGGTGCCGTTGAGATTGGTGTCGATCACTGCGTTCCAGCCCTTGACGCTGTAATCCAGCGCCGCCTGCGGAAATTGCCCGCCGGCGTTGTTTACCTGCACGTCGAGCCCACCAAAGCGCTCCCACACCGCGTCCATCGCGTGGCTCACGGCCTCCGGGTCACGGATGTTGAGCGGCAGTACCAACACCTCGGGGCTGCCGAGCCTGCGCAGCCAATCGGCGCTGGCTTCCAGCGCCTCCGGCTTGCGTCCGCAGATCACCAGCGTCGCGCCCAGGCGCGCGTAAAGGAACGCGATGGCCTTGCCGATGCCGCTGCCGGCACCGGACACCAGCACGCGCTGGCCCGCGAACAGGCCCGGTACATACACCGTCGGCAGCTTCGCCAGGTCGGCGTCGGCGAAGCCGAATTTCGGGGACTCCTGCGCCGCAGCGCCTTCGTTCGCGTTCAAGCCGTTCTCCTTCAGCGTCCCTTCCACTGTGGTTTGCGTTTCTCGGCAAAGGCCTTGGGACCTTCTATGGCGTCCTCGCTGGCATACACCGGGATATAGTGATCCCAAGCGGCTTTCAGTCCCGGCACGCAGCCCAGGGTGGTGGCGTCCTTGAGCACCTTCTTGCCGGCGACGACCGAAAGCGGTGCGGCGTAGGCGATC
>NZ_JAHFRY010000003.1:0-51275 GCF_023266035.1 Nevskia sp.
ACAGCCGTGAGCGGATCGGGGGAGCCGTCGGCTCCTCCTTGCCGACAGGCGCATCGCTCGCCTGTTCGACGGGCCGTTGTGCGGGGGCGGCTGGCGGAGCCGCTAGCGGGCGCTGCAGATGCGCGTCCGTGGTGGGCAGCGAGGGCTGATCGAAGAACACCTGTTCGGCGATCGACTGCGGCCCGAAGTGCAGCACCAGGTAGCTCGGCCCGGCGCCTGCCGGCACCAGCACGGCCGGGTTGAGGCCCGGTCCGCCACCGGTCTTGGGCTGCAGGTTGATCAGCTCGACCTGCAGCGACAGGAAGTCTTCGGAGCGTAGTACCCATTGCCGCTTCGGGCGCGGCAGCAGCGGCAGGCGCGGCACTTTCACCAGTTCCAGATCGGTGCGCAGCTCGGGTTGTCGAACCAGCAGATCGGTGAGCTTCGCCAGCGGTTGGATCTTGACCGCGCGGCGCGGGGTCAAGATCCGCTCGTTGATGCCATCAACCAAGGAAGGACCGCCGAGCCGACTGCGTCTGGCCATGTCGCGTTCTCCGATTCTGATGCCGCTTTTTTTGTCTGCGACGCCCCTAGCGCCGAACGCCGAACTTACGCCCGGTGTGCTGATGGCGCCACCTCGAATCAGAGATGTGGCTCACAAGTCTTCAGCCCTTTTTCGGGCAAGTGGAAGCGCAGTGGCTGCAAACATGACCCGGCTCACATGAGCCTTGCCGCCGACACGGCTGGCGACCCCGGGCAAGGGGACCGTCAGCGTTTCAGGAACATCTTCAGGTCATCGAGGGTGTTGGCATCTGTTGATTTTTTATCGGTTCGCCAGCGCGCGATGCGTGGAAAGCGCAGCGCGATGCCGGCCTTGTGCCGCGACGAAGCCTGAATGCCTTCGAAGGCGATCTCGAAAACCTGCCCGATCTCGGGGCTGGCGTCGACGCTGCGCACCGGGCCGAACTTCTCTCGCGTGTGCTGCTTGATCCAGTGATCCATCTTGGTCAGCTCGGCATCGGTCAGACCGGAGTAGGCCTTCGCCACCGGCAGCAGCGCGCCTTCGCCGGGCAGCGGGCCGGCCCAGACGGCGAGCGTGTAATCGGTATAGAGATTGGCGCGCCGGCCATGACCGGCCTGGGCGTAGACGAGCACACAGTCGATGCTCATCGCGTCGAGCTTCCACTTCCACCAGGCGCCACGCCGGCGGCCGGCCTGATAGCCGGAATCGAGCCGCTTCAGCATCAGGCCTTCGACGCCGCGTTCGCGAGCTTCGGCGCGCTGCGCGGCGAGGCTGCTCCAGTCCTTGGCTATAAGACATTCGGAAAGCCGTAGCCGCGGTGCGGCGAGCTGCGCGACGATCATCTCCAGCTGCGCGCGTCGCTCGGCCAGCGGCCGCGCCCGCCAGTCCGCGCCCTGCCATTCGAGCAGGTCGTAGGCGACGAACGCGACCGGCGCGTCGGCGAGCAATTTCTTGCCGACGATCTTGCGGCCGATGCGGGTCTGCAGCTTGGCGAACGGCAGCACCTGGCTGCCATCGTGAGCGAGGATTTCGCCGTCCAGCACGGTGCCGTCCGGTAACAGCGCGGCGGCGGTTTCGATTTCCGGGAAGCGGCCGTTGAGCAGTTCTTCGCCACGCGACCACAGAAAGCTCTGCCCGGCGCGCCGGATCAGCTGGCCGCGAATGCCATCCCATTTCCATTCGGCGAGCCAGTCGGCAACCGGCCCGAGCCCCGACGGCAGGCCGTCCTGCCAGACGCCATCCGCTGCGTCTTCCACCGGACTCGCGAGGCAGAACGGATACGGCTGCGAGGGATGGGCTTCGGTCGTGCCCGGTGCGAGCAGTGCTGCGAACGCGTCTGCCGAAGGCTGCCAGTGGCCGCCTTGCTGGGCCATGAGTCGTTGTGCAATCAAGCTGTCGGGCAAGCCGGCATGCGCCGCCAGCGCGCGAGCCGCGAGACCGGACGACACGCCGACGCGCAGCGAGCCGGTCAGCAGCTTGTTGAACAGAAAGCACTCGGGAAGCTCCAGCCCTGCCCAGACCTCGATCAGGGCGGCGCGCTGCTCGTCCGGCGGACGGTCGCGCAGCGCCATCAGCCAGGCGACCCATTCCGCCAGGCCGCGCTCGATCGGCGCAGGTCGGTCGGCGCGATCGAGCAGCAACGCCAGGGTTTCGGCGAGATCGCCGACATGGGCGTAGCACTCCTCGATCACTGTCGGCGACAGGCCGGTGGCGTCGCCGATCCAGGCGCGCAACTGGGTCGGCGCGATCAGGCGTTTCAGCCGCTCCCCGGTCAGGAAGTACAGGCCCCAGGCGGCATCGGCAGGCGGCGTGGCGGCGAAGTAGGTGCGCATCGCTTCGACTTTCGCCGAGGTGGCGCGCGTCTCGTCCAGCCGCGCATAGAGGGCGGCGAAGCGCTTCACCGCGTGCGGCGCTCAGTCACCGAAGCGCGGCAACTCGTCGTTCGTGGTGTCCCAATCGGCCTTGGCGCCGAGCAGGTAGTGGTAGTCCGGTGTCCGGCCGGCCGGCTGGTCGAGCGAGCCGAGGCGGATGCGTACGAGTTCCGGATAGCTCGCCGATTCGCTGTACACCGGCGAGCCGCAGTTCGAGCAGAACCAGCGCTTCTTGCCGGGGCTGGAGGCGTAGGCCTTCAGCAGCTCGCTGCCCGAGAGCAGGCGGAACTGGTCACGCGGCACCGGCGCGTTGGCCGCGAACGCGGTGCCGCTGGCCTTGCGGCACATCGCGCAATGGCAGAGGCCGATGCGCGTGACCTCGCCATCGAATTGGTAGCGGATGCTGCCGCAGAGACAGCTGCCTGCTTGCATGATCGAGCCTCGAAGGAAGCGTGGAAATGTTGTGCGACTTCCAAGGCGGAAGGCTGATTTGAAGACCGTGGGACGATGCCAAAATTCCATCGTGACGGCCGTCGCGAATATTTCACGGCGCGAGTGTGTGGCCTCTTGCAGACCAGCCATCTGCCTTCACATTTCGCCGCTCGCCGATGGCTGGGCCCACAAGCGAGTAAAATCGCGCCGTCATTCGAGTGCCGCTGTTCTTGCGGGCGTTCGCCGGCCTTTCAACTGGCCTCCCCCAAGACCCGGACGCTCGTGCGCGAGTGTCTCTTTCAGGTATCGACATGTCCGAACCGGCTGCTGAAGTTTCCGTCACGTTCCGCGATCTCGCGCTTTCCGAACCGGTGCTTTCTGCGCTCGACGCAGTCGGTTACGAGTCTCCTTCGCCGATTCAGGGCGCCACCATTCCGCATCTGCTCGCCGGCCGCGATGTCCTCGGCCAGGCGCAGACCGGTACCGGCAAGACCGCCGCCTTCGCGCTGCCGATCCTGTCCAAGCTCGATTCCGAGCAGCGTCTGCCGCAGGCGCTGGTGCTGGCGCCGACGCGCGAACTGGCGATCCAGGTTGCCGAAGCCTTCCAGAAGTACGCCGCGAAGATTCCCGGCTTCCACGTGCTGCCGATCTACGGTGGCCAGAGCTATGGCCCGCAGCTGTCGGCGCTGAAGCGCGGTGTGCATGTCGTCGTCGGCACGCCGGGCCGCGTGCTCGATCACATGAAGCGCGGCACGCTGGATCTGTCGCAGATCAAGTGCCTGGTGCTCGACGAAGCCGACGAAATGCTGCGCATGGGCTTCATCGAGGACGTCGAATTCGTCCTCAAGGAAACCCCGCCGGAGCGCCAGGTGGCGCTGTTCTCGGCAACCATGCCGGCGGTCATCCGCCGCATCGCCCAGACCTATCTGAAGGACCCGGCCGAAGTCACGATCAAGTCGAAGACCTCCACCGCGACCAACATCCGCCAGCGCTACTGGCTGGTGTCGGGCATGCAGAAGCTCGATGCGCTGACCCGCATCCTCGAAGCCGAATGCTTCGACGGCATGATCATCTTCGCCCGCACCAAGGCGGCGACCCAGGAACTGGCGGACAAGCTCGAAGCGCGCGGCTACAACGTCGCTGCGCTCAACGGCGACATGGAACAGCGCGCCCGCGAGCTGACCGTGAACCGTTTGAAGGATGGCCGTCTCGACATCGTCGTCGCCACCGATGTCGCCGCCCGCGGTCTCGACGTGGAGCGCATCAGCCACGTCTTCAACTACGACATCCCGACCGATACCGAAAGCTACGTGCACCGCATCGGCCGCACCGGCCGCGCCGGGCGCTCGGGCGAAGCGATCCTGTTCGTCGCGCCGCGCGAGCGGCACATGCTGAAACTGATCGAACGCGCCACGCGCCAGCCGATCACGCCGATGGAGTTGCCGTCGGTCGAAGCGGTCAACACCCAGCGCATCGCCCGCTTCACGCAGAAGATTTCCGATGCGCTGGCCAGCGGCGGTCTCGAACCGTTCCGGCCGATCATCGAAGCCTTCGAGCGCGAGAAGAACATCCCGGCGATCGAGATCGCCTGCGCGCTGGCCAAGCTGGTGCAGGGCGATGCCTCGTTGCTGCTCGACGACGTGCAGGAACTGCCGAAGCCGCGCAGCTACAGCGTCGAGTCATCGTCCTCGCCGTCGAGCTACAGCCCGCCGCCGCGTCGCGAATACGATCGCAGCGCGTCTGCCGAGCGCGGCGAGCGTCCGGCCCGCCCGGCGCGTCCGCGTCCGGAAGCAGGCAGCAGCACCGGCGCTGCGCCCTACGAACGCAGCAGCGAACGGCCGGCCCGTTCCGAACGCACGGAACGTCCCGAGCGCAGTTCGCCGTCAGCCTCGCTGGCCGGGGCGCCCTCGTTCGCTGCGCGCAGTGAAGAGACGCCGCGCCCGAAGCGCGCGCCGCGTGAAGAATCGGTGCCGATGGAAACCTTCCGCGTCGAAGTCGGCCATGTCCATGGCGTCAAGCCGGGTAACATCGTCGGCGCGATCGCCAATGAAGCCGGTGTCGAGTCGAGCTTCATCGGCCGCATCGAGATCGAGAACGAGTACAGCCTCGTCGATCTGCCGGCCGGCATGCCGAAGGAAATCTTCCGTGACCTGCAGAAGGTCTGGGTCGTAGGTCGTCAGCTCAAGCTGAGCCGGCCGGGCGCACCGCCGGCGAAGACGCCATATGAAGCCGGCGCAACCTCGCGCCCGAAGGCGAAGAAGCCGCCGAGTGTCTGAAGCTTTTCCTTGCGCGGCTGACCGTTGGTCGGTCGCGCAAGGAGTTCAGTTCTGATTCAGCGCGACCTCTGCAATCTGTGCCCAGCACGACGCGAATCCGCGTCGGTCAGCGGATCACGGAAACAGGAGTCACGTCATGTTCAAGACCTTCATTGCAACCGCCTTGCTGCTCGGCGCGGCCACCAGCATTCCGGCTTCGGCCGGCAACCGTGGCAACGCCATCCTCGGCGCGGTGATCGGTGCTGCGGCCGGGGTCGCCATCGGCGACTCGGTGGGTGGACGTGATGGCGCAGTGGTCGGCGGTGCCGTCGGCGGCCTGGTCGGTGCGTCGATCGGCAACCAGAGCGGCCGTCGCAACGACGATCGTCGTTACGATGCCCGCTATGACAATCGCTACGACAACCGTCGCTATGACAACCGTTACGACGGTCGCTACGAGCGCAGCTACCAGCCGCGTTACCAGCCCCGCTATGTCGAATATCGCGGTTACGATCGCGGCCGCGACAATGGCCGCAATCATCGCCACGACCGTTACTGCAACGACTGATTGCGGCTGGCCATTCCAGAAGAAATGAGGAGATTTCGATGAACCGTAAATTTGCTGCTGCGTTGGCCTTGGCCGCCTTGCTGTCCGGCACCGCCTACGCTGGCGATACGACGAACGCTGTCATCGGTGGCGCCATCGGCGGCGGTGCCGGTGCCGCGGTCGGTGATTCGGTGGGCGGCCGTGATGGCGCCATCGTCGGTGGCGCATTGGGCGGCGCGCTGGGCGCCGGTATTGGCGTCAATGCGGGCTCTGACAACGGTCGCGACGATCGTCGCAGTCGGGTCGAGAACGATCGCCACGAGCATCACCATCATGACAACGGCAAGCACAAAGGTCAGCGCAAGAAGCGCTAGTACGAGTGATCGGCAGCTTGTCGCACGCTGTTCGAAAGCCCGGCTCCTGCCGGGCTTTTTGCTGGAGCTCGTCGAGCTCGTTCTGCACCGATAATGACTCATGCCCCTGAACGTTCCCAAGACCATCCTCGAAGCCGCGATCGGCAACGGCCAGGTACGCCGCTTTCGTGATTTCGCGCTGGTGGTGCTCGATGGCGAAGGCGCGCTCTGCGTGCCCAACGATATCTGGCTGCCGGCCGCGTCCTGGGCGACATCACGCGCGCCGTCCGGCAATCGCATGCGCGATCGCATGAATCTGCTGCAGCGGCTGGAAGTGCTGGTCACCCGGCGCGGCACGGCCGTGGTGTCGACCACCGGCGGGCCGGTGCGGCTGGCGCGACTGCGCGACCTCATGAAGCGCGATGGCCTGGACATCGGGGAATGGAATTTCCCGCCGCAGGCGGTGCTCGATCAGGCGCTGAACCCGACGCCGTTGCCGACGAAGCCGGAGCCGCCACCGACGACGCCTGAAGACGCCACCTAGCGCCTATCATTCGGCATCCCCTTCGGAATGTTCGATCGATGAATTCGTCTTCAAGCGCCGCGTCCAGTTGCATCCTCGACCGCATCGCCGGCCGCAGCCGCGATCTCGGCGGTTTCTCGGTCAAGCGGGTGCTGCCGATCGCCCATCGCAAGATGGTCGGCCCGTTCATCTTCTTCGACGAGATGGGCCCGGCGAGCTTCGCTGCCGGCAGCGGCATGGATGTGCGGCCGCATCCGCATATCGGCCTGGCCACGGTCACCTATCTGTTCGAAGGCCGCATCCGCCATCGCGACAGCCTAGGCACCCTGCAGGACATCACGCCGGGCGACGTCAACTGGATGACCGCCGGGCGCGGCATCGTCCACTCCGAGCGCACCCATCCGGACGATCGCGCCAGCGGCTACGCGGTGCACGGCATCCAGAGCTGGGTGGCGCTGCCGGTGGTCGACGAGGAATGCGCGCCGGCCTTCGTCCATCACCCGGCGGCCAGCCTGCCGGCCTTCGAGCAAGAGGGCGCCAGCCTGCGCTTGATCGCCGGCCACGCCTACGGCCGCTGCTCGCCGGTCGAGGTGCGCTCGCCAACTTTCTACCTTGCAGCCGAACTGCCAAGCGGCATCCGGCTGACCATGACCGACGAGCACGAAGAGCGCGCCGTCTACGTGGTCAGCGGCGCCGTGACCATCGGCGGCGAGCGCTTCGAGCCCGGCGAGCTGGCGGTGCTGGTGCCCGGTGCGGAAGCGATCGTCGTCGCCGACGTTGAAAGCCGGGTGATGCTGCTCGGCGGTGCCCGTCTGCCCGAGGAGCGCCAGATCTGGTGGAACCTGGTGTCGACGCGTGCCGAGCGCATCGAGCAGGGCAAGCGCGACTGGCTCGCCTATGGTCAGGAAAGCGGTCAGCACGGCCCATTCGGCCAGGTGCCGGAGGAACACGAGTTCATTCCGCTGCCGGCGAACTGAGCTTGGCAACGATCCCTGCTGCGATTGACTGCGAGTTCGACAGCTATGTCGGCATCGACTGGTCCGGCGCCGCGCAGCCGGGCTATGCCGGCATCGCCGTCGCCCGCTGTGCGGCGGGACGCGCCGCGCCGCAGCTGGTCAAGCCGCCGGGCAAGACCTGGACGCGGAGCAGCGTGCTCGACTGGCTGCGTGCCGAACTGGCGCGTCCGCAGCGGCTGCTGGTCGGGTTCGACTTCGCCTTCCATCTGCCTGGCGATGGCCGCGCTGCTTCAGTGCTGTGGGCGGAAGTCGAAGCTCGCTGCGCGGCCGAGCCGGACTTGCTGGGCCGCGCCTACGCGGAGGGCGATCGACGTTTCTGGACCGCCGGCCCGCAGCCCAAGGGCTGGAACGAACAGCCGCGCAGCGCCGAAACCGCCTGCCGCGAGGCCGGGCTTGGCAATCCGCAGACGCCGTTCCAGCTGATCGGCGCGAAGCAGGTCGGCAAGGGCGCGCTGGCCGGCATGCGCCTGCTGCATCGCCTGGAAACACAGGTGCGTGAGCGGGTCGCGATCTGGCCGTTCGATACGTCCGCCGGACAGGATCGCCGCTCGGTCTGCGTCGAAATCTATCCGCGCCTGTACATCCGCAAGGCCGGCTTCGGCAATGCCAAGCTGCGCAGCCGCGAGGACATCAACCACGTGCTGAACGCGCTGGCCAGCATCGGACTGTCACCGGCCAAGGCCGCCAGTTCGGCAAGCGTCGAGTTCGATGATCACCAGGCCGACGCGCTGGTCACTGCGGCCGGTCTGCGCGAAGCCGCCAGCAAGCCGGCGCTGTGGGCGGCCGGTGCCGGCGAGGCGGAAGGCTGGATCTTCGGCGTGCCGAAGATCGCCTGAAACTATTTCCCGAACAGCCCACCGAACGAACGCAGATCGGGCAGCACGGTCGGTTCGGCGGGTAGCGCGAAACGCGATGGCGGCGGCGTTGCGGTATCGAGTTTCTCGAGCCTGAAACTGCGGCCGACTCTGAGGATGCCAGTGCCGCGCTGCTTCAGTTCGGCAGCCAGACGCTCGTTGGCGTTGGCGTCAAGTTCCGGCAGCGAGCGCGCCAGCAGGCGGCCGGTGCTGAGCATCGCGTCGGTCAGCTCGCGCACTTTCGGATCATTGGTCAGCACCATTTCGTCGACCCGCTGACGGCCGGCCTTGTTGACCGTGGTCAGCTCCCAGACTCTGCCCGAGAAACCGGCGATGGTCTCGATCGCGCCCGGTCCGGTCAGGTTCACGTAGCGGCCGTCGGTGATCAGCGAGCGCGGCGCCAGGCTGCGCGCCATGCCGCCCATGGTCTGCATCATCTGCGCGAAATTGAGCACGATCGGCTGGCCTTCAAGCGCGGTGATCGCGTAGGGCACGTTGTCACGGACGATCAGATAACCCTCGCGACGGTTCTCGGCCTGCACACGGACATGGGCGGTGCCATCGAACTCGATGCTCGAACGCACGACCTGCAAGCTGGGCTGGCTGAAATCCTCGCCGGCCAGCACGGTGGCGGTGCCGCCGGCCTGAGCGGCTTGCAGCGCGGAGAAGCCGAACAGCAGGGGCGCAAACAGACGAGCAGACGCTTTGAAAGACAAACTCATGCGGATGGTCCCGAGTGACAGTTGGTAGAAACGGGGTTGGGGCAACGATCGGCCACCGTCGCAGTTCGAACCCGAACGCCCGCTGAATGAGGGCTGCCGTGTCGCGACTACTTGACCGTTTGGGTCTCGCCTTCATCCTTCAGCGAGAACGGCGAGAACGAGATGTCGCGATCGTAGGTGTCGACGCCTTCGGCGCGCTTCAGCGCATTGACCACCCAATAGGTGGCCGGCGTGAACGCCACTTCGACGCCGATCTTGAACAGCACGTTGAAGACCATCAGCGAAGCCAGGGTCGCGTTGTCGAGCAGGCTGTAGAACGCGATCGGATAGAACAGCAGGCTGTCGATGCCCTGGCCGCAGATCGTCGAGCCGATGGTGCGCATCCACAGATGCCGGCCTTCGCTCCAGATCTTCATCTTCGCCATCACGAAGGAATTGACGAAGTCGCCGACCCAGTAGGCGACCATGCTGGCGACAACGATGCGCCAGGTATTGCCGAACACCGTTTCCAGCGCCGGCTGCAGAACCTTGTTGTAGTCGCTGGTCGGGCTCGCCGGCATGCCAACGACGATCGCGCTCATGAACGTTGCGAAGATCATGGCGCCGAAGCCGGCCCAGATCGCACGCCGGGCACGCGCGTAGCCGTACACCTCGGTCATCACGTCGCCGAAGATGTAGCTGATCGGGAAGAACAGATTGCCGGCACCGAAGGTGACGATGCCGATCACCGGCAGGGTGACGATGCAGGCCTTGGCCGGGCCGATCAGGTTCGAGCACAGCAGCACGGCTACCGTGCCGGCCATCAGAAAGTCGAAGTAGCGGAAGTTGCGCAACGTGGGACTCCGGAGGATCACCGTGAACGTGGCGTCATTGTCCACCTGTTACGGCAAAGCTTCTCTGATGCCGATGAGGCGTCGATAGACCCATGCGCCATCAGTATCGTGGTCCTCCGCTATTGCTGATCGTCGGGTCGAAGTCCGGCGGGTTCGGGGTGCCGTTGATGCCGAGAAAATAGAACGTGGCCTTGCCGGTTTCCCAGGCGTTGTCGTCGGGGTTGACGGTGATCGTGATTTTGTTCGGCTCCAGGTCCCAGCTGATCGCGCTGCTGCGGTCCACGCCGGCCACATCGAAGCGCACCGGCCGGGTCGGATTGAATTTGTAGAGCTTGGCGGCGGCGGGCGTCATCTTGTAGGTGACCGTATCGGCGTCGGCGCGCTTTCTGGCCCAGATCAGCTTGACGATGCCGATGCCGCTGTCATTGCCGCTGCGGATTGCGGGCAGCGTGAGGAGCTTCGGGAAATTCTGTCTCGGCGGGAAAAGCTTGATCATGGATCAACTCCGGTTTTCGATAGGCTTGGATGGCGTGCATCCGGTGAGTACTGGCTGCACAGCTGCGCACTGAGTGGTGCATTTCGCTTGCCGCAATGGCGGTCGATAAAGCGCTGCACACTGTAGGTCCACGGTGCCTTGGTGTTTGGCAGCGCTGCGTCTGGAATGTGATCTGCGCCACTCATCAAGCCCAGCAGGGCACGAAGACGTGCGCTTGCATGCAGGTCATCCGCCTTGTTGTCGTCCGTGTCGGTCAGCGCGGCCCGCGCCGCTGCACGATGAACTTGAGCCGCCGCGTCGTTGTGATCTTCATAGACCGCCAGTTCCAGCGCATACAGATGCGCCTGCGCGTAGTCGATGCGATCCGGCTTCGCATCCGGAAGGACGTTGCCGACGAAGCTCAAGGCCTCGTCGGCTACCGACCGGGCCTTGGCAGCATCGCGCTGCAGCCAGGCGATCTCGTACGCAAGCGCTGCTGCTGTCATGTAGCGACGACGGGTTTCATGATTGGTCCCGTCGTTAGAGAGCAGGTCTTTCAGTGCTCGGAACGATGCCGCATTTTCGCTCGCCGCAGCCTCCAGCCTGTTGGCCTGAAACTCGGCGTTGGCGGCGATCTGCGAATGCATCAGCACGGTCTGGCGATAGTCGTAATTGGTCGGATCGGCATCGACCATTTGCCTGGCGAGCGCGGCACCCTCGGCGGCTGCGCTCAGGGCAACGGCGGTATCGCCGGTATCGAGTGCGGTGTAACCCAAGGTCGACAGAGAGAAGACCAGCTCGTAGCGCTGGCGAAGATCGTCCGGTTGGCTGCGCACCAGGGCACGCAGCAGGTCGGTGTGCTCCTGCAGTTTGGCGAGCGCTTCTGTGTTGCGGCCGAGACGGAGCAGGGTCGAACCCTGCCAGGACAGGGCGCCGAGCAGCTTGACCGCTTCAGGCGCCAGTTCGTTGCTATCGAGCAGCCCGCGCGCTTTCGCGGCCACCTGCTCGAACAGCGGCAGCGCTTCGCTGTAGCGGTGACGTTCGAAAGCGAGGATCGCCAGATTGTTCAGCGCATAGGCGACCTCGATCTGCCAGTTGCGATTGGCCGGATCGCGGCCGACCAGCTTCTGGGAAATGGCCTGGTAGGCGAGGAAATTGGTTTCCGCCTGATCGAACTGGCCGGCACGCCAGCCTGCGTAGCCAACCCAAAACTCGGTCTGGCCCAGCTCGAACAGCAGCGCGTTGTCGTCCGGTGCAGCGGCCACCAGATCGCGCTGCAGCTTCAGCGCGGCGGACAGGGTTTCCACCGCATCGGCCGGCCGGCCTTGGGCGAAGCGCACTTCGCCGATCTGGCGCAGTGCCTTGGCGCGTGCGCCGAGCGCGCGCGGGCCGGGATCGCTGCCGCGATCGAGGCCGGCGAAGTAGGCGGTGGCCCGGTCGCCGACGGCATCGAGAATGTCGAGCTTGCCGAGCGGTTCGAGCTTGCCGCGCAGATCGCCGAGCATGAAGCCGATCAGTTCTTCGCCCTGCTGGCGGCTGTGCTCGGCTTCGCGCTGGGCGAGCACGGCGAAGATCGCCAGCGCCACGGTGATCGCCGCAACGCCAAGGCTCAATCCGGCGAGCACCGCCAGCCTGCGATTGCGGGCAATCAGATCGCGGCGCTTGAGTTCATCGAAGCCGACGCCGAGCAAGCCGGCGATGATCTTCAGCCGGGCGTTGTCGCGGCCATCGGCATCGTCATCGAGCTGGGCGGCCATCGGCTCCAGCGGCAGGCCGTTGAGCTTGGCGTTGCGCAGTGCCGGCGGAAAGCATTCGCGTTCCGGATGACCCTTGGCGGTGGCGTTCGGTTCGCCGTCGACGATCAGGCACAGGAGACTGGCCGGGTCGCGGACGTTCAGAAAATGTTCGACTTCTTCGTTGACCCAACGCGACGTCGCCGCGTGCGGCGAGCAGATCAGGATGTAGCAGCGGCTTTGCGCGATCGCCTGCCGCAGCTGCTCGGCGAGCGCGCCGGCGGACAGCTCCTCGCGATCGCGGAAGATCGGATACAGACGGGCGGGTACCGGGCCGAACTGGCCGGCGCTGCCGACCAGACGCTTCGGCACGCGATAGCTTTCGAGCGCGCGATGCAGCCATTCGGCGACCTTGCGATCGCGATGGCTGTAGCTGATGAAGCCCGGATACTTGTAGTTGCTGCCGGTCACGCCCGCTCCCCCCAACCCCAACATCAGCCTGCTCGACCTCAACCAGCTTCCGCCTTGTCCTGTCGTCGTAGCGATCGCTTGTACGCATGACGGCGGTCAGGCCGCGAGCGTAGTCAGCTTGTCCCGGTGCGGCAAGCGTCTGCGGCCAGCGGTTCAAGCCCGATCGTCGGGCTCGTCCTCGAAATCCAGCCCGAGCTGTGCCTGCGCCACTTTCTTGCGCGGCCGGGTGGTTGGCGGCAGCCCGGCTTTGCGGCTGCCGTGACGCTGCTGGATGACCTCGGCCTGACGATGGAACGCGGCCCCGTCGCGTACTGCCCAGACCCGGTCCCGCGCCTCGCGGGCGGTGGCTATCGGGTCGACGATCGGCAGTGGATAGTCGCGGCCGAGCCAAACGCCGGCCTCGGCCTGCTGGCGTTCGTCCATCTGCCACGGCATGTGGATCAGCGGCGCTGGCAGCCTCGAAAGTTCCGGCAGCCAGCGGCGGATGAAGATGCCGTCCGGATCGTGATCGAGCCCCTGCTTGACCGGGTTGTAGATGCGGATGGTGTTGATGCCGGTGACGCCGCTCTGCATCTGCATCTGCGGGTAGTGGATGCCGGGTTCGTAATCGGTGAACAGCCGCGCCAGATGCAGCGCCGGGCGCTGCCAGTGCAGCCACAGGTGGTAGCTGGCCACGGCGCACAACATCGCCCGCATCCGGAAGTTGATCCAGCCGGTGGCGATCAGGCTCTTCATGCAGGCATCGACGAAGGGCAGGCCGGTGCGCCCCTCGCACCAGGCGGCAAAGCGTGCCTCGTCGAACTCGTTTTCGCGCAGGCCGTCGTACGCCGGATGGGTGTTGGTGAATTCCAGGCGCGGTTCGGATTCCAGCTTCTGGATGAAATGGCAGTGCCAGTGCAGCCGCGCGATGAACGCCCGCAGCGCGCGCTTCCAGCTGCCTTGCTGATCACGCGGCTGCGCATCGAGCATCCGCAACTGCATCGCCGCCGCCTGCGCGGTTTCGCGGATCGACAGCGTGCCCCAGGCCAGATGTGGCGACAGCCGCGAGCAGGATTCGGCGGCGGTCAGCGGGCTCGACAACTCGCGGTGATAGTGGCCGCCGCGCTCGGTGAGAAAGCTGTGCAGCGTGCGCTGTGCTTCCGAGCGGCCACCGCGCTGGCGGCCTGGGCAGGCATCGGCCGCCAGCCACGGCAGTTGCTGTGGCGGCATCGGGCCGGGATCGACATCGAGCGACATCAGGTTGGCCGGTGGTTCGGCGCAATCGGCGGACATCATCCGATCCCAGCGCCGTGCCCAGCCTTCGCGCGAGCCGAGCCGGCGGATCACGCCCTGCTGGGCGATCTCGGTCCAGGCGATGCCCTGCTCGCGCGCCCAGGCGCCGACCGCGAGATCGCGGCCATAGCTCCAGTCGTTGCCGGTTTCCTGATGGCTCCAGAGCACGAACGAGCCCCGTTTCGCCCGCAGCGCTTCAAACACGGCCACCGCCTCGCCGCGACGGATCACCAGCGGCTGGCCGAGCTTGGCGAGCGCGGCGCGCAACTCGATCAGCGATTCGCGGATGAACGCCCAGTGACGGCCCGAGGCGTCCGGCTGCTGCCAGAGCATCGGTTCGATCAGGTAGATCGGCAGCACAGGTCCAGTTGCCGCAGCCAACGTCAGCGGCGCATGGTCGGCAATGCGCAGATCGCGCTTGAACCAGACGACTTGCAGCATCACAGTGCGGCTCGTGGAGATGGGGTCATCAAGTCTAGGGGCCGGCCAACGCAGCCGGCGGCGGCGTTTTGAGGACTCGTGTTGCAAGCGGGGCGCCCGGTTGGCGGGGCTGCCGTGGCTGCGGTCGAGGAGGGGCAATAATGAATATTAAATCAATAATTTGCGGGAAAATTATCGGCTGGAGTGCTACTCCTGCGACTTCAATCGGCCGAGGAGACAGCCTGCGCAGCGCGCGGAGGAGGGGCCGGAACCGACGCTATTGCCGGCCGTGTCCGGTCATCGCAGGCAATCCCGTCTGGACCTGAAGCGCCGCCTGGATCGATACGCAGAACCATCCGGGTGGCGTCAGCGCGACGTCGGTGTCGGTGAGCATTTTCGCAGCGAGTTGAAAATCATGAATGGGATTGGAACTGTCGCCATCAGGCCGGCGTCGTGGGCGCTCGTCCTGTCGGCAATGGGCTTGTTGGCCGCACCGCCAGCGATGGCCGAGGCGACGCCGGTTGCGCAGAAGCCGCTGACGCTGAGCCTGTCGACCGAGCTCGCGCTGGCGCCGAAAGCTCGGGTGGGCGCTGCGCTCGGTGCCGCCGGAGGGCGTGATCCCTATGCCATCGCGGTCGGCGATTTCGATGGTGATGGCAAGCCCGATCTGGCGGTGACCAACCACGCTGGCAGCACCGTATCGATCCTGCTCAACGATAGCGAAGCGCAGGCTGCCGAAGGCCGCTACCGGCTGGTAGCCAGCTTCGCCGTCGGCAGCTTGCCGCACGCCGTCGTAGGGGGTGATTTCAATGGCGATGGCAGGCCCGACCTGGCTACCGCGAACATCGGCGACAGCAGCGTCTCGATCCTGCTCGCCGACAGCGCCACCAGCGGCGAGGTCCATTTCAACGTGCTCAACCTGCCGATCGAAGGCCTCGGGCCGATCGCCATCGCCGCCACGGATTTCAATGGCGACGGCAAGCTCGACCTGGCCACTGCGAACTACTACGGCGGCACTGTTTCGATCCTGCTCAATGACACCGTGCGCGGCTCGATGGCGGCCCGCTTCAGCGTTGTGACCAGTCTGATGGCCGGGATGGACAGCGGCCCCTATGCACTCGCCATCGGCGACTTCAACGGCGACGGCAAGCCCGATCTGGCGACCGCCAACAGCTACGACAACAGCGTGGCGATCCTGATCAACGACACGCTTCGGGGCAGCCGTGAGCCGCGCTTCATCCGGGCTGCCAGCCCGGCCGTCGGTCAGGGCCCGATCGCGATTGCCGTCGGTGATTTCAATGGCGACCACCAGCCCGATCTGGTCACCGCGAACCACTACGACGACAGCCTGTCGATCCTGCTCAACGAGACGGCACCGGGTGCTGCCGGTGCCAGCTTCGGCATTGCCGCGAACACCATCGTCGGCCTCAACAGCGGCTTGACTGCCGTTGCCGTGGTCGATTTCAACGGCGACGGCAAACCCGATCTGGTCACCGCCAACGACGGCAGCGACAGCCTGTCGATCCTCGGCAACGACACCGTGCAGGGCGCGGCGGCAGTCCGCTTCAGCGTCGTCGCCAGCCCGGTGGTCAGCGGCAATCTGTACGCACTGGCGATCGGCGATTTCAACCGCGACGGCAAGCCGGACCTCGCGGTGACCTCGGGCGGCAATTCGGACGGCAGTACCGTTTCGACCCTGAGCAACGACACCCCGGCCCGCCTGCTGCTGCAACCTCGGACACTGCAGGCTCGGGATGACGATCGGCTCTCGAAACCCTAGTAGCGGAACTCCAGGGCCAGCGCCGCGCGTAGCAGGCGCTTGCCCTGCTCGGGCCAGTACATCTGGGTATCGATGAGCACCGCCCAGCGCGCATCGAGCGTGTGGCGCACGCCGAGCCCGGCCATGACGCCGCCGAAATCATCGTTGCCGCGCTCGGTGATGCCGTTGATCGTCACCCGGCGTTCGGAATGTCCGTAGTAGCCGCCGAGGCGGGCGATGGCATCGAGCGTCGGCGATAGCGGCAGGCTGTAGCGCAGGCGAAGGCCATAGGCATCGCCGCCGATCGGCAGTGCGTTCAGCAAGTCGCGGCCGAGCTGCTGCGGGTTCGGCGAGGTGCCGCTGACGATGGCGCCATAGCGGCCGAGGTTGTCGTAGGACGCTTCCAGCGCCAGCCAGTCGTTCAGCTCGCGGCCGCCATAGACGCCCCAGCTGAAGTCCAGCGTGTTGATCGTCGCATCGGCATCGTTGCCATTGCCGGCGATGGCGCGATCGCCGTCGCCACGCTGGCCGCTGGCGGCGTTGCCGATCGCCACGCCGGTGTACCAGGCGTTGCTTGATTCGGCAGGTGCCGGCCCCGCAGCCGAGGCACCGGCCGACAGCAGCAGTGCAGCGGCACCGATCAGCCCGTGTCCGCGCAGCATCCGCCAGCGCATGGCGATCCGGCGCAGCAGGGCCGCCAGTGCCAGCCAGCCGAGCAGGCCGCCAGCTGCACCGCCGCCGCGTCGGGCCGAGCCGTTGACGCTGTCATCCGGCACCACGACCGGCGGGATTACGGCGGCCACCACGGTGACGGTGACGGTGGCGGTCTGCGTGTCGTCGCCTTCGGCATTCGGGCGGCGGCTCGCGTTGCCGGCGCTGACCAGCGGTGGCGCTGCGGTTTCGCGGCGCGGTGTGCCTATCGTGTACTGGAACGTATCGGTGCCGGCGAAGCCGCTGGCCGGGGTATAGCGGATCGCGCCATCGACGATCTCCGCCGTGCCATTGGCCGGGCTGGTGACCGATGCGATCTCGAAGGCATCGCCATCGGCGTCCCGATCATTGGCCAGCACGTCGACCAGCACGGCGCTGCCGGCCGGCGTCGTCGCCGTGTCGTTGACGGCCATCGGCGGCGTGTTGACCGGCGCTGCGGCGCTGACCGTGATGGTCACCGTGGCGGTCTGGCGATCGTCGGCTTCGGCAGCCGCGACGCGGTCTGCCCGAGCCGGCGGCGCCGGGCTCTGGCCGTCGTTGATCGTGTAGCTGAAGCTGTCGGTGCCGATGAAGCCGGCGGCCGGCGTGTAGAGCAGCTGGTTGTCGACGATCTCGGCCGTGCCATTGGCCGGCGTGCTCACCGCGACCACGCTTAAGGAGTCGCCGTCGGCGTCGCTGTCGTTGAACAGCACGTTGATCAGCGCAGCGGTGTTGACGGTGGTCTCGGCGCTGTCGTCGACGGCGACCGGAGCCGTGTTCTGCACAGGCCCACCGGCCGTGACCGTGGTGAAGTCCTCGCGGAACTCGTCCGGCCCGGCGCTGAGAATCAGGGTGGTGGTCACCGCCGTGCCCGGAGTCGCGGCGCTGGTATGGCGGACGCAGATGCGCATGCCGTTGTAGACCTTTTCCATCGACGTTTGGAAGGCGGGGGCGCCTTCGCCGGCGCAGCCGTCGGAGTACTCGCCGTTCTCGACCCGGATCAGCGCCGGCACCGACGGTTCCAGGCCCGAGACGGTGTAAACGTTCGAGCGCTGCTCGGTGCTCAGCGGCACGTCGACGCGATCGTCGAACGAGAAAGCATCGGGCCGGGTATCGACGCTGGCGCCACCGCAGAGCCGCGCCAGTTCGAGGCTGGTGTTGCTGGTCACGCGGTTGTCGAGATTGCCGACCAGCACGGCGCCGAGGCTGTCGACGGCCAGGCCGCCGAAGATCACCGAGCCGGCCAGCGGCACGCTGACGCGGTCGTCGCCGAAGCCGGTGTCCGGCAGGCCGTCGGCATAGAAGCGGGCGACCTCGGTGCGTTCGTCGCTGGTGCTGCCGCCAGTCAGGAACTTGCCGTCCGGCTGCAGCACCAGCCACTTGGTCGCGGTCCGGGCCAGGCCGCTGGTCAGTTCGCGGGTGTTGCTGGCATCGCGGAACACGAAGCCATCGCCGCCGAACGTAGTGTCCGGGCTGCCGTTGGCGTTCAGGCGGCCGATCACGCACTCGGCGGTGAACAGCAGCTTCTGGTCCGGCTGCACCAGCAGTTCCGGGCGGATGCAGAAGCCATCACCGCGGATGTCGCGAACCACGCCGCCGCTGCCGAAGCTGGCATCCAGGCTGCCGTCCGCCGCATGGCCGAACAGGCGCACTTCGTTGACCGCATCGGTGGTGTCGATGACCACGATCCGGGTGCCCTGCACCCGCACCCGGTAGCCGGTGCTGCTCATGGCGAACGCCGCCGGGCTGCGATTCAGGAACACGCCGTTGACGCCGTCGGCGTCGTTGTTGCCGAAGCTGTCGCCGGGGGTGCTGTCGCTGGCCGAGCCGTCGTCGAGCGTGCCGTCGACATTGAAGCGGGCCAGGAAGTAGCCGATCGACTGGCCGGTGGTCTGGGAAATGCTGCCGATGCCGACGATGCGGCCATCGGCCTGCACGGCGACGCCGACCAGGGTGCCGACCTCGCTGTTTGGCAGCGGCTTCGGCAGGGTCACGCCGCCATCGCTGCCGAAGCTGCCGTCACGGCTGCCGTCCGGATTGAGGCGCAGCACGGCGCTGTCGACATTGGCGAAGCCGCCCTGGATGCCGAGGCGCGCGGTCAGCACCAGTTTGCCGTCTGGCTGCCGTACGGCGTCGGAATAGCCGCCGCTGAAGTCTCGGCCGTCGAGGCTGTCGGCATCGGCGAGGCCGTCACCTGAAAAATTGCTGTCGTCGAGACCGCGGACGGTGAACTGGAACAGCGCCGGATCGGACTCGTTGCTCGGGAACGGGCTGCCCGGCCGGACGCGGGTGAAATTGGCGCCGGCAGCGATCTGCACGCTGTCGTCATCGCGCAGCAGCATGGTCGGCCGGAAGCTGTTGTCGGCACCGATCGCGCGGCTGCGGCGGCCATCGGTACCGAAGCCGATGTCGAGCGTGCCGGGAATCGTCCCCACGGCGCAGCTGCCGCCGGCGGTGACGCTGATGAAGTTCTCGCTGACCGCATCGTCACCGACGCCGATGGTCAGCCGGGTGACGGTGCGGGTGCCGGGCGTGGCGGCGGAGTCGTGGCGCACGCGCACGACATCGCCATTGCGCACCAGGCGGATGGCATTGCCGGCGCTGGCGTCGGTGTTGACGCCGAAGCTGCCGTTCTCGATGCGCACCAGCGCCGGCACGGTGAGGCCGCTGATCAGCACATTGCTGTCCAGCCCGGCCACCGTCACGGCATTGGATTCTCGCCCGGTGCTGACCGGCACGTCGAACTGATCGACCAGCACGAAAGGATTGACCTTGGTCGGCACCGAGGCGCCGCCCTGCAGGCGCGCGACATAGGTCAGTGCCGGTTCGCCGAACACGCTCTGGCTGCCGATGACGACGATGCGGCCGTCCGCCGCCAGTGTCAGCGCCAAGGACGTGTTGCCGTTCTGCTGGCTTTGCCGCGGGCCACGCAGCAGTGGGCCGACATCGCCGAAGCCGGTGTCCTGCAGGCCGTTGGCCAGGAAGCGGCCCACCTGCGCGCCGGTGAAGCCCGGCGTACCGCCGAGGCTGGTGCGCGCCAGCACCAGGATCTTGCCGTCGGGCTGCAGTGCCAGATCGCGGATGTCCGCGGCCACGGCTTGGCTGTTGCCGCCGGTGCCGGAGGCGAGATCCTGATTGTTGCTGCTGTCGACGATGCCATCGCCGTTGCCGAAGCTGGGATCGAGGCTGCCGTTGGGCAGCAGTTGCAGCAGCGAGCCGACGCCGATACCGGGGCGGAAGGCGAACACCAGGCGGCGATCCGGCCGGATCGCCACGCCCAGGCCGGCGCCAAAGCCGCTGAAGCCGATCTTGACTACGCCGCCGGTGCCGAACGCCGGGTCGAGCTGGCCGCTGGCGGTGAGGCGCACCGCACCGAAGACGCCGCCCTGGCTGTTGAGCGTGGCGTTGCCGGTGAAGATCGCCGCGTCGCCATCGAGCACCAGGCCGCTGATATCGCTGATCGCGTCCTGCGGCGAACCGGAGGTCTGCGCGAAGCAGCCGTCGACGCCATCGGCATCGCCTGCGCCATAGCTGGCGTCGAGCGCGCCGGTGCCCAGATAGCGGCAGACCACCCAGGCATTGGTGAGGCCGCCGGTGCCGCTGCGCACGTAATTGGCGGCGACCAGAATGCGGCCCTGGCCGTCCACCGCCATCGGCTGCATCACCACGCCGTTCTGCCAGCCGCCCGCGCTGGCGGGGAATGCGGAAGTCGACAGCGACACCCGGCCCTCAGTACCGAAGCCGGCATCGAGCGCGCCGCCGGCGGTGAACTTGATCAAATCGAAGCGCGGTGCGCCGTTCTCGGTGGCCAGCGCCACATAGCCGCCGTCCGGTGTGGCGGCGACCCGGCCGAAGCCGGGGACGTTCAGCCCGCCGATGACGTCCTGGCTGAAGCGGCCATTGCTGGCGAAGCTCGCATCCGGGGCGCCGTTGGCCAGCAGCATCAGCAGCGCCGGGATGGTGTTGGTGCTGCCGAGCGGGCCGGAATCCGCCGCGATCAGGGTGCGGCCATCGGCCAGGGCCAGCACGTCGCCATAGGTGCCGTTCTCCGAGCGGTTCAGCGCAGTCAGCAGATGCCCCGGCACTTCGCTGGCCGGGCCGAGCGTGGTGTCGTAATCGGCCGGCGCGGCCAAGGCATCTGGGGCGGCGATGCTGAGCAGCGACAGCAGCAAGGCGGGGATGGCGGACTTCATGTCGGTTTCTCGGCGGTGCAGGATGATGCCGGCGACCTTGCCTTGCGAGCGGCCGAAAAGTGCGACCGATTTGCGACCATTTCCCGACGATTGCATGGCCGTCGCCAAGCCCTTGATGAAGATGATCTTTGCGTGCGAGCGCTGGCGGTGATCGGCCGCGGTTTTGCCGCCTCGCCACGGATGCCGCACTATCCCGCCCACGAATTTGCGGGGGCAGCGCGAGACTCATCGGTGGCAGGACCAGGACACCCAGATACCGGCAATGGACGCCGCCCCTCGCCTTCCGTCGAGCGCGTGCTGATCTATCGCTTCGCCGAGTGCGTGCTCGATAGCCGCAGCCTCGAGCTGAGCGTGCGCGGCGCCATCGTCAAGCTGGAGCCGAAGCCGCTGGAACTGCTGCTGTTCCTGCTGCGCCATCCGGGCGAAGTGGTGACCAAGGACGAGCTGCAGGACGGCGTCTGGCCAGGCCGCATCCTGTCGGAATCGGTGCTGACCAAGGCGGTCGCCAAACTGCGGCAAGGTCTGGGCGACGAGGACCAGACCATCCTCAAGACCGTCCATGGCTACGGCTACCGGCTGCTGGCGCCGGTGACCCTGGAAGTCGCCGGCCCCGCACCTTCCGCTCCGCAATTGCAGCTGGCCGCGGGTGACCATCCGCCGCTACGGCCGCACTGGCAGCTGAGCGAACGCCTGGGCAGCGGCGGGCTCGGCGAAGTCTGGCTGGCGACGCACGCCAAGACTGGCGAGCGGCGGGTGTTCAAGTTCGCGCTCGATGCCAACGGCCTGACCGCGCTGAAGCGCGAGATCACCTTGTTCCGGGTGCTCAAGGACACCCATGGCGATCGCCCGGACCTGATTCGCCTGCTCGACTGGAATGTCGACGAGCAGCCGTATTTCATCGAATCCGAATACGCCGCCGGCGGCTCGCTGCCGCAGTGGGCCGAGTCGAAAGGCGGCCTGATCGCCGTGCCGCTCGACGAACGCCTGGAGCTGGTTGCGCAGGCGGCCGATGCACTGGCCGCCGCCCACGCCGCCGGCGTGCTGCACAAGGATCTGAAGCCGGCCAATCTGCTGATCAGCTTCGATGACGCCGGCCAGACGCGCGTGCGGCTTGGCGATTTCGGCAGCGGCCGGATGATGGATCTGGCCCGCCTCGAACGGCTGGAGATCACCCGGCTCGGCTTCACCCGCGCGGCCGGCGAGCAGGACGACGACAGCAGCGGCACGCCGTTCTACTTCGCCCCGGAACTGATCGCCGGCCAGCAGCCGACCGTGCAGACCGATCTCTACGCGCTCGGCGTGATCCTCTACCAGATGATCGTCGGCGATCTGAAACGGCCGCTGACCGCTGGCTGGGAGCGCGATGTCGCCGATCCGCTGCTGCGCGAGGACGTGGCTGCCGCTGCGGCCGGGCAGGTCGATGGCCGGCTCAGCGACGCTGCCGAACTGGCGCGCCGCCTGCGCGGCCGTGCCGAACGCGCCGCCGCCCGCCACGCCGAGCGTGAACAGGTCGCCGAAAGCGAGCGCCTGAAAGCCAAGCTGGCGCGCCTGCACGCGGCACGTCGTCGGCTGATTCCGCTGGCCGGCGTGCTGCTGATCGGCGTCATCGCCACCTCGCTGATGGCCTTGCGCGCCAGCCAGGCGCGGATCGCCGCCGAGCTGGAAACCGCCAAGAGCGAGGCGATCAACCGCTTTGTCAACGAAGACCTGCTGAACGCCGCCAATCCGCTGCAGCGCCCGCCCGGCGCGCCGGAAGTGACGGTGCGCGCGGCGCTGGCGACGGCCGAGCAGACGGTCGACGCGCGCTTCGCCGATCAGCCGGCGGTGGCCGCATCGGTGCTGACCACGCTCGGCGTGCTGCGCCACGAATTCGGCGATTACGACCAGGCGCTGGTGCTGCTCGATCGGGCGATCGCCAAGGCCGAATCGGCGCCGGCCGAGCGCAACAAGGCGCGGCTGGAACGCGCGTCGCTGCTGATCTCCGCGGACCGCGACGACGAAGCGATTGCCGCGCTCGACAGCCTGCTGGCCGATCAGCTAAGCGATCCCGGCACGGCTAAGAGCGATGTCCTGGAAACCCGGCTGCGCCTGCTCGAAGCGCGCTCCGGTCAGGGCAGCGATCCGGACTTCCTCAAGGACCTCGCCACCCTCCGCGACGATGCCAATCGCACGCTCGGCGAGCCGAACTGGATTGCCGGCGAGGCCGGTGGCCTGATCGCGTCGATCCATCGGGTTGCCGGCCTGCCGGAACGCGGTGTCGACGATGCCCGCCGCGCCTACGCCGCGCTGCGCACCGTGCTCGGCGCCGATCACCCGACGACCTTGAAGGTGCAGGTCAGCCTTGCGCACAGCCTCAACGCGCTCGGCCAGAAGGACGAAGCGGTGAGCGCGCTGCGCGAAGCGTTCGAGCGCATCAAGCTGCGTTTCGGGCCGACCGGAACCGACACCCTGCATGTCCAGAACGAACTCGGCTTCATCCTCAATATGCAGGGTCGCTACGCGGAAGGCGAAGCGGTGTTCGCCGATCTGGTCGCCCGTCACGAACAACGCGGCAACGGCCAATCCTTCGACATCACCGCGCCGCTGTCGAACCTCGCCAATGCCCGCCTGCAACTCGGCCGGCCGGCCGAGGCGCTGCCCTTGATCGAGCGCGGCCTGGCGATCCTGAAAGCACTGCCGGAGCCGCAGCCGGCGCGCGCCGTGATCCTGCGCCGGCTGCAGGCGGAAAGCCTGATGGCGCTGAAGCGCAACGACGAGGCGAAGCTCGCGCTCGATGCTGGCGAGACTGCAGCCAGCGTGCTGCCGGACACCGATATGCGTCGCCTGGCGCTGTATGGTCAACGGGGCCGCTGGCTGATCGCCAGCGGCGATCCGGCAGCCGGCGAGCGCCTGCTCGATGCAGCGATCGCCGGCCTGCGCAAGCAGATCAAGGACGATCACCCCTTGCTGGCGCCGCTGCTGCTGGCGCGGGCTTCGTCCGGCCAGATCCAGAAGCCGTAGCCATCGACGTTGCTGTTGCGGTAGCTTTGCCCGGCCCTGAGTTGGTTCGCCAGCGAACCTTCACAGGGGTCGTCTATAACCACAATGAAACCTGTTAGGAGATACGACGCATGAAGAAGCTCATTGCAATCGCTGCCGTCAGCCTGCTGCCTTTCGGTACGGCGCTCGCCGCCCAGGACATCGGCTGCGGTCTCGGTACCGAATTGATGAAGGACCAGAAGGGCCTGATCTTCCGGGTACTCGGTGCCACCACCAACGGCACGTTCTTCAACCAGACCTTCGGCATCACCAGCGGCACGCTGGGCTGCGCCAAGAACGGCGTGGTTGCCAGCGATGTGCGCCGCTCGATGTTCGCGGCCGCCAACGTCGATCAGCTGTCGGCCGAAATCGCCGCCGGTGAAGGCGAAACCCTGGCCACGCTGGCTGCGCTGTACAACGTCGATGCCGCTGACGTCGCGGCGTTCAACGCGATGGCTCAGTCGCACCACGCCGCGCTGTTCCCGAACGCCCAGGTCACCACCGGTGACGTGCTGGCCGCGCTCGAAGTGGCCATGGCTCAGGATGCCCGCCTGGCTCGTTACATCGCCTGATCGATGCTGCGTTCGCGGTACGGAACAGCCCCGCTCGGGGCTGTTCTTTTTTTTAGCCTGTTGCTGGCGCCTCTGCGGGTGCCGGCAGCAGACAGCTATGCCGACGAGCTGATCGCCGCCGCCGAGCAGCAGGGCCTTGCCGCGTCGCCCGAGTGGGCAAACCTGCTCCATGTCGAGTCGCCGGTGTTCGGCGCCGCGCGCAGCAGCGTCAAGAGCGACTGGTTCTTCCTGGCGCCGAACGGCGCTGATGACCCCGCTGCCGAACTGCGCGCGACGCTTGCCGCGTTCCTCGATCCGACCATCCGGGCGCCGAGGAACGAATCGGCCCAATGCATCTTCGGCGCTCGCTACGCCTGGCTCGATGCCCGTCTGCATTTCGATGCCGAACGCCTGCCGCGCCAGCCCTGCGCCGAGCGTGAGGAATGGCTGACTGCGCTGGCACCGTCGCAAGTCTGGGTGGTGTTCCCGTCGGCCTATCTGAACAGCCCGGCGTCGATGTTCGGCCATACCTTGCTGCGCCTCGATGGCCCCGAGGTGAAGGCCGGCACGCCGCTGCTCGCCTATGCCGCCAACTACGCCGCCGAGACGCCGGAAACCAATGGCCTGGTGTTCGCGATCAAGGGGCTGGCCGGCGGTTATGTCGGCCGCTACAGCGTGCTGCCGTATTACGAGAAGGTGCGCGAATACGCGCGCCTGGAAAGCCGTGATCTCTGGGAATATCCGCTGGCGTTCGACGCCGAGCAGCGCGAGCGCCTGCTGCTGCATCTCTGGGAACTGCGCGGCGCGGCGTTCACCTATTACTTCTTCACCAAGAACTGTTCGTACCAGCTGCTGACCCTGCTGCGGGTCGCCGATTCGGGCATTGACTGGGGCAATCGCTTCAGCTGGTGGGCGGCGCCGACCGACACCTTGCGCGCGCTGCAGCCCGGACTCGGCGCACCGCATTACCGGCCGGCACTGGCGACCACCGTTGCCGCCGAAGGCCGGGCGCTCGATGCCGATCACCGCGATCAGGCCTTGGCGCTGGCAGAAGGTGCGCCTCCAACGGACGGCATCGCTGCGGCGCAGTTGAGCCTCGCCAACGATCTCGTCCAGTACCACTTTCTCGAAGGCCAGCTGCCGCGCGAGGTCGCCGTGCCGCGATCGCTGGCGCTGCTGCGCGCCCGCGCCGCGACCGGCGAGAAAGGCGGCCGGGTGACGGTGCCGACGCCGGACACCGATCCCACCGGCGGCCACGCCACCCAGCGGCTGATGATCGGCGCCCAGGCGCGCAGCGAGGGCGGTGACATCGCCACCGTCGACTGGCGGCCGGCGTATCACGATCTGCTCGACCCTTCGGCCGGCTACGGCGAAGGCCAGCAGATCAATTTCGTCGATTTCGGCCTGCGCACGCGGCTGGCCAATGGCGCAACCACGCTCGACCATCTGGCGCTGCTCGACATCCTGTCGATCGCGCCGCGCAGCAGCTTGTTCCAGCCGATTTCCTGGCGCGTGCGCCTCGCCCACGAGCGCCCCGATCTCGGCCTCGGCCGCGATCCGCGCACCACCGTGCTGGAGGGTGGCCCGGGTCTGGCCTGGGGACGCTTCGGCAGCCTGGTCGCCTACGGTCATGCCGAGTTTCGCGCCGAGGTCGGCAATGTCCGCGACAACGGTTACGCGCTGCAGCTCGGGCCACGCCTGGGCTTGCTGGCGCAGCCGCTGAAGCTCTGGGGCGTGCAGCTCGAAGCGAGCTGGCTGCCGGGCCTCGCCGGCGACGATGCCGATCGCCGAACCATCAGCCTCGAACAGCAATGGCAGCTCGGCAAGGACTACGGCCTGCGGCTCGGCGCCCGTGCGCTGTGGCTTGGCTCCGAGGAAACGCGGCAGGTCGATCTGCGTCTGATTCGATACTTCTGAAGCCTTGCGGCAACGGACTGGCGGCAGTCACATCGCGCTGCCTACACTCGCTGAAAGCAGTGCCTTCGACACTGCCATCACCAGCGGTTCAGGGGCGTCACGATGATCCTGCAGCTACTCGACGTGCTGATCGGCCTGACCCTGGTCTACCTGATCTTTTCGACGGCCGCGTCGATCGGCGTCGAGTTGCTCGAAAGCTGGCTGCGCCGGCGCGGCAAGCTGCTGGAGCGCGGCATCGGCGAAATCCTGTCGCAGATCATTGGCGGTGCCGGCCAGGATGGCAACGCCGCGGCGAAGGCAATGGTCCGGCAGTTGTATGACAGCCCGTTCGTCTATTCGCTGTACGAAGGCGACTATGAAGTCGGCGGCTCGAAGCTGCCGTCGGCCATCCCGGCGGCCCGCTTCGCCGGCGCCGTGATCGCGCTGGCCGCCGAGCACGAAGACTTCCGCAAGGCCGCCAACACCATGCTCAAGGTCGCCGGCCTGAAGCTCGGCGATGACGACGCGAAAGTGCGCGCCGCGCTCGCCGCCTACTTCGATGAATCGATGGAGCGAGTCACCGGCTGGTATCGCCGCCACGTGCAGTGGGTGCTGCTGGCGATCGGCGCCGTGCTGGCGATCGCATTGAATGCCGACACCCTGAACATCGTTCGTACCCTGTCGCAGGACGATGTGTTGCGCGCGAAGATCGTCGCGACAGCGGTCGGCGTTCAGGGCGAAGGCCAGGCACCTGCGCCGGTCTGCAAGGAAGCGACAGCGGATTGCGAGCGTCAGCTGGCCCAACAGGTCAGCAGCCAGCTGGAACTCGCCAGCAACCTCGGCCTGCCGCTGGGCTGGAATCTCGGTGGTACCGGAATCGGCCTGCCAGCTTGCGTGCCCAAGGCTGGCGAGCAGACCTGCAGCCGAGGCCGCGCCTTCGCATCCGGCGCCTTGTTCGTGATCACCAAGATCCTCGGCCTGGCGCTGACCGCACTGGCCACCACCCTCGGCGCGCCGTTCTGGTTCGATCTGCTGAATCGCCTGATCCAGACCCGCAACGTCGTCGCCCCGGCCAAGGCCGCGATCGATCAGGCCAGGGCGCGCAAGCGTCCGGAGCCCGATTCCGAAACCGAGTCGAAAGACGAGCCCGCTGCTAACGACGACGACGCCTCGGACCCCGATCCAGGCCCGAACAAGCCACGGACCGCGCGGACGCCTCGTCGTCGTCGCAGTTCGCCCAGGCCACCACGCACGCCAGCGGCCTGAGTTCTGCTAGGGCGCGGCGGACAGGGTTAGGACGGTCTGCAGTTCGTGCAGCGTGCTGCTTTCCGAGGTATCGCCGGATGTATTGGCGGACTGGGTACAGGCGGTGGCCACCGTGTAGACGCCCGGCTGCAGTATGCCGGTGCGGCTGCCGACTTCCCGATCCAAGCCAAAGTCCGCTCCGGAAATCACCACCAGTGACAGCGGATTGCTCGTGTCGACGGCTGTCGTCGCGCCACCGTAGATCCGGGACTCTCCCTCCTCCTCGGGCGGCAACTGATTGCCCTCGATCAGGCCGACGCTGACCGTGGCGCCGGCTTGGTTGCTGAAGTTGACGATATTGGATTTCGGGATGTCGATCCGGTAGCTGACCGGCTGGCTGACCGCGAATGCGAACTGGCTCAGCGTGTGGCCGGAGCTGGCGGGCCTGCCGGTACCGGTTTGCGGCGCGAAGCCGGAGGCCTCGGCGTCGCCATTGCAGCTCAGCGAAATCGTCGAGAACAGGCTGCGCTCGTCGAGGCCGATTTCGGCGTCGCTGCCGATAGTGCCCCGGGTGCCCAGATTCGCTGAAACGGTTACCAGCGTATAGCGGGCCCGGACCGCACTACCCAGAGAATCCTCGATCCGGACCTCGCTGTCGGAAGGGTTGTTGCAGCTTTCGCTGCTGCAGTTCGAGGAGCCCGAAACGGCTTCGACACGGGCTCGCAGCAGTTCGGCGAATCCTGCGCCGCGCACCTGACCGAGTTCCAGGGACAGCAGATCGGCCGGCAGCAGACGGGTGAGCACGAAGGCGAAGAAATTTCCGGTGGTACCGCCGGCCGCGGCCACGTACGGCACCGTGAAGCGGATGGCGCCATCGGTGGCCGTCTGGCGAGCGCGGATCACCGCGGTCCCGTCCGCCAGCTTTTCCACGATCAGCACTTCGGCGATGTTGTAGATACCCAGGAAACTGGCCTTCGCCGCATCGAGTTCGACCGTGAAATTGGTGGTTTCGCCGGCCAGGAAATCGCTGCGATCGGCGCTGACCTTGCCGGTCGGCGAATTCGCCAGTTCGGTGTCGACTTTCAGCTCCAGCTTGGCCAGCGATTCCAGGCCCAGCAAGGTCAAGGTCAGCGCCATCTCGCTGCCGGCCTTGGCTTCGGCACCGAGCTTGAGCTTGTAGTCCGACTGGTAAGGACTGGCGAGCATCTGGGTGATCTGCGGTGCGAAGCTGCCTTCCAGCGCAGCGCCGACCTTGGCTTCCAGCGTCTTGAAGCGCAGCGACTTGAAGAAGCGGTTGCCGATCGCGACCTCGGCGTAACCAAAGGCTTCGAGCTTCGGCTCCACGCGCAGGCTTTCCAAGGTGCGCAGCACCAGGGTCGGCGTGTTGGTGACGGTGAATTCGCCGAACGAACGCTGGAAATCGCAGACGCCGAAGTTGCAGGCGAGACCGAACTCCAGTTCGGTGCCGACGGCGCTGCTGGTGCCGACCGTGACATCGGCGACGGTCAGCTTGCCGCCGGCTTCGACGCCGACGCCGACCGGCACCATGCCGCCGACGATCAAGGACAGCGGCCCCCCGATCGGCAGCGGGATGTTGAACAGCTCGGCCTTGCAGCTGATCTTGCCTTCGAAAGCTGCGGTGAGCTTGGCCTGCACGTTGAAGGTGAAGGTCGGGGTCGCGGTCAGCAGCAGGTGTTCCAGCCCGCGGTTGGGCGTGTATAGCAGGTCCAGTGCCGGCTTCAGCGACACGCTGAACGCGGGCTGGTTGGTCATCGAGATCGGTGGATTCTCGGCTTCGAAATCGGTTTCGCAGCCCTGCTCGAAGGCCCGTGTGCCGATCGGCGTGCCGACCACGGACGGCCGTGCGCGCGGCTGCGCCGCTTTCGATGCCGCCCGCCGCGAGCTGCTGGCCGGTCGGCTGGCGTCCGCGGCCTTCGCGGTGAAGTGCAGGGTGTCGCCATCACGCCGGATGTCATAGGCGCTGGCGATTTCCGGCGCGATTACGGGTTCCACCTGGCTCAGATCGAACACCTGATCGATGTCCAGATTCGGCAGCAGCTCGGTAGCCGGTGCCAGTTGCAGGGTCAGGCGCACGCCGCCGGCCACGGCCTCGGTGCCGACCACCCGGCCGGCGATCGGCTGCGAGCCGCTGCCGATGACCAGCGTGCCGACCGTGGGCGCTGCGATGCCGGCGACGACGACGCTGTAGGTATTGTCGAAGCTCGGTGTGGCGCCGGGATTGATCTCGACCGGTGGCGCGATGACCTGCTCATCGGCAATCACCAGCGTGCCCGGCAGCAGTTCGGTGACCACGGCGAGCAGCGGCACCGAGCGGACATCGCCGACGGCAGCGACGATCTGGGTCGAGCCGCCGCGACCGCTCGCCGTGGCCAGGCCACCGGCGCTGACCGCGATGGCACCGGTATCGGACGAACTCCAGCTCACCGGCAGCGTGATGGCATTGCCGGCGGCGTCCAGCACCCGTGCTTCGAGTTGCCGGGTCTGGCCGGCTGCGTCGAACAGCAGGCCGGTCTGGACGATCTCGACGCGCGCCGCCGCTGCGGTTGGCACGGGTGGCGTCACAGGCGGCTCTTCCGGCGGCGCCTGGTTCGAGCCGCCGCCGTCGCAACCTGCGAGCAGCGCGAGCGTCAGACTCAACAGGGCCAGCTTCACGCCGGATTTCGGGGAGAACAACGTCAGGGTGCGGGACATCGGCCAGCTCCAGGCTGCGGATCAAGGCACCGATGGTGGTGGCTGGCCTCCGCAAAGTCCTGACCGAATTCCGACGGTTCTCCGACCATCGCCCTGGCGCCGGATTCCGGCCACAAGAAGCCGCCTGAAGGCGGCTTCTTGTGCAGCAACAGCGACCGAGATGATTGCGCGCCACCGCCATGGGACGACGGTCAGCCCGAAACCATCGTTCGCTGCGAGCGGATCAGCTGATGACTGGAACCCCGTGCTTGCGCATGTACTTGCGGATCGTCGTGTCCATGAAGCGGTAGAACAGCCCCGGCATGCGCTGGGCGGCGAAGGCGGTGGCCTTGCCGGCGAAGCTGGGGATGATCATCCAGCGCCCGGCGTCGAGGCCGGCGAGCATCTGGTCGCAGGCGGGGTCGAGTTCCATCGAGCCGGCGATCAGCTTGACGTCCATCGCCACCGGGTCGCCGTCGGCACGTTCCTGCGTCACCAGCGGCGTCTTCACTTCCGGCGGACAGATGCAGCTGATGTGGATGCCGCGCGGCTCGTACTCGTAGCGTAGCGTCGTCGCCAGACCCACCACCCCGAACTTCGACGTGCCGTAGGCGCTGTAGGAGTAGTTGCTGACGATGCCGGCGAGCGAGGCTACCAGCGCCAGGCGCGCGCCGGGCCTGAGCTGCGGGATCACCGCCGCCGCGAAGTGGTAGCTGCCCATCAGGTTGACCTCGATCACCCGCCGGAAGTCCTCCGTGCGCATGGCGGAAAAGGCTCGGGACAGGCCGATGCCGGCGCTGTTGATCGCCAGGTCCGGCGCGCCGAAGGCCAGTACCGCATCGGCCACCGCCGCGCCCACCCGCGTCTCATCCGCGATGTTGGCCTCGACGAACTGCCAGCGCGCGTGGCCCTGCTCCGCCGCGGCCTCCAGGGCGGAGCGTCGTTCATCGCTGACGGCCAGGTCCAGCACGCTCACCGAGGTGCCGCGCCGCAGCAGGCGCACGGCCAGGCCATGGCCGAGTCCGCTGCCGCCGCCGCTGATCAGTGCATGTTTCCAGTTTTTCATTGATGGCCTATTCGGAAGGGGAGGCGTGCAGTTCGCCAATCTGGCGCAGCCAGGCCTCGGAACGGCGCAGACCTTCAGCGAGATCCACCTTCGGCTGGTAGCCGAGGCGCGCCTGTGCCTTGGCGATCGAGATGTTTCCCTTGCGCGCAAACATGTACATCGTGTCCGGCGTCACCTCGTCGTGGCGGCCGATGGCCTGGTTGAGTTTCCAGAGACCGGTGGTCAGCGCGACCGCGGCGGACAGCGGCAGGCTGCGCGGCGCACCCTTGCGGCCGGCCCAGCGCCAGTGCGTGGAGAAGAGCTCGCGGCAAGTGGTGGCGGTGCCGGCGGTGAGGATGAAGATATGGCCACTGCCCTCGGGCAGGCCGGCGGCCAGCATCGTGCCATCCAGCAGGTCGTCGATATAGACCGGTGTGAACACCCCGCTGCCACCATTGGGCAGGATCAGCATGCCGGCTCTGGCCATCTTCAGCGGCTCGATCAGCCAGGCGCGCGACCCGGGGCCGTAGACATCGCCCGGCCGCACGATGGTGCATTCGATTTCGCCTGCGGCATGCGCGGCCAGCACCACATGCTCGCTGGCTCCCTTGGCGACGCCGTAGCGGTACTGATCGCCGATCACCACCGGCGTCTTCTCGTCGGCACCGTCCGGGTAGTCCCAGCCGAGCGCGGCGATGGAGGAATACTGCAGGAAACGTTGCGCGCCTCCGGCGATCGCCACGTCCAGCGCATGGCGCACGCCCTGTACCGACACGTCGCGGTAGGGCTGCCACTGCGCCGCCAGCGACACCACGGCGGCGGTGTTGATGAACAGCTCGCAGCCAGTGGCATGCGCCGCCCAGCTGCGGGGGCTCGTGAGATTGCCGGCAACGACGTTCCAGGCCGCATCGGCCTTCAGGTCCATGCCGCGCACCTCGCAGCCCAGCGCGCGGTAGCGGCTCATCAGCGCGCGGCCGATGAAACCGTTGGCACCGGTCACGAACACCGACTTCGGTGCGCGCGGGCGCTGTCCGCCGGCGCCCAGGGGCATTTTTGCAGTCTTCATGACGACTCCTCCAATGAGTACCGGGCGTCCTCTTGCGGAACGTCGCGGCGGTGTCCGGTCAGCGAGCGGCGGTGTAGTCCGGCTGCTGCGGGCGGATGTAGCGCGCCGGCTTCAGGCCGCGCTCCCGGACCAGGTGGTCGAGCAGCAAGGTCAGCGAGTTGGCGTCGAGGAAGCCGACGAAATTGCCGTCGGCGTCGAAGTTGACGTTGCTGCCCTCGACGTGCATCAAGGTCTCGGTGACTTCGCTGTTGTCCTTCGGCGTCATGAAGGTGTGCATCGAGGAGCCCGGCTCGTAGAGGTAGCTGCCAGCGGTCTGCGGCTGCTCCGGAAACTCCACGTAGTTCCACTTGCCGGACAGCGTCCACATGTGGACCGCGCCGGTATGGTAGTGCAGCGGCAGCAGCACGCCGGCCTCGAACAGCACGCGCAGCACCCAGATGCCGCGATGGGTGTCGAGCATCAGGGGCTGCAGATGAATGCCGGGCAGCGCGTTCTCGTACAGCGGCAGCTCCCGGGTGTTGAGGGTCAGCAATTCCTTGTGATTCGTAACCAGCGGCGGTAACGCCATGACATCTCTCCTTCAGATTCTTGCGGGTTCGGCGGCCGCTTCTGCGTCGGGTTTGCCGATGGGCGCCAGATTAGGTCGCAGGCCCCTTGATAATTTGACAAATCACGCAGATCAATTTGATATTTCGCGCATGCACGAGCGTCTGCATCCATGAAGTACCTGGTTCGCAGCGGTGGCTTGCAGGGCTTCCCCGAGCTCGTCGAGGAGCTCGGCCAGCGCCCGCTCGATCTGCTGGAGGAAGTCGGCCTGGCTCCCGGCGTACTGCGCGATCCGGACCTTTACATTCCTTACCCGGCGCTGGCGGACCTGTTGACGCTGGCGGCGCGGCGCTGCCGCGCGCCCGACTTCGGGGTCCGTCTTGGCAGCCGGCAGGGGCTGGAAGTCGTCGGCGCGCTGGGCAATTGGCTATGCCTTCAGGCCCGCGTCGGAGACGCGCTGACGCTGCTCCAGAAAAACCTCGGCTTCCACGCACGCGGCATCGAGGTGGACGTCGATGCCGGTCGCCAGCGGATTTCGCTGGCGATGCGCCTGGCCTTTGCACAGCAGACGGATTGTGCACAGTTGCTGGCCCTGAGCATGGCGCTGCTGGCACGCAGCATCTCGCAGCTGCATGGCACCGGGCTCAAGCCGGACCGCGTCGAGCTCGACCTGCCGGCGCCGCACGACCCCCGTTCCTGGAGTCGTGCCTTCGCGGTCACGCCGACATTCGGCGCCTCGTCGAACCAGCTGTTCTACCCGGCCTCTCTGTTCGAGTTGCCGGTGCATATCGACACGGCCGTGCGCGAGCGACTCAGCGCGCAATGGCGTGGCGGCTGGCGGCAGGCCCCGCTGAGTCTGGAGCGGCAGGTCGAGCGCGCGATCGTCGCGCTGCTGCCGACCGGCGACTGCAGCCTGGAGCGCGTGGCGCATCTGGTGGAGCTGAAGCCTCGCACCCTGCAGGCGCAGCTGCAGCGTCAGCAGCTCGGCTTCGGCCTGCTGCTGCGTCAGGCCCGTGAGCGACTGGCGTGCGAGCATCTGGACGGCAGCGACATCGGCCTGACTTCGCTGGCGATGAATCTGGGATTCGGGGATCTCGCCGTTTTCAGCCGCACTTTCAAGTCATGGACGGGCCTGTCGCCACGCGCCTGGCGCAGGCGTGGCAGTAACCGGAAGGCCTCGCACTGACCGCGTCTGGATGCACATGACAGCCGCACCGACTTGTGATCCCAACCGAACGGCGCCGATCGGCAACTTGGCGGCTGCCGTATGCAGAAAGCCGACGGCGTTGTGCAGCATCGTGGCGATGCCGGGCAACTCAATGGCGACGCTGCGCGATTCTACGGAGCCAGTGAGCAGGCCCCACGGCGGCGGTCCTCAGCTTGTACGGCGGCAGCGCGCAAGCGAGGGGCGGTTTGCAACGCAGTGACCGCCGCCATCCAGCCCCGGCGGTCTAGTGGCCGCCATCCAGGGATTTCACCGCCTGGATCATCTGCACCAGCACCTTCTGGGCGTCGCCGTAGACCATGTTGGTGTTGTCGGCGAAGAACAGTTCGTTCTCGACACCCGAGTAGCCCTTGCCCTGGCCGCGCTTGACCACGTAGACCTGCTTGGCGTGGTCGACGTTGAGGATCGGCATGCCGTAGATCGGGCTGCTCTTGTTGGTGCGGGCGGCCGGGTTCACGGTGTCGTTGGCGCCGATGACGATCGCGACATCGGCTTCCTTGAACTCGCCGTTGATGTCTTCCATGTCGTAGATGATGTCGTAGGGCACGCCGGCTTCGGCGAGCAGCACGTTCATGTGGCCGGGCATGCGGCCGGCCACCGGATGGATCGCGAACTTCACGTCGACGCCGGCGTCCTGGCAGAGCTTCACGAACTCGTAGAGCTTGTGCTGGGCCTGCGCCACCGCCAGGCCGTAGCCCGGGGCGATGATGATCTTCGACGAGTAGCGCATGTTGATGCCGGCGTCGCCGGCATCGACCGGCTTCATCGAACCCTTGATCTCGCCCTGCTCCTCGGTGCCGGTGGCGCCGAAGTTGGAGAAGATCACGTTGCTGACCGAGCGGTTCATCGCCTTGGCCATCAACAGGGTCAGCAGGGTGCCGGCCGAGCCGACCACCATGCCGGCGATCATCAGCGCCGGGTTCTGCAGCACGAAGCCTTCGAAGCCGACCGCGAGGCCGGTGAAGGCGTTGTACAGCGAGATCACCACGGGCATGTCCGCACCACCGATCGGCATCGTCATCAGCACGCCGAAGATCAGCGCCAGGACGAAGAACGAGGCGGTCATCCACACCGGCGCATGGCCGTGGGCGCCGAAGGCGATGTACAGGCCGAGGGCGAGGGTGGCGATGAAGAACGTGCCGTTCATCATCTGCAGGCCGGTGAAGCGCCAGACGCCGTTGATGCGGCCGTCGAGCTTCGCCCAGGCGATCACCGAACCGGATAGCGAGATCGCGCCGATCAGCGAACCGATGATGGTGACCACCAGCGGAATCAGCGTGTGCTCGGCCGACGTGCGGAACAGTTCCACCGCGCCGATCGCGGCCGCGGCGCCACCGCCCATGCCGTTGTAGAGCGCGACCATCTGCGGCATCGCGGTCATTTCCACCTTCTTGCCGCTGGTCCAGGCCCAGCCGAGGCCGATGGCGAGCGCCACGGCACCGAGCGCGGCGTTGACCATCAGGTGCGGCTTGGCCGCTTCGTTGACGTTGAACACGTATAGGAAGCTGGCGAGCACGGCGACCAGCATGCCGAGGCCGGCGACGCGAATGCCCGAGGCCGCCGTGACCGGCGAGGACATGCGCTTCAGACCATAAATGAACAAAAAGGCGGCAGCGAGGAAGCTGGCGTCGATGATGAGTTGAGCGGTCATGTCGGTCTTAAGCCTTCTTCTTGTCCGAGGACTTGAACATCTGCAGCATGCGTTCGGTCACCACGTAGCCACCGGCGGCGTTGCCGGCACCGAGCAGCACGCCGACGAAGCCGATCACCTGCTCGGTCACCGAGGTGGCGTTGAGCAGCGCGAACAGCGCGCCGACGACGACGATGCCGTGCACGAAGTTCGAGCCCGACATCAGCGGCGTGTGCAGGATCGACGGCACGCGGCCGATGATCTCGTAGCCGGTGAAGGCGGCAAGCATGAAGATGTACAGCGCGATGAATCCGGTCAGCATGGTCAGGCCCCGTAAACTTGAGATTGTGTCGGCGTCAATTCTTTATCTTTGCGTCGGGCATTCGCGACGAACTTGAGAGTCCAGTTCGCGACGCTGTTGATGTGCTCAGTGAATCGAACGTGAAGCAGGCTTGAAAAATGACAACAGTCTTTTCAATCCGCGTCTTCGTCCGGATGCAGATGCCGCCTTGAGCAGGAACAGTTCCGGATGAATGAAGGAGCTGCCGTCAAATTCCCTGCTGCCGCTCGCCAGCGGGTGATCGTTCTTGCAAACAAGAAACATGTTCTGGCGATACCACCAGTTGATCCTGGACTCCTGCCAGAAATGTTGTCTCAGGACATCAAGCATCCTGAACCCGTGATCCGCAAACTTGCTTTGCCAGTAGATGGGCCATTGCTCATTGACATGATTCTGGCCACCCTGAAATGGAATTGCCGCGGAAAAAAGAATGACGTCTGCCGATGAACACAATGCCGTTATGAACCGGTCTGCACCCGCTTCCGGGATGTGTTCAACAACCTCCAGGCAGATCACCAGATCAAAGCGCCCCGACGCCTTGAAGTCCAACAAGTCTATCTCGACGAACTCGTCACTGGAAATCAGCCGTTTTTCAACAGGAACATGAGGTCCATCAACGCCCTTGACCGTGCAGCCGAGGGACTTCGCGACCGCTGACCAGGTCGCGATGCCACAGCCGACATCGATGACGGTTTCTGGATGAACGAGCGAGAAAACGTACGGCAGCACCAATTCCGGCGCAGTTACCGAGAATTGGCTCTCATAGGTATGCAGGGGCTTGGCCGAGTGCATGGATTTCTGTTTACCGGCATGCGGATTCGCTCAATGCGAGCCCGATGGCAGCCTAGGCCTCCACGGCTTTTTTTGCCGCTTCGTTCTTGATCTCGCCACCGTGCGTCAGGCAGCTTTTGGCGATGATCTCGTCGTTCCAGTCCAGGTTGATCGCCTGTTCCTTGAGGAACAGCTCGATCAGGTTGTACTGGTTCTTCGCGTACAGCTCGCTGGCGTGTTCGCCGAGCAGGCTCGGCACGTTCAGCGGCGCGACGATGGTCACCTGGCCGACCGTGGTGGTTTCGCCGGGCACCGTGTACTCGGTGTTGCCGCCGCCTTCCGCCGCGAGATCGATGATCACGCTGCCGGCCTTCATGCCATCGACCTGCGCCTTGGAGATCAGCTTCGGGCTCGGACGGCCCGGGATCGCGGCCGTGGTGATGATGATGTCGGCCGCCTGGATGTGCTTGGTGACGACGGCGGCGATCTTCGCCTTCTCCTCGTCAGTCAGCTCGCGGGCGTAGCCGCCGGCACCACGGGCGTCGACGCCGGTGTCGATGAACTTGGCACCGAGCGATTCGACCTGCTCCTTCACTTCCGGACGCACGTCATAGCCTTCGACCTTGGCGCCGATGCGGCGCGAGGTGGCGATCGCCGACAGGCCGGCAACGCCGACGCCCATCACCAGCACCGTGCCCGGCTTGATCGAGCCGGTGGCGAAGGTGGTCATCGGCATCATGCGGGCGATGCTGGTGGCGCCCATCAGCGCGCCGTAATAGCCGGCGAGCGCAGCCTGGGACGACAGCGCGTCCATTGACTGCGCACGGGTGATGCGCGGCACCAGCTCCATCGCGAAGCAGGTGATCTTCTTGTCGCGCAGCGCCTTGACCAGTTCGACTTCCTTGTGGGCGTAGACGAACGACAGCAGGATCGCGCCTTCCTTCATCGCGCCAACGGTTTCGACGCTGGGCGGCTGAACGGCGAGGACGATGTCGGCATCCGACACCAGGCCCTGCGGGTTGACGGCGAATGCGACGTTCTTGAACGCGGCATCCGGCAGCTTCACGGCGTCGCCGGCGGAAGACTGCATATGCAGTTCGGCACCGAGCTTGGTCAGCTTGTCGGCGACGGCAGGAACCAGCGCCACTCGGCGCTCGTTGGCGCGGGTTTCCTTCAGCACGGCAATTTTCACCGGCATGGACAATCCTCGATTGCAGACGTGATATGCACGAAAAAGCCGAAGTTCCCAGGGTTTCGGGCTTCGGCCGTGCGAAGTCTAGCCGATGGGGTGAGCAATCACACAGGCCGCTGCATCTGATGCCGATGACGGCGAGTAAGGCCAAGAGAACGGTCGGCACACGAGCGGATCGTCGCCCGCCACACCCATAACGACATCGGAGATCAACATGTTCATGAGGAATGTAATTCCGCTCGCGCTAGCGGCTGCCGCCAGCCTGACGGCCCAGGCGTCCAGCCACCGTGAGGCACCGTTCATTGCGCAGAACCCCAGCGTCGACGGCACCGATTTCTACATGTTCAACAGCTACGAAGCCGGCCGCAGCGGCTTCGTCACCTTGATCGCCAACTACAACCCGTTGCAGGACGCCTACGGTGGCCCGAACTACTTCGCGCTGAACCCGCAGGCCCTGTACGAGATCCACATCGACAACAACGCCGATGCGGTCGAGGACCTGACTTTCCAGTTCCGCTTCACCAACACCTTCAACAGGCTCGCCGTGCCGACCGGCGCCGCCAGCAATCTGTCGATCCCGCTGATCAACCTGCCGCCGACCGGCAATGTGCCGACCCTGAACCGCAGCGAGACCTACACGGTCAGCCTGGTTCGCGGCCCGCGCCGCGGTGCCAACGTGATGCCGGTGACCAATGCCGTCGGCGGCGGCACCACGTTCACCAAGCCGGTCGACAACATCGGCAGCAAGTCGATTCCGGACTACGCGGCCTACGCCAACCAGTACATCTACACGGTCAATATTCCGAGCTGTGCGACGCCGGGCCGGATGTTCGTCGGCCAGCGCAAGGAAGGCTTTGCGGTCAACCTTGGCGAAGTGTTCGACCTGGTCAACCTGAATCCGCTCGGTGCCCGCAACATCAAGGGCAGCGCCACGGTCGACAAGAACGTCACCACGCTGGCGCTGGAAGTGCCGACCAACTGCCTGACGGCGTCCACCACGCAGCCGATCATCGGTGCCTGGACCACGTCCAGCCTGCGTCAGGCCCGGGTGCTGAACCCGGCACCGCAGGGTCCGGTCACCGCGACCGGTGCCAGCCCGCGCAGCTTCGGACCGGAAGTGTCTGGCGGCGCCTGGACCCAGGTTTCGCGCCTTGGTTCGCCGCTGGTCAATGAAGTGGTGATCGGCATCGACGACAAGGACAAGTTCAACGCCTCAGAGCCGAAGAACGATGGCCAGTTCGCCACCTATGTCACCAACCCGACCTTGCCGGTGCTGCTCAACGTGCTGTTCGGCGCGGCTGCCAACGTGCCGCCGGTGCCGCGCAACGACATCGTCGCCGCGTTCCTGACCGGTGTTGCCAACGTCAACCAGCCGACCGGTGTGGTCGCCTCTGAAATGCTTCGCCTGAATACGGCGATCGCCGCGACTCCGGTGGCGGCTCAGCAGAACGTCGGCGCCGCGCTGTGCTTCACGCCGGCTGGCGAACTGCTGCTGACCAATCCGGGCTGCGATCCGGCCGGCTTCCCGAACGGCCGCCGTCCGGGTGACGACATCGTCGACATCGAACTGTCGGTGGTCGAAGGCTTCCTGCTCGGCGCCGCCAATCCGAACCGCACGCCCGAAGGCGCCTATCAGGTCTACACCGACGGCACGCTGCAGGACGCTTCGCAGTTCGACGTCACCTTCCCGTACCTGAAGGCGCCACTCGGCGGCTCGCCGAACGGCAGCAACGGCGTCATCAACCCACCGTCCGCAGGCTGAGCCGGCAGAGGAGACGAACGATGAAGAAGTCCCTGCTAGTTCTGTTGTTGGCCAGTGCCGTGCTGGCCGCCTGTGATGGCGGCGGTACAGCGCCGGCGCCAGCGCCTGCACCCGATGGCCCGACCGGCCCGGCGCTCGCGGCGGTCGTCAATGACGCTTTCGCCCAGACCAGCGAAACCGCGCTGCCGTTCGACATCAACGTGCTGGATATCGACCCGTCGGACGAAACGCCGACCCTGTACGACGGCCTGCTGATCTGATCAAGCCATCCCCGCTCGAACCCCCGCTGTAAGCCTTGAACCCCGCCCCTGGCGGGGTTCTTTTTTTGTGTCGCCGGATGGCTTCAGAACGGCATCGGAATCGGCAGGCCCAGCGCCCGCTGCAGCAGCCAGGCCAGGCCCGCGAGGGCGACCAGGATCGAGCCCGGCACCAGCACCGCGTTGCGGAACAGCGCCGAGTTCCGGCCGGCGAAGCAGAGCGGCACGACGATGGCGATCAGGCCCAGCTGTGCGAACTCGACGCCGAGATTGAAAGCCAGCAGCGCCCAGACCCGGCCAGAGGTCGGCAGGCCGAGTTCGAGCAGCGCGCCGGCGATCGCCGCGCCATGGATCAGGCCGAAAAAGCCCGCCAGCAGCCACAGCTGGCGATGAACCATCGGCAGCAGATTGTTCAGCCCGGCAAACAGCACCGAGGCGGCGACCAGCGATTCGACCACGCGCGACGGCGGGCTGAACGCGCCGCTGGCGGCCAGCGCCAGCGTCGTCGCATGAGCCAGGGTGAACGCGGTGACCAGCGCGGCGGTATCGCGCAGCGCCGTGCTCAGACGCTCGGCCGGCTGCCAGCCGCCGGCACGTCGGCGCAACACCGCCGGCAGGAACAGGCCGGCCAGAAACAGCATGTGATCGGCGCCAGTCCAGACATGCCACAGGCCTTCGATCAGATAGCTGCGGAAGACATCGGCCGGTCGGCCGGACTCGAAACTTTGCGTGCCGCGATCCGGCCCGAACACGGCGGTTTGAGTCTGACCAGCCAGTGACAGATTGAGCAGGCCGCGATGCTGGGCATCGATGTCGAACAGCAGCGAATAGGCGATGCCGAGTTTCGCCGGCGTCTGCGGGCACGAGGCCTTCAGGCTCAGCACGGCATAACGGCCGTCGCTGTGTTCGGCGATCTGCAGGCCGGGTGTTGCTTCAAGGGTGCAGGGTCGGTTGTCGCTGCTCAGCTTCAACCGGCTCAGCGCATAGGCATCGATTGCCGCTTCAGCCTTGCGTACTTCGCCCCAGGTGATGGCGCCATCGGCATCGCGATCGAGCCCGATCGCGAAATCGAGATCGCGCAGCGCGATGTCCCAGCGGCCGCTGACCGTGCTGCCGTCGACACTCAGCCGCAGGAAGCTGTCGCTGGCCTTGTGCGCTTCGGCGCTGCCGATGCTGCCGAGCAGCAGCATCAGTCCGACCAGGCTGCGGATTGCGCGGCTCATCGGCTGGCTCCCGCACGCAGCAGGTCCGCAAGCTTGTGCAGCGCCGGGTCTTCGATGCCGGTCTGCTGCAGCCAGGCCAGCGCCGGTTGCGCGGCGGCCGGCTGTGCAGCCGCGAGACTCGCTTCGAGCAGCAGCCGGGCGTCGGCCGGTTCACGCTGGCCTTGCCAGTTCTGGGTGGCGAGCGTGACGGCGCGGGCGGCATCGTGCTGCAGCCGGAGCGCGTACAGCGCTTCCTCGCGCAGATGCACCGATCCGCCGCGCAGCCCGGCTTCGGTGAAGCGGGCATCGAGCTGCGCCAGGCTGTCGGCGAGGCCGGGATCGCCGAGCGCGGCCTGGGCAAGCGCCAGCCGCAGCAGCAGGTTGTCGATCTGCCGGCTGTCCTTGGTCAGCTCGCGCGCTTCGGCGGCGCGGCCTGCCGCGAGCAGGTAGTCGGCATAGGCGGTCAGCAGGTAGGGATCGTGGTCGCCGGCGGCGCGCAGCAAGGCGATGGCCGCTACGAAGTGCTTGCCGGCCTCGGCATCACGGCCTTGCCGCGCCTCGATTTCGGCGAGCGCAGTCAGCGCCCACAGCCGCTCGCCGGCTGAGGCAGTCGCTGATTCAGAGATGGCTGCGCTGAGCACTTCGATCGCCGCACTCGCATGGCCATCGAGGCTGCGCACGCTGGCGATGCAGGTGGCCGCAGCGATCAGATCGCCATGCGCAGCGATCAATGCATTGCAGTCCGCCAATGCATCAGCGGGGCGGCCTTGCACCATCAGGATCGTTGCTCGCGTCAGACGCGCCTGGGCATTGCCGTTGTCGCGGATGATCAGCTGATCGAGATCGCTGAGCGCGCCGCTGAAGTCATGGCGCTGCTGGCGCAAGGTGGCGCGCAGCAGGCGCACCACCGGCGGCGGCTCGGCCAAGCTCAGCCAGGGTTTCAGCGCCGATTCGGCCTGGCCGTGATAGCGCGGATCGGCCGTCGCGCGGCCGAGTTCGATTGCGCGACGGGCGTAGGCAACGGCCGCCGGAAGATCGTCCGGCCGCGCCGCGAGCGCTCGCCGCTGGGCATTCAGCGCCCGCACGTTGTCGGCCTCGGCCCGCGCGGTGGCGACGTGCTCGAGCACCTCGGCATCGTCGGTCGGCACATAGGGATCGGACGCGGCGAAGGCGGCCGGCATGAAGGCCGCGACCAGCAGGCCGGTCAGCAAGGAATGAAGGGGCATGTCCGCCTTACGCGGCGGACTACGGGATGGACGCGGCGGCGGGCTTTGCGGTCCTGGCTGATTGGGCCGATTGGGCCGGTCGGGCCAGCGCGTCGAAATCGTCGGCGAGTTCGAGCAGGCGCTCGCGCACATGCTGACGCTGGCTTGCATCGCAGGCCTGCAGCAGTTCGATCAGCAGGCTGCGATCGCGGGCCGAATCGCGGGCGCTGCGTTCCTGTTCGCGCTCGTCGCCGTTGGCGGTCAGGCGGTCGATCAAACCCGGTTCGTGGCGCGTGGCGAGCACAGTGACGAATTCTTCGAAGGTGGCCAGCCGCTGCGCCTTGCGCTGCTCCGGGCTCAGCAAACTGGGTACGCGGCGTTCCCAGCCGGCTTCGAGCAGCTGTTTCTGGTGATCGTTCAGGCGGCCGGTCCAGCGTTCAAGATTTTCGCGCTGCTCTTTCAGCCAGTGCTTGCGACGTTCGGCCGGCGTTTCCTCTGCGCGCTTGGCTTCCTCCTTATCGATCTGTTTACGCGTGCGCTGGCTGAACTCGTCGATCTGCTCGTTGCGCAGCGAGGCGAGCAAGCTCACCGTCGCCGGCTGTGCCTGTTGCCAGAGGCGCTCGCCATGCGCTTCGACCTGGCTCATCGCGCGTTCGAGTGCCTCGCGTGGCGCCGGGTCCTGCTCGAACGCGCTGGCGAGGCTGCGCAGATCAGCCGCGTACAAAGGCAGCTCGGTGCTGCGATGCCAGGCCTGGAGCGCGCTGAATTCGCGGCGAAAGGCTGCTTTCTGTGCCTTGTCCAGCGACACGTAATCGTCGAGCGTCCACAGCGCCAGGCGATCGAGGTTCTGGTAGGCGAGTCTGAGCCCGGTGCTGCAGCCCGCCAGCGCCAGCAGCAGCGCGAAAGACAGGGAAAAGCGCAGCGAGCGAATCATCGGCATCCGGAACCCTGAGCGGCATTGCGCCGAACGGTGGACTGCCGACTGGAGATGAAAGTTCGCGGCGCGACGGGCGCATCCGCGATGACAGCGGTTGCCGCGCCGGTCGGACGATCATCGTTGATCGAGTCCGAACGACGCGGCAGGACAGCTTCAGTCCACCTCGACCATCTGGAAGTCGGCCTTGCCGGCGCCGCAGTCCGGGCAGGTCCAGTCTTCCGGTACGTCTTCCCAGCGCGTCCCCGGCTTGATGCCTTCGTCCGGCACGCCCTTGGCCTCGTCGTAGACGAAATCACAGACCAGACAACGCCACTTCTTCATCGCGAACCCCATCAGATTGGATAAATGAAAGCGGTGCAGCGCAGGCCGGAATGGGGCCGGCTCTGCTGCTGCACCGCTCTGTAATCAGCACGCGCCAAGCGCGCACTGGCCCCAATTATGCGGTCGCGCTGCGGTACTGCGCCAATACCCGGTCGCGGATCGAGGGTTTGATGTTCGCCCGCGTCATGTCGCCGTTGAAGTGGGCGACCACTTTCGGGTTCATCACCCGGAACCAAAGTGGCGGCACGTAGGCGAGGAGAATCATGCCGGCGTAGCCGTTCGGCAGGCGCGGCAGGGTGTCGAAATTGCGCAGTGTCTGAAACGAGCGCGTCGGGTAGGCGTGGTGATCGGAATGCCGCTGCAGATGGTAGAGCAGCACATTGGTCGCCAGGTGATTCGAGTTCCACGAATGATGCGGCTGGCAGCGCTCGTAGCTGCCGTCGGCCTTCTTTTCGCGCTTCAGGCCGTAGTGCTCCAGGTAGTTGACGACCTCGAGCAGCGCGCCGCCGAACAGCCCCTGGAACAGCATGAACGGCAGCGCCAGCCAGCCGAGCCAGGCGACCATCGTGCCGTACAGCAGCACGGTCAGACCCCAGGCCTGCAGGTTGTCGTTGCCGAGCGACCAGACGCTGCTGCCCTGTTTCGCCAGCCGGGTCTTTTCGAGTTCCCAGGCCGAGGCGACCGAGCCGAGCACGCTGCGCGGCAGGAATTCGTAGAAGGTTTCGCCGAAGCGCGACGTGGCCGGATCTTCCGGCGTCGCCACCCGCACGTGGTGGCCGCGGTTGTGCTCGACATAGAAGTGCCCGTAAGCGACCGGCGCCAGCGCGATCTTGGCCAGCCAGCGTTCGATCTTCGATGTCTGGTGGCCCAGTTCATGGGCGACGTTGATCGACAGGCCCGAGGCCATGCCGAGCGAGATGAACAGGCCGAGCATCTCGAACCAGCGCAGGTCGCCGGTGATCGCCATCCAGGTGCCCCAGATGAAGGTCGCGTACTGCACCGGGATCGCCGCGGCGACCGCCCAGCGGTAATAGCGATCGGCATTCAGCGGGGTCATGGCGGCATCGGGTGGATTCTCGTTGTCCTCGCCGATCAGACGATCGAGGAACGGGATCACCGCGTAGACGACGATCGGCGTCAGCCACCAGAACAGCGACAGCCCGGTCCATTGCACGAGTCCGTAGCCGTAGATCGGCAGGCCCATGACTAACACGCCGAGCAGCCATAGATAGCGTTTCTTGTCCTTCCAGTCTGCTGGGGATGCGGTCATCGTCGACATTGTCTTGCTCCTCCTCGTTTGTTGCGGTTATTAATAAACCGTTCGGTTAATAAATGTTGGCCAATTTGACTGCGCTTGTCAACGGCCGGCATCGGGATCGGAATGAGCGTGCCGGCTCGTTGCCGAGGCCCGACGTATCTGCCTATCCGCATGGAAGGATACAATCGCGCCGTTCACACGGATGCCTGCAATGCTCGACGCCCCGCTGTCCTTCGACCCCGCCGCCCTCGCAGCCCAGCTGGATGCGATTGCCCGCGAACGGATCCTGATCATCGACGGTGCGATGGGCACGATGATCCAGGGCTATCGCCTGAGCGAGGCCGACTATCGCGGCGAGCGCTTCAAGGAGTGGCCGCACGATCTGAAGGGCAACAACGATCTGCTGGTGCTGACCCAGCCGGAGATCGTCCGCGAGATTCACCGCAAGTACCTGCAGGCCGGTGCGGACATCCTCGAAACCAACACCTTCAATTCGCAGACGATCTCGCTCGCGGATTACCACATGGAGGAACTGGCTTACGAGTTGAATTTCGAGGCGGCGCGCATCGCCCGCATCGAGACCGATCTCGCCTCGACGCCGGACAAGCCGCGCTACGTCGCCGGCACCCTCGGGCCGACCAATCGCACAGCGTCGATCTCGCCGGACGTCAACGATCCCGGCGCCCGCAACGTCAGCTACGCGAAGCTGGTCACCGCTTACGCCGAGTGCACGCGCGGCCTGATCGACGGCGGCGCGCACATCATCATGATCGAAACGATCTTCGACACCTTGAACGCCAAGGCTGCGGTGTTCGCGGTCGAGCAGGTGTTCGAGGAGCGCGGCTACAAGCTGCCGGTGATCATCAGCGGCACCATCACCGATGCTTCCGGCCGCACGCTTTCCGGACAGGTCACCGAAGCATTCTGGAATTCCCTGAGCCACGCGCGGCCGTTCGCGATCGGCCTCAACTGCGCGCTCGGCGGCAAGGACATGCGGCCGTACATCGCCGAGCTGTCACGGATCGCCGACTGCTATGTCAGCTGCTATCCGAACGCCGGCTTGCCGAATGCCTTCGGCGAGTACGACGAAACGCCGGACGAAACCGCCGCGATCATTGCCGAGTTCGCTGACAGCGGGCTGGTCAACATCGTCGGTGGCTGCTGCGGCACTTCGCCGGGCCATATCGGCAGTATCGCCAAGTTCGTTGCCGGCAAGCCGCCAAGAGTGCCGAGCCAGCCGGCGATCGCCTGCCGCCTGGCGGGTCTGGAACCGCTGACCATCGACGACAGCCTGGGCTTCGTCAACATCGGCGAGCGCACCAACATCACTGGCTCGGCCAAGTTCCGCGATCTGATCAAGGCCGGCGACTACACGGCGGCCGTGGCCGTGGCGCGCCAGCAGGTGGAAGCTGGCGCGCAGGTCATCGACGTCAACATGGACGAAGGCATGATCGACGGCAAGGCCGCGATGGTGCGTTTTCTCAACTTGATCGCCTCCGAGCCAGACATCTCGCGGGTGCCGGTGATGATCGATTCCTCGAAGTGGGAAGTGATCGAAGCCGGCCTGCAATGCGTGCAGGGCAAGCCGATCGTCAACTCCATTTCGATGAAGGAAGGCACGGAAAAATTCATCGAGCAGGCCAAGTTGTGCCGCCGCTACGGTGCTGCGGTCGTGGTCATGGCTTTCGACGAACAAGGCCAGGCCGACACGCTGGAGCGGCGCAAGACGATCTGCGAGAAGGCCTATCGCATCCTCGTCGATGAAGTCGGTTTCCCGCCGGAAGACATCATCTTCGACCCCAACGTGTTTGCTGTGGCGACCGGTATCGAAGCACACAACAACTACGGTGTGGACTTCATCGAAGCCGCGCGCTGGATTCGCGCCAATCTGCCGGGTGCGCATATCTCTGGCGGCGTCTCCAACGTGTCGTTCTCGTTCCGCGGCAACAACCCGGTCCGCGAAGCGATCCACGCAGTGTTCCTGTACCACGCCATCCAGGCGGGCATGGACATGGGCATCGTCAATGCCGGCTCGCTGGTGATCTATTCGGAGATCGATCCCGAACTGCGTGAACGTATCGAGGACGTGATCCTCAATCGCAAGTCAGGCACCGATGGCACCGAAGCCTTGGTCGAGATCGCGCCGCGCTTCAAGGGCGATGGCAGCAAGGTCGAGGTCGCCGATGAAGTCTGGCGTTCGCTACCGGCCGGCGAGCGCATCACCCATGCGCTGGTGAAAGGCATCGATGCTTTCGTCGAAGCCGATACCGAAGAACTGCGCAAGGAGATTTTCGCGCGTGGCGGCCGGCCGATCGAGGTCATCGAAGGCCCGCTGATGTCCGGCATGAACGTGGTCGGCGACCTGTTCGGCGCCGGCAAGATGTTCCTGCCGCAGGTGGTGAAATCGGCGCGCGTGATGAAGAAGGCCGTGGCCTGGCTGATCCCCTACATCGAGGCCGAGAAGAAGCCCGGCGACGTGGCACAGGCCAAGGGCAAGATCCTGATGGCGACGGTCAAGGGCGATGTCCACGACATCGGCAAGAACATCGTCGGCGTCGTGCTCCAGTGCAACAACTACGAGGTCATCGACCTCGGCGTGATGGTGCCGGCGCAGAAGATTCTCGATGCCGCGCGCGAGCACAAGGTCGACATCATCGGCCTCAGCGGCCTGATCACGCCGAGCCTCGACGAGATGGTCCACCTCGGCAAGGAGATGCAGCGCCAGGGCTTCACCTTGCCGCTGCTGATCGGCGGTGCGACCACCTCGCGCGCGCACACGGCGGTGAAGATCCAGCCGGCCTACAAGGGGCCGATCGTCTGGGTGAAGGATGCTTCGCGCTCGGTGCCGGTGGCGTCCGCCTTGCTCGATGAGACGCAGCGCGCGGCGCTGATGCTGGAAACCAACAAGGAATATGCGGCGATCCGCGAGCGCCACGCGAACAAGGATCGTGATCAGAAGTATCTGTCGCTCGCCAATGCGCGAGCCAACGCCAGCCCGCTCGATTGGACGACCTTCCGGCCGATCAAGCCGCGCCTGCTCGCCCAGCAGGAACATCACATCAGCGCCCGCGAAGCCGGTACGGCGACGACCGCGCAACACATCAAGCTGCTGCGCGATTACCCGATCGCCGAGCTGCGCGAGTACATCGACTGGCAGCCGTTCTTCATCTCCTGGGAACTGAAGGGCCGCTATCCGGACATCCTCAACAACCCGGCAAGCGGTGAAACAGCGCGCAAGCTGTTCGCCGACGCCAACCTAATGCTCGACACCATCATTGCCGAAAAATGGCTGACCGCGAACGGCGTCATCGGTCTGTTTCCGGCGGCGAGCATCGGCGACGACATCGAGGTCTACGCCGACGAATCACGCAGCACGGTGATCCACACATTGCGCAATCTGCGCCAGCAGAGCGAGCACCGCGCCGGCGTGCCGAACCGCTGTCTCGGCGACTACATCGCACCGAAATCCACTGGCGTGCACGACTGGGTCGGCGGCTTCGCGGTGACCACCGGCATCGGTTGTCATGAACGGGTGGCAGCGTTCAAGAAGGACAACGACGACTACAACGCGATCCTGCTCGAGTCCCTGGCTGATCGCCTCGCCGAAGCCTTCGCCGAGCGTCTGCACCAGCGCGTGCGTCGAGAATTCTGGGGCTATGCCGCCGATGAGCAGCTCGACAACGCGTCACTGATCGACGAGAAATATCGCGGTATCCGTCCAGCGCCCGGTTACCCGGCCTGTCCCGAGCACACCGAGAAAGGCACGCTGTGGCAGCTGCTCGACGCCGAAGCGAACACCGGCATTTCCTTGACCGAAAGCTACGCGATGTGGCCGGCGGCAGCGGTCAGCGGCTGGTACTTCGCCAATCCGGAATCGCAGTACTTCATCGTCGGCCGCATCCAGAAAGATCAGGTCCACGACTACGCCACGCGCAAGGGCTGGACCTTGCAGGAAGCGGAGAAGTGGCTGGCACCGAATCTGGCTTACGAGCCCGAGGACTGAGGGCCCGCAGGCCCCGCACTCGTTAACAACGGACTGACGGGTAGCAAGGCGCAGCGATTTGGCACAGCTTCTGCCTGCCGGCAGGCGGTGGTCGCACAAGGACAGCATCGGGCTGTCCCCGCCGTACCTGGGAGAACCACGGTGTCTCGTCTGCTGATTGTCGTGTTGCTGCTGTTTGCGCCGTTGACCATGGCGTTTGCCGAAGTGCCGCTGGCCGACTTCGCCCGCCACGATTCCTTCGACGATGCCTCGATCTCGCCAGACGGGCATTACGTCGCCCTGACCATTCCGCTGGGCAACGGCCGCGGCGTCGCGATCTTCGATCTGCGGCAGGGCAAGCTGATTCTCAAACAGACGCTGGGAGAAGATCGCTTGGCGAATGGCTACCTGTGGGCCAGCGATGAGCGTCTGGTGGTGAGCCTGGCCGAGAACTTCGGCGAGCTGGAAGCGCCCTTTGCCACCGGCGAGATGATTGCCTTCAATGTCGATGGCTCCCAGCAGCAATATCTGTTCGGCTTTCGCGGCATCCTCCCCTTCAACTCCACGTCCACCGGCGCACGCCCCGGAATTGCGCGGGCAGTCAGGGCTTTCGGCTATCCGATTCGCAGCCTGCCTAAGGATCCCGAGCACATCCTGATCAGCGTTGAAGATTTTGGTGACATCGCCGAAAAGGAAAAGATGACGGTGTTTCGCATGAGTGTGCGCAACGGCATGCTCGATCAGGCGTTGGTGGCACCGATCAGCGGGACGGTGCGCTTTGTCGCTGACGATGACGGCTTCGTGCGCTATGCCAACGGTTCGGACGAGCAGAACCGGCCCCACTCCTACTCGCGCACACCCGAGCAGCCAGCCTGGTCGGAGTTGCCGGTGGCGGCAGGCAGCACCACCCGGCCGATGTTCCTGTCGAACGACAATCGGCGCGTGTTCCTGAGGTCCGACGAAGGGGGCCGGTACGATTGCCTCGTCGAACAGCAGCTCGCCGACGGCGCACGCAAGGTGCTGGCCTGCGACGACAGCTCGGACTTGCTGGACGTCGTCAGGTCTTTCGACGGCAACGAGCCGATTGCCGTTCGCTTCCAGGACGGACGCCAGGATGTTCGTCTGCTCGACACCGACCATCCATCACGCGAAAAGCTGGCGGTACTGCTGAAAGCGTTTCCCGGCCAGCACCTTCGTATCAGTTCGACGACCCGCGATGGCAGCAAGGCGATCGTACTGGTCGACAGCGACCGCAATCCGGGCAACTTCTATTTGTTTGATACGCAGGCCATCAAGGCGGTGCAGCTGGTCGGCCGCAGTTCCTGGCTGGACCCGGCGGTGATGCCGGAGCGCAGGCCGATCGACTTCAAGGCCCGTGACGGCCAGCGAATCCGCGGTTATCTGACCCTGCCTCGCGGCTTGGAGGCGAAGCGGCTGCCGATGGTCGTCAATCCGCATGGCGGCCCTTTCCAGATCCGGGATGACTGGAATTTCGATAACGAAGCGGCGGCCCTCGCTTCGCGGGGCTATGCCGTTCTGCAGGTCAACTTTCGCGGCTCCGGTGGCTATGGCCGCGCGTTTGCCGACGCCGGGAAACGCCGCTGGGCGACCACCATGATCGACGACATCATTGATGGCACCCGCTGGGCCATCGAGCAGGGCTATGCCGATCCTGGCCGGATCGGCATCTCCGGCGCCAGTTATGGCGGCTACGCGGCGCTGATGAGCGGCATTCGCGAGCCCGATCTGTTCCGCAGCGTGGTCAGCTTTGCTGGGGTATTCGATCTGCCGAAGCTCAAGGCCGACAGCGATATTTCCGAGCGCCGCAGTGGGCGCAACTACATCGACGAATCCATCGGCGACTCCGTCGACAGCCTGCGCGCCGCCTCGCCGTCGTCATACATCGATCGATTGAAGGCACCGGTGTTCATCGTCCACGGCGAGGAAGACGAACGGGTGCCGTTCAACCAGGCGAAGGAGCTGCGCAAGGCACTGAAGAAAGCCGATCATCCGCACGAATGGCTGGCGGTCGAAGCCGAAGGCCATGGCTTCTACAAGCCGGAGAACCGCACCCTGTTCCTGACCCGACTGATCGCCTTCCTCGACCGCACGTTGGCCGCAGCTCCAACATCAGCCCCCTGATCGCTCAGCGCGAGACTTTCGGCTTCACGAACTTCAAGGTCATGCGGTCCGATTCGCCGATCGCGAGGTACT
>NZ_JAHFRY010000003.1:51285-75875 GCF_023266035.1 Nevskia sp.
CCGGGTAGTCCTTGGTATCGCGTGGATTGTCGTTGACCGGCGATGAGCCGGCGAACTCGAAGCCGGCGCCGAAGGCCAGGGCCTTGATGTAGGCCTCGGTGACATAGCCGTTCTTCTTCGATTCCTCGCGCGACTGGCCGGCCGGGGCGCGGTGTTCGACGACGCCGAGCACGCCGCCCGGCTTCAGCGCCGCATAGAACGCCTTGAACGCATCAGCTTCGTATTCGGCGGCCATCCAGTTGTGGACGTTGCGGAAGGTCAGCACCAGATCAGCGGTGCTCTGCGGGGCGATCTCGATCCGCTCCGGTGGCTTGAATTCGCTGATGTGCACCTTGTCGTAGGCGTCCGGCGCGGCGGCGAGCTTGTCGCGGAAGCTGGCGACGCCCTTCTTGGTGCCGTCACTGGCGTTGGGCAGGCTGGCGGCTGGCGTAGCGGCGTAATACTGGCCGGAGTCGCGCAGATAGGGCGCCAGGATTTCCGTGTACCAGCCGGTGCCTGGCCAGATTTCCACGACCGTCATGTCCGGGCGCAAGCCGAAGAAGCTCAGGGTTTCCAGCGGATGGCGGTAGCGGTCGCGCAGTACGAATTCCGGCGTCCTATGGGGGGCTGCGATGGCCGCAGCGAGGTCGCCGGCAGCCGTCGCAGCTGTTGAGACAACGAGAAGTAGTGCAACGACAGCGCGACGCAGCGGGGAGATCATCAGCTTGGGCTCGCTTCGGATGAGAGTTGGACGACACCCTAGACTATCGAGCCGGTCAACGGGGTAACAGACAATAACGCGGCAAGGGAGCGGGGACATGAATTACGGAACCTTTTTCGGCCTTGCGCTGACGGCTGTCTGTGCGCTGTCGGGCTTGGCCGGCGCGGCCGAACCTATTTCGGTTGAAGCCTTCGCGAGGCCGGCGGAATTCGAAAATCTGCAGCTATCGCCGGACGGGACGATGGTGGCGGCGGTGATCCCTGGCCTGCGCAGTGGCGGCATGGTGATGCTGAGCCTCCCGAAGTTCGAGCGGGTTGGCGCGATTCGCTTCGGCAACGAGACACAGATTGCTCGGTTCTGGTGGGTGGGTGATCGGCAACTGGTCGCCGAGTTGGGCTTCCGCGACGGCCCGCTCGATCATCTGATCAGTTCTGCAGATTTCGTCACCTTTGCAGCCGACGGCTCCGGGATGCGTTACGTCGTTGGCCAGCAGGGCAGCCTCGGCGCCGCCGGTAGCCGGATCGTCACCCAGACGCTCAAGCGCGTATTCGTCCACATGGTCGATCCGTTGGTCGATGACCCCGAACATGTGATCGTTTCCAGCGTGTCGATCGATGCCGGCGATAACGCCGAGGCCGTGCTCTCGAAGCTCAACCTGCAGAGTTCGCGTATGGAAAAGCTGGCCGTTGCGCCACGGGCGGGCCCGGCCAGCTTTCTGCTCGATCGCGACAAAAAGCCGCGCTACGTCTCGGTCGGCATTGGTGGCTTTCGCTACCGAACCTGGGCGCGAGATACCGATCGAGGCGAGTGGAGCCCATTGGAATCCAAGGGGCAGCCAGCGATCGCCGAGCCCTTGGTGATGTCGGCAGACAATCAATCGGTGTTCCTGCGTTCCGCCGAGTTCGGCCCGCGAGACTGCCTCGTCGAGCAGGTGCTGGCAACGCACGAACGCCGGAAGCTTGCTTGTCACGACTCCGCAGATCTGGATCATGTGATCAACGTGTTCTCGCCGAGCGGCCCGCCGATCGCCGCGGTGTTCGAGGCCGGCAAGCCAGAGATCAAGCTGCTCGACAACACCGGCCGCGACGGCGAACTGCTGAAGTTGCTGATGGAGGCATTTCCGAACAAGGAGATCGAAATCTCTTCGGTGACCCGCGACGGGCGCAAGGCGCTGATTCGTACCAGCGACGATCGCACGCCGGCTGACTACTACCTGTTCGATACCGAGACCCGCGAGGCGGATTACCTGCTCGGCCTTCAGGTCTGGCTTGATCCGGAACGAATGGGCGAGCGTCGGCCCATTGCCTTGAAAGCGCGTGACGGCACGCCGCTGCACGGCTATCTGACATTGCCGCCCGGCAGTGATGGCAAGAAGCTGCCGCTGGTCGTGCATCCACATGGCGGCCCGTTCTTTGTTCGCGATCACTGGACCTTCGATACCGATCCGCAATTGCTGGCCTCACGTGGCTATGCGGTTCTGCAGGTCAATTTCCGAGGTTCGGACGGTTTCGGTACCGCGTTTATCGACGCAGGCAAGAAAGCCTGGGGTACGACGATGATCGACGACATCACCGACGCCACGCGCTGGGCCATCGAGCAAGGCTATGCGGACGAGAAGAGGGTCTGCATTTATGGCTGGAGTTATGGCGGTTACGCCTCGCTGATGAGTGCGATCCGCGAGCCGGGCTTGTATCGCTGCGTGGTAGGAGCCGCAGGCGTCTATGACCTGAAACTGCTGCGGGACGATGGCGACGTTGGCTCGAGCGGGAATAATCGGCGCTACTTCACTGACGCAATTGCTGGCGGTCCTGAAGAGATGGCAGCAGGATCACCGATCACCTACCTCGACCAACTGAAAGCCCCTGTGCTGATCGTTCACGGCGAGGCTGATCGCCGCGCACCGTTCACCCAGGCAACGGCGCTATGCAGCGCGATGAAGAAGCGAAACCTGCCCTTCGAGTGGCTGGCCAAGCCCGGCGAAGGCCACGGCTTCATCGAGCAGAAGAACAAGGTCGAGTTCTACACAACCCTGCTGAGTTTCCTGGATCGCCATATCGGCCCGCAGGCCGCCGCATCGTCATCTCCCACAGCAGCCGTGGCGGCCGACTGAGGAGGTGCTGCTGATCCAATCCCACCGTATTGGCGACGGGATTGGATCGGGCACTCAGTGGTGGTGACCACCCGCGCCATGCACATGTCCGTGCAGCACTTCCTCGACGCTGGCTTCGCGCACTTCGGTGATTTCCACGGCGAAGTTCAGGGTTTCGCCGGCCAGCGGATGGTTGCCGTCGACGGTGACTTCGTCGCCGTCGATCGCGGTGATCACGACGCTGACCGGGCCCATGTTGCTTTCAGCCTGGAACTGCATGCCCGCTTCGAGGTTGTCGACACCCTGGAACGCGGCCTTCGGCACTTTCTGGATCAGGGACGGGTTATGCGCGCCGTAGCCTTCTTCCGGGCTGACGACGACGTTCAGCTTGTCGCCGACTTTCTTGCCGACCAACTGCTTTTCCAGGCCCGGCACGATATTGCCCTTGCCGTGCAGATAGGGCAGCGGATCGCGCCCTTCGGAGGAGTCGATCACTTCGCCGGCCGAATTGGTCAGCGTGTAGTGGAAGTAGGCAACGCAGCGGTCTGCGATCTGCATGACGGGTACCGGTGGAAGAAAAATGAGCGCAGATGGTATCGGAATCGGGCTGGCCGGTCGTGACGCCGCGATGACCGAAGTCTGGAGGCCGGCTTGATTTCCCCGGTAATGCCGGCAAGGTAAAGTCTGGCCACGCAGGTTGGGAGACGGACGATGAGCGCAACGAACAACGGTTTGAACGGCGACCGGGGCAGCGTCTTCTGGGGCGGCGTCTGGATGATCGTCATTCCGGTGCTGCTGTTCTGGTTGCCGGGCATCGGCGGCTTCATCGGCGGCCTGGTCGGCGGCAAGGTGTCCGGTGGCATCGGCAATGCGCTGCTGGCCTGGCTGGTGTCGTCGCTGCTGGTCGGTGTCTTGTTCGCAACCCTCGGCACGATGCTGACCGGCATGGTCGCGATCGGTGTGCTGGCCGGTCTTGGCGGCCTGTTCCTGGCGTTTGTCGATGCCGGCGCGCGACTGATCGGCGCGATCATCGGCGGCTTGATCGCCTGAGGTAGAGCAGCTGAACTAGCAGGGCCCTACCAAGGGACTTCGCGGCCATCCCAGGCGTAGAAGCGGCCGCTGGATTCCCGGCTCAAGCCGGCGATCACGGCGAGCAGGCGTTCCGCGGCGAAGGCCGGGGTGAACAACTTGTCGGCTGCGACATTGCCTCGAAACGGCTCCGATAAGTCGGTTTCCACCGTGCCCGGATGCAGTGACACGCAGATCAGCCGGGGTGCGCGGCGGGCAAGTTCGATCGCCGCGGTGTGCATCAACTGGTTCTGCGCGGCTTTCGCAGCGCGATAGGCGTACCAGCCGCCGAGGCGGTTGTCGCCGATCGAGCCGACTCTGGCGGACAGCGTCGCCAACACTGCTCGCGCGTCGTGGCTCAGCAGCGGCTGAAAGTATTTGGCGATCAGGATCGGCCCGACGGCATTGATCGCGTAGCTGCGCAGCAATTGCTCCGCCTGCACGTCGGCCAGCCGGCGTTCCGGTGACAGACCTTCGCCGTGCAGCAGGCCGGCGCTATTGATCAGCAGATGCAGGGCCGGGTGACGGGCGCGCAACGCGGACGCGGCCTGCTCGATGCTCGCGTCGCTGCCGACATCGAGCGAAAGGCTTTGCAGGCGCTCGCCATGGCTGACTTTTAGCGCAGCCAGTTCGGGCGTCTCGACGGCCGAGCGCGAAGCCGCGGTCACGCAGACCCACTGCGGATCGGCGAGCAAGGCTTCGACCAGCGCCAGGCCGATGCCGCGGCTGCCGCCCACCACCAGTGCGTGCTGGTTCATTAGTTCACCGTACCGGTGAGTTCGCACCCTGAAGGGCGTGCGCATTGGGATGCGATGCAAGGAAGAAAGCGCAGCAATAGTTGTTCTATTGCGAGCATTTCTGACGCCGCAGTGCGCCCAAGGCGTGCGTCCAGCAGGGGGTGGAAGCTCATTGGTACGGTGAACTAGTGCGGGTTCTCGAAGAACAGGTAGTTGGTCGAGTAATCACTGATCTCGAAATAGACCTTCTTCTCGTCCGGGTCCTTCTGGAAGTTCAGGTTCTCATCGAGCACGCCGTAGCCGTAGCGATAGGCGCGGACTTCGCCGGTACCCGTGCCGCTGGCGGTGGTCAGCTTGTCGATGCCAATGAAGCGGCGAATGACCTTGTCGCCGGCATAGATCTCGAGCACGCCGTTGGTGCCGGTCCAGTTCTGGATGCTGCGGCTGATCTGGTTCTGGGTTTCCTGCGTGCAGCCCGCGGCGATGAGGCTCAAGGTCATGGCGAGGCAGGGCAGGGCGAGTTTCGACATCATCGGCACGGCTCCTTCAAGCAATCGGGAAAGGGTGGCGGATGACAACACGGCTCGATGTCAAAGTCAGCCCCAAGGCTTCCAAGAACGCGATCACTGGCTGGATGGGCGAGGTGCTCAAGCTTTCGGTGACGGCGGCGCCGGAGAAAGGCAAGGCGAACGAAGCGGTTGAAGCCTTGCTGGCAGAGGCGCTCGGCGTGGCGAAATCGGCGGTCAGCGTGGTGGCCGGTCAGACCTCGAAGCAGAAAAGGGTCGAGATCACAGGCCTCGATCTGGCAGAGGTCCGGCAGCGCCTTGCCGGCTGAGGCGTGGCCGGATTTCATGAACCTTGGCACGCATTTGCCGTCGGGGTGTATCCTTTCGCGCCTTTTCCCGTGATGGTTTCGACGATGTCTGCCCGCGTTGCCAGTGTTCGCCGCGATACCCGCGAGACCCAGATCGGCGTCGAGATCAATCTCGACGGTTCCGGCAAGATCCAGTTCGATACCGGCATCCACTTTCTCGAGCACATGCTCGAACAAGTCGCACGCCATGGATTGATCGATCTCGTCGTCGAAGCCAAGGGCGATGTCCACATCGATCATCACCACACCGTCGAAGACATCGGCATCTGTCTCGGCCAGGCCTTCGACAAGGCGATCGGCGACAAGCGCGGCATCGTTCGTTACGGCCACGCCTACGTGCCGCTCGACGAAGCGCTGTCCCGCGTCGTGCTCGATTGCTCCGGCCGTCCGGGCCTGGAATGGTTCGTCGAGTTCCCGCGGGCGCGCATCGGCGAGTTCGATGTCGACCTGTTCCGCGAGTTCTTCCAGGGCTTCGTCAATCACGCCAAGGTGAGCCTGCACGTCGACTGCCTGCGCGCCCGCAACGCGCATCACGTCGCCGAAACCATCTTCAAGGCGTTCGGCCGCGCGCTGCGCATGGCCGTGGAGTTCGATCCGCGCGCCAATGGCGCGATGCCGTCGACCAAGGGCGTGCTTTAAGCCCCCAGCCTGCCGGATTCCATGATGTCCGCTCCCTGCTGTTCCCCTCCCGTTCGTCTGTTGCGTTCTCCGTCCTGATGGAAAAGATCGGCGTCATCGATTACGGCATGGGCAATCTGCATTCGCTCGGCAAGGCGCTGGAGCGGGTGGCCGGCAACCAGCGGATCGTTATCAGCTACGACCCGGAAGAGCTGATCGCCTGCGATCGCCTGGTGCTACCCGGCGTCGGCGGCGTGAAGGCGGCGATGAACGAGCTGCGTCGCCTGGAGCTCAACCAGATGGTCGTCGAAGCCTCGCGCAAGCGGCCGCTGCTCGGCATCTGTCTGGGCATGCAGGTGCTGCTCGATCGCAGCGAGGAGAACGGCGGTGTGCCGGCGCTGGGCCTGATTCCGGGCGATGTGATCCGCTTTCCGGATCCGCCGCGCGATGCCGTCGAACGGCTCAAGGTGCCGCACATGGGCTGGAACCGCGTTCGCCAGACCCGGCCGCATGCGGTCTGGGCTGGCGTGCCGGAAGACAGCTGGTTCTATTTCGTGCACAGCTATCACGCCGCACCGGTGCACGCCGAGCATGTGCTCGGCAGCAGCGAGTACACCAAGGTGTTCGCCGCGGCCGTGGCTCGCGACAATATCGTCGGCTTCCAATTTCACCCGGAGAAGAGCCAGTCGGTGGGCTTGCGGCTGCTCGGCAACTTCGCACACTGGAACGGTGAAAGCCGCTGAGCCTATCCATCTGATTGGGGTCGCCTTGCCTAGCTCCAGGCTTTGCGGCACAGTTTCAACGAATCATCAACGCCTGACGTTGCCCTTCGAGGCGTCGCGTCCGAACCTTCAAGACCTCGCCTCCGGGCAACCCGCCGACTGCTCCCCATGCTGCTGATTCCTGCGATTGACCTGAAGAATGGCCAGTGTGTCCGCCTGCGCCAGGGCCGGATGGATGACGTCACGGTGTTTTCCAACGATCCGGCCGAGGTCGCCCAGCGCTGGGTCGACGAAGGCGCGAGCCGCATCCACGTCGTCGATCTCGACGGCGCGCTGAAAGGCACGCCGGTGAACCTCAAGGTGATCGAGCGGATCGCCAAGGTCTGCGGCAACGTCCCGGTGCAAGCCGGCGGCGGCGTCCGCGACGAGGACACCGTGCAGGCCTATCTAAATGCCGGCGTCAGCTACATCATCATCGGCACCAAGGCGGTCAACGCGCCGCATTTCCTGCGCGACCTGTGCCTGGAATATCCGCGTCACATCATCGTCGGCATCGATGCCAAGGACGGCCGCGTGGCTGTCGACGGCTGGTCGAAGCTGTCGGCGCATGGCGTCATCGACATGGCCAAGCAGTGCGAGCACGACGGCGTCGAAGCGATCGTCTACACCGACATCGGCCGCGACGGCATGATGGCCGGCTTCAACGTCGAGGCCACCCGTGATCTCGCCCGTGCCGTGAAGACCGACATCATCGCCTCCGGCGGCGTGTCGACGATCGAAGATCTGCATCTGCTGAAGTCGATCGAGGAAGACGGCGTCATCGGTGCCGTCATCGGCCGCGCGCTGTACGAGGGCGGCCTGCAGTTCAAGGATTGCCTGAAGGCTGTCCAGTAGTTCATCCCCCGGCGGTCTCCCAGAATGCTTGCCAAGCGCGTCATCCCCTGTCTCGACATCAACGCCGGCCGCGTGGTCAAAGGCGTGAAGTTCGAGGACCTGCGCGACGCCGGTGACCCGGTCGAAGTCGCCCGCCGCTACGACGCACAAGGCGCCGACGAACTGGTGTTCCTCGACATCACCGCGTCGAGCGACGATCGTCCGACGCTGTTCAAGACCGTCGAAGCCGTGGCTTCAGCGATCTTCATTCCGCTGACCGTCGGCGGTGGCGTGCGCACCTGCGCGGACGTTCGTGCGCTGCTGTCGGCCGGTGCCGACAAGGTGTCGATCAACACCTCGGCGGTGCTGCGGCCGGATTTCGTCACCGAAGCCAGCGATCGCTACGGCGTGCAGTGCATCGTCGTCGCCATCGATGCCAAGCGGGTCTCGAAGAAAGGCCAGCCGCCGCGCTGGGAAATCTTCACCCACGGCGGCCGCAAGGCCACCGGGCTCGACGCCATCGAATGGTCGGCGTTGATGGTGGCCAAGGGCGCCGGCGAACTGCTGGTCACCAGCATGGACCGCGACGGCACCAAGTCCGGCTACGACAACGAACTGTTGCGCGCCATCACTGATGCCGTGCCGGTGCCGGTGATCGCCAGCGGCGGCGTCGGCACGCTCGAACATCTGGAGCAGGGCCTGAGCCTCGGCGGCGCCGATGCCGTGCTTGCGGCCAGCATCTTCCACTCCGGCCAGCACACGGTCGGCGAAGCCAAGCAGTATCTGACCCGCCACGGCGTCACCGTGCGCAGCCCGGCGCCGCTCGCATTCACGATATGAGCGGCGATATCAGCGGCAATCCGGGCATGACTGCGGTGCCTGCGGCCGACGTGCTCGAGGCGCTGTATGCAACCCTGCAATCGCGCAAGGGTGGCGATCCGGCGCAAAGCTATGTCGCCAGCCTGTACGCCAAGGGCACCGACACGATCCTCAAGAAGATCGGCGAAGAAGCGGCGGAAACGATCATCGCCGCGAAGGATTGTGCATCCGGCGGCGCACTTGAACGCGTAAAGATGGTTCATGAAGTGGCCGATTTGTGGTTTCACGTCATGGTCTTGTTGGCCGCGTATGATGTACCGCTCTCGGCCTTGACCGATGAGCTGGCGCGCCGGACCGGTCGGTCCGGACACGATGAAAAGGCGTCGCGCAGCCCGTCATAACCGGCCTTTTGGCCGCATCCGAATTCAGGAGCACACCATGGGCAGTTTCAGCATTTGGCACTGGTTGATCGTGCTGGGCATCGTCATCCTCGTGTTCGGCACCAAGAAGCTGCGCGGTGCCGGCGGCGATCTCGGCGCTGCCGTCAAGAATTTCAAGTCCGCGGTCAAGGAAGGCGAGGCCGAAGGCCAGAAGAACGCCGAAGCGCTGCGCGCGGAGATCGTTCCGCCGCCACCGCCGCCGCAGCACACCGGCGACAAGCACGACGAAAAGGTCTGATCGTCTCGATCACCTCCTGACCCGCCGCCGATAAGCAGCGCGCCATGCTCGACATCAGCTTTTCCGAGCTGTTGCTGTGCTTTCTCGTGGCCTTGGTCGTGCTCGGCCCGGAGAAGCTGCCGCGGGTCGCGCGCGGCATCGGCCGCTGGACCGGTCAGGCCAAGGCTTACATGCGCAATCTCAGCGCCGAGCTGGATCGCGAATCGCATGCCTCGGAGCTGAAGCAGCAGATGGCCGATGCCCGGCGCATCTTCGACGAGGAATCGACGGCGATGAAGCGCGAGTTTCACGGCGCCGCCGAGCAGGGCCGCAATGCGATGAGCGATTCGCTGCCGGCCGCCGACACCACGCCGACGCACAGCGAAACGCCGGTAACGCACATCCCGGCACCAGCACCGCCACGCGCCGCCGACGTCCCGTCGTTCAGCGAATCGAAGACGCCAGACAAGCATGTCTGAGCCGGAATCAGCACCCGAACAACCGCTGCTCGCCCATCTGATGGAGCTGCGGACCTGCGTGGTCCGCGCGATGTTCGGCTTCATCATCGTGCTGCTGCCGCTGCTGTTCTTCGCCGGCAAGCTCTATCACTTCCTGGCCACGCCGATGATGAAGCTGCTGCCCGCCGGCAGCAGCATGATCGCCACCGAGGTTGCCGCGCCGTTCCTGACGCCGTTCAAGCTCGCCGCCGTGGTCGCTTTCGCGCTGGCGCTGCCATGGATCCTTTATCAAATCTGGTTGTTCGTGGCGCCTGGCCTGTACCGCAACGAACGCCGGCTGATCATGCCGATGCTGGCCAGCAGCACCCTGCTGTTCTATGCCGGCGTGGCGTTCGCGTACTACCTGGTGCTGCCGACGGTGTTCAAGTTCTTCGTCACCTCGGCGCCGGAAGGGGTCGCGGTGATGACCGACGTCTCGAAGTACCTGGACTTCGTGCTCAAGCTGTTCCTCGCCTTCGGCTTCGTGTTCGAGATGCCGGTGGCGATCGTGCTGATGGTGCTGACCGGCTTCGTGACCCCGGCCCAGCTCGCCGCCAAGCGCGATTACGTGCTGGTCGGCGTGTTCATCGCGGCGGCGGTACTGACCCCGCCGGACGTGCTGTCGCAGATCATGCTCGCGGTGCCGGCGTACCTGCTGTACGAGTTGGGCATCCTGGTAGCCCGCTGGGTGGCACCCGTGCCGGAAGCGGCGGAATCGACCGACCTCTGAAGGTCGGTCTGGCGGTCATCGTGGCACTGAAATTCGTCCCCGGAAGTCGGCGATGACATTTCATTCGCATGGGCTTGATAAATTGGGGCTAACCCAACCTGAGATCGACCATGCACGTGCTGCTTGTTGAAGACCACCCGGACCTGGCCGCCAACCTGGGCGATTTCCTCGGCAACCACGGCCACAGCGTCGATTTTGCCGCCGACGGCCCCAGCGGCCTGCGTCTGGCGCAGGCGCAGCGTTTCGACGCCATCGTCCTCGACCGCCTGCTGCCCGGCCTCGATGGCGCCAGCGTCTGCCGCCGTCTGCGTGCCTCGACCAGCCGCCATGTGCCACTGCTGATGCTGACTGCGATGGACACGGTCAACGACCGTGTCGAAGGCCTGCGCGCCGGTGCCGATGACTATCTGGTCAAGCCGTTCGCGATGGTCGAACTGCTGGCCCGGCTCGAAGCGCTGCATCGCCGCGCCACGGCCGCCGGTCTCGACCGCGTGCTGACTCTCGGCGATCTCGAATTCGACCTCGATACGCTGATCGCTCGCCGCGGTGGCGAAACCATCAGCCTGACGCCGGCGCTGCGCAAGCTGCTGGAACTGCTGATGCGCGACACCCACCGCGTGGTCACCCGCGAGGAACTGGAGCGCCGCCTGTGGGGCGATGCCCCGCCGGAAGGCGACGTGTTGCGCGCTCACATCTACGCGCTGCGCGTCGCCATCGACAAGCCTTGGCCGAAGAAGCTGCTGCACACCATCCACGGCAGCGGCTACCGCTTGGCCGACCTCGGCGACGGCTGATCCCTCCTGACGTTTCGAAAGCCCGCGATGGCGACCAAGGCCGAGGTTTCGTCCGGCCATCTGCGGCGGCGCCTGACCGGTGCGCTGATCGCGCTGACGGTAGCGGCGGCGATCATCCTCAGCACCTTCGTCTGGGTCACCGAGCGCTGGATCGAACGCGGCAGCGTCGAGACGCTGATGGAGCGCGAGCTCGACTACCTGATCCGGATCGGCGCGCAATCCAGTACCCGCGACATCGTCGACAACAGCGACGATCTCGAACCGGCACTGCTCTATTACCGCCCGGCCTGGGGCGGCAGCGTGCCGGCGCCGCTGCGCAAGCTCAATACCGGCTGGCACCGCGATGTCGAGATCGGTACGAATTCGTTCCAGATCCTGATCCGCGATCTGGCGCCGGATGATCGCGTCTACCTGATGCACGACATCTCGCCGCTGGAGGCGCGCGACCAGCGCCTGGTCGGCTCCTTCGGCTTCGGTCTGGCGCTGGTCAGCCTGCTGGCGATCTGGGGCGCACGGCGGGTGGCCGATGAAGCATTGGCGCCGCTGGCCAAGCTGGTGGCGCAGATTCGCGGTCTCGATCCGGAAAACGGCAGCGCCCGCCTGAAGCCCGAGGACGATCCGGAACTCGACGTGATCGCCGATGCGCTGAACGGCTACATGGCCGAGCTCGATGCGCTGATCGAACGCGAGCAGGCCTTCGCGGCGGCCGCCAGTCACGAGCTGCGCACGCCGCTGGCGGTGATCCGCGGCGCGGCCGAACTGCTGGAAGCGCGGCCTGCCGATCCGTCGCGGCCGCTGGCGCGCATTCAGCGCGCCGTCGCCCAGGCCCAGGAAGATCTCGATGCGCTGCTGGCACTGTCCCGGCTACGCGAATCGCCACGCGCCTGGAACCTCGATCTGGAGCGGCTGCTGCCCGAATGGGCGGAGATGGATGCCGGCTCGACCAAGCTGGTCTGGCGCATGCAGCCGACCCTGCTGACCGCTGCGGCCGGAAGTGTCCACGTGATCTTCTCGAACCTGCTGCGCAACGCCGTGCGTGCCGCCGGGCCGGATGGCGAAGTGATCATCGAGCTGGATCAGCAGGCGCTGCGGGTGATCGACAACGGCCCCGGTATTCCCAGTCACGAATTGCCGCTGGTCTTCGAACCGCACTTCCGGGGCCGCGACGGCGGCACCGGCATCGGCCTTTATGTGGCGCGGGCGATGGCGCGGCGCCACGGCTGGCAGCTGAGGCTCGACAACCGCAGCGATGGCGGCGCGATCGCCGCGCTGCTGTTCAGTGCGCCGCCGCCGCGCCCGGTTCCGTCGGGCGCCGCCTGACTTCCGCGAGCCTGCTGCGCGCCTGATCGAAGGCGGCGCAGACGGCGACCACGCCATCGAGCATGCGTGGGCCGGCGCGGCCGAGCAGATCAGGATCGATCGGGAAGAGATTGCCGGCCTGGGCCACGGGCGCGCTGCCCAGCCGCGCCCAGTAGGCGCGGATTGCCGCAGCACTTTCCTCACGGCCGTAGAGCACCACTTCGGGCGCGGCGGCGAGCATTGCTTCCTGGCCGATGGCGGCCGAGATCGTCGGCAGTGCGGCGAACACGTTGATGCCACCGCACAGGCTCATCACTTCCGAGATCGGGCTGGCAGCGCTGATCGTGTAGGCCGGCGAGGTTTCGATCTGGTAGACGGCGCGGATCGCGGGTTCATCGCGATGCTGCGCGCGCAGGCCGGCGAGACGCTGGCGATAGTCGTTGGCCGCCTTGGCTGCCGCTTCCTTCGTGCCGAGCCAGCCGCCGACCATTTCCAGCGCCGCGCCGATGCTGTCCAGTGTGTTCGCCTGCAGCCAGACCACGCGCAGGCCGAGCTTCTGCAGGCGTGCGACCTGGTCCGGCGGCGTGCCATCGGTCCAGGCGATGACCAGATCCGGCCGCTGCGCGAGCACGGCTTCCAGATTGATGTTCCAGGCGCCGCCGAGCTGTGGAAGTTTGGTCACCGAAGCCGGATAGTTGCTGTATTCGGACACCGCCACCAGCCGCGCACAGCCGCCCGCCGCACAGACCAGTTCGGCCAGATGCGGCGCCAGGGTGGCGATGCGCTGTGCCGGCGCTTCGGCGCTTGCCGTCGACGTCGCCAGTACGACGCTCAGCAGCAGGAGACTTTTGAGATGCCGGCCCATCAGGCGACCCAGACGCCGGCCGAAAACAGTGCCGCCAGCGCCAGCAGGATCAAGGTGGCACGGGTTTCCATGCGCAGCACTTCGGCCAGGGTGGCATCAAGCGAGGAGGCGATCATCGGCCCGCTGCCCGGCGCATCTTCCCAGTCCAGCGAGGCATTGGCGGCCTCGGCGAGCAGGTTCCAGGTGCGCCGCTGCCAGCCGGCCTGATCGGGCGCCGCCGGTTCGGCGTGGACCCGCTTCAGCGCTTCCAGCGCATCATCCATGCTGCCGGCGAGACCGAACAGCAGCGCGGTCAGCCGCGCCGGAACCCAGGCGAGCAGGCCGTGCAGCAACGCCGCCTGGCGTTGCGCGCCCGGTGATTCGATGACCGTGCCGATCCGGCTGGCGACGCGGTACAGCACCGCACCCGCCGGCCCGGCGACGATGAACCACAGGCAGGCGCCGAAGCGCCGCTCGTGCGACTGGATGAACAGCGCGCCGAGCAGCGAGCGGTGATCGGCGTCCGGTGTCGGGCCGTGATGCAACAGGCGGGTCAGCCGGGCGACCGTCGCCGCGTCGCCAGCGGCGCGCGCAGCCCGTAGTCGCTGCACGTCCTCGGCAAGATCGCGCGGGCCCAGGCAGACCAGCAGCGCGGTGGTAGAGAACAGCAGTTCCGCGAGCAAGGTATGCACATGGGTGTACAGCCAGCCGGTCAGCGCGGCCAGGCCGATCGCCAGCAACCAGGGCGCGAATGCCTGCTGGCGCAGGAAGCCCGGCAGCCGCGGCCACAACTGTTCGAGCAGCGCCGACACGCTGCCGCCATCGCGATGCGTCGACAGTAGGCGTTCCAGCCCCAGGGCCAGCAGCAGGGCGAGCAAGGTCATGGTGTCGCGATCCCCAGCGCGGCGTGCAGCCGCGGCCAGTCGAAATACGGGCCGGGATCGGTCTTGCGCCCCGGTGCGATGTCGCTGTGGCCGGTGATCGCCGCGCGCGGCAGTTGCGGATAGCGGGTGTGCAGCCAGCGGATGGTGTCGATCAGCGCCGTGTACTGCGCATCGGTGAAGGGCCGCGTGTCACTGCCTTCCAGCTCGATGCCGATCGAGAAATCGTTGCAGCGCGAACGGCCCTGCCAGGTGCTGGCGCCGGCATGCCAGGCGCGGCGGTCGAACGGCACGTATTGATGGATGCGGCCGTCGCGGAAGATGCACAGATGGGCGGAGACCCGAAGCCCGGCGATAGTCGCGAAGTAGGGATGCGCGGCCGGGTCGAGCCGGTTCAGGAACAGATCGTCGACATAGCTGCCCTCGGGCGCGTCCGGATGCGCGTCGTAGCTGTCGGGCGGCAGCGAGATGTTGTGGATCACGATCAGTGCCAGATCGGCGGGATCGAAGCGCTCGTCGCAGTTCGGCGAGGCCCGCCAGACAGCGCCCGGCAGCCTGTGCGCGATGGCGTTCGCGGCCGAGGGAACGCAGTCGACGGACACGGGGTCAGACACGCAGACTGCCGCCTGCAGTGCGGCCTTCGCAGGCCCTTTCTCGAACAACAATCATCCGGGGTTCTCCATGCGCATCATTGTCACACTGGCTGCGGCGTTCTGCCTCGGTCTCGGCACCGCGTCGGCTGCGACCAAGGCCAAGCCCGCGCCCAGCAAGACCGACGCCCAGTCGGTCACCGCCAGTTTGCCGACCATCGATGTGCCGTTCGAGAAGTTCCAGCTGGCCAATGGCCTGACGGTGATCGTTCACGAAGACCACAAGGCGCCGCTGGTCTCGGTCAACGTCTGGTACCACATCGGTTCCAAGGATGAACCCGAAGGCCGCCACGGCTTCGCGCATCTGTTCGAGCACCTGATGTTCAACGGCTCCGAGCACTACAACGACGAATTCTTCCGCGCGCTGGAACCGGCCGGCGCCACCGGCATCAACGGCAGCACCAATCGCGATCGCACCAACTACTTCGAAACGGTGCCGACGGCGGCACTCGATCTGGCGCTGTTCCTGGAATCCGATCGCATGGGCCACCTGCTCGGCGCCATCGACCAGGCCAAGCTCGACGAGCAGCGCGGCGTGGTGCTCAACGAGAAGCGCCAGGGCGAGAACCAGCCGTATGGGTCGCTGCGCGAAATCCTGTCGCAGCAGAGCTACCCGCCTGGCCACCCGTATTCATGGACGACCATCGGCTCCGAAGCCGATCTCAACGCGGCGACGCTCGATGATGTGAAAGCCTGGTTCAAGCGTTACTACGGCCCGAACAACGCGACCCTGGTGATTGCTGGCGACATCGACGTGGCCACCGCGAAAGCCAAGGCCGAGCAGTTCTTCGGCGCCATTCCAGCCGGTGAGCCGGTACTGCACGCCAAGGCCTGGGTCGCGCCGATGAGTGGCGAGAAGCGCATCGAGGTCAATGACCGCGTGCCGCTGCCGCGGCTCTACATGATGTGGAATCTGCCCGGTGACGGCGAGCGCGACACCGTGCTGCTCGACCTGTTCTCGGATCTGCTCGCCAGCGGCAAGACTGGTCGCCTGTTCGAGCGGCTGGTCTACCGCGACCAGACCGCAACCGCGATCAGCGCCTCGGTCAATAGCGACGAGATCGCCGGCCAATTTTCGATCGTCGCCAGCGCCCGGCCGGGTGCGAGCCTGGCGCCGATCGAAGCCGCGGTTCGCGAGGAACTGAAGCGCCTGATCGATCAGGGCCCGACCGAGGCCGAGCTGCAGCGGATCAAGACCCAGCGCTATGCCGATCTGCTGCCGGCTTTCGATGGCGTCGGCGCCAAGGGCCAGCTGCTGGCCGCCAACGAGCTGATGCACAACGATCCGGCGCACTACAAGAAAGAGCTGGCCTGGGAGCGTGAGGCCACCGCCAACGACATCCGCGATGCCGCGCGTCGCTGGCTAGGCGACGGCCGCCTGGTGCTCGAAGTGCTGCCGCAGAACATCGATCAGGCCGCCAAGCCCGAGACCGTCGATCGCTCGAAGCTGCCGGTGCCGGCCGCTTCCGCGGCGCTGTCCCTGCCGCCAATGGTGCGCACCACCTTGAGCAACGGCCTGAAGCTCGCGGTGATCGAACGCCGCGGCGTGCCGCTGGTCGAGATGGCGCTGATCGTCGACGCCGGCCGCGCGGCCGATCTCGCCGCGGGCGATGGCGGCAAATCCGGCCTGGCAGCGCTCACTTTCGGTCAGATCGACGAGGGCACCGGCACGCTTGACGCGCTGGCGATCGCTCGCAAGCAAGCCGAGCTCGGTATCTCGATTGGCGCTTCGACCAGCCGCGAGGTTTCGATTGTCAGCCTGTCGTCGATCAAGCCGAGCCTCAAGCCGGCGCTCGATCTGTACGCCTCGATCATCCGCGCCCCGAGATTCCCGGCCGCCGATCTGGCGCGCGGCAAACAGAACCTGCTGTCGGCGATCGTTCAGGAAAAAGCCTCGCCGGGCGGCCTGCTGCGCCGGGTGCTGTCGAAGCAGATCTATGGCGAAACGCATCCGTACGCCTACACCGGCAGCGGCGAGGAAGCGGTAGTCGCCGGCATCACCCGCGACGATCTGGTCGCCTTCCATCAGCGCTGGGTACGGCCGGACAATGCGACCCTGCTGATCGTCGGCGATACCTCGCTGGCGGAGATCCAGCCGCTGATCGAAGCCCGCTTCGGCGACTGGCAGGCTCCGCAGGCGAAGCCGCCGGTGAAGCGCATTCCTGCCGTCGCGCTGGCCGCCAAGCCGCGTGTGTTCCTGCTCGACAAGCCGGGCGCCACGCAGAGCATCGTTGCCGCCGCCAACATCGCCCCGGACGGCCAAGCGTCTGGCCAGGAAGCGATGTCGACCGCCAACACCGTGCTCGGCGGCCAGTTCATCTCGCGCCTGAACCTGAACCTGCGCGAGGACAAGCACTGGAGCTATGGCGCCAGTTCCAGCGTCACCCGCACACGTGGCCCGCAGGTGTTCCTGGCTCAGGCCGCGGTCGAGCGCAATCGCACCGCGGATTCGATCGTCGAGATGCAGAAGGAGTTGCGCGACATGGTCGGCAAGCGTCCGCCGACCGCCGCCGAGGTCGACGCCGCCAAGCGCGCCGATCTGCTGGCGCTGCCCGGCAGCTTCGAGACCGCCGGGCAGGTCGCTGGCGCCTTTGCCAGCAGCATCGAACTGGGCCAGCCGGACGACTACTACAACCGCCTGCCGGCCCTGATCAGCGAACAGACGCCGGAGGCAGTGGCGGCTGCCGCGAAGCAGCTGGTGCGGCCGGAAGCGCTGACCTGGTTCGTGGTCGGCGATCTCGCCAAGATCGAAGCCGGCGTGCGCAAGCTCAACCTCGGCGAAGTCAGCGTGCTCGATGCCGATGGCAAGAAGCTGCGCTGAATCCGGTTTCGACCGGCCATGAAAAATGTCCGATGTCAAGTCCCCGCTGTGGACCTGCACCGGCCTAAAACCCCTTACGCCACAGGCAGTTAGGCCTGGATCGGTCACTCTTTGGTGGTTGGCCTGCGTGGGCTAGGTGCCACATGGGAGCATGGCGGTGGCAAACACCGTCATGCTCTGGAGGGGGTTTCCCCCTCCGTGGAGGAACCAGTCAGGCAGCGATCGACGCCTCTGCGGCAGTTTTCGCCGCCTGCGACACGCTTTCGCGAAGCCGCACAGAGGCAGCGGCATCTGGGGTCGAACGGGTCACCTTGACGGCGGCCTGCGACGGCCAGTCCGTCGAACCGGTCAGAATGACCCCAGGCTGCTCGCCGAACTCGTTGGCGAGCCGCTGCCGGATCGACTCAGGGACAAAGGCAGCGCCGGGCAGCGCATACGCCAGGTACTCCACGAAGTACGGGTGCTTGTGCCAGCGCCCACCGTCAACGGCGCGCTCCATCGAACGCTCGAAGTGGGACAGCAGAACAGCCAGCGCACCTTGGCGCTGAGTTCCCTGGTCGGGCGAACGCATCCAGTCGTACCCGGTGCGCTTGACCTGCTCGCGCTCCTTGTACGGCATGGGCACGAAGCCCAGCGTCGCCTGCGCTTCCTCGAAGAGCTGATGCCGCTCGCTGTGCGCCTTGATGTCAGCGGGCAGCCTTCCATCAAAGGTGAAGGAGCAGAAGCGGCAGTGGTGCGCACCGCCGTCCATGTCCACGTGGCTGGCCAATTGCGCTTCGTAGCGCTTCTCCAGCTCGTGGAAGTGGCGCACTCCATACTCGGCCGCGGCAACGGCATTGAGCCGTTGCATATGCGTCAGGTCGGGGAGTGTGGCTTTGGCCGCCTTGGCGGCCTTCTTGAGGCGGGCCAGATCGGCCCATGTGATGGTGTTCATCTTCATTGGTTTCTCAATCGAAGACTCCTAGGGTCCGCTCAGTAGGAATCCGACCAAGATTCCAATGGAAATCGCCATTGGTAGTGAGTGAACTTTGCCATTGCGGACGGCCAGCACCTACCCGTGCATGGTGCCATCTTAGCAAGTTCAGCCAGGCGTGTGCGCCGGCAGGCTCTTCTGCGCTTTGCGCTTGGCATCCACCCGCCTAAAGCCCCGGTCCCCCGCCATGAACGCCTCTAGCATGTGCGGGATCAGCGTGGCCGCATCGGCCGCCTCGCCGTAGGTCTGTGCGTGCAGCGCGGCATAGCGGTCGAGTTCAGCCTTCAGACTGGTCGGGCAAGAGAACGTGAGCTTCGTGGCCTCGGTCTTGGGCAGCGGCCCCAGCCGCAGTTTCTTGGAGGTGTTCATTTCGCGGCTCCCCGGTTGAAGAACAAGGGCTGGTACGGACGCAAGACGAGGTCGCGGTTGGCGATGATGCGCACCGGCAGGCCCGGCCGCTCGGTCAGGGTGGGCTGGATGTTCATGTTGCGCCGGGTCATCTCCTGGCCGACCTGGTTCACGCTGTCCTGCAGGCTGTCGCGCCCGGCGATGATGACGCGGTTGCCGTCCTGCCGGTTCTGCGGCGCGGCCAACTCGGCGCCCACGCCCAGCAACGTGGTCAGCGCCGCGCCCGCGAAGACGCGATCCCAGTGCCAATCGACGCCATCCTCCAGGCCGGCGTAGCCGGCAGGATCGGTGCCCGCGAGGTTGTCGAGCTTCAGCGACGACGTGTCGGGCAGGATGATGCGGTTCCACACCACCTGCACGCGGCTTTGCCCGTAGCTCACTTGGCTGTTGTACTTGCCCAGGATGCGCGAGCCCTGCGGGATCAGCAGGAACTTGCCCGTGGCCGTGTCATAGACCGGCTCCGTCACGGTGGCGATCACGTCGCCCGGAAGATCGGACTTGATACCCGTCACCAGCGCACCCGCGATCACGGTCCCAGCCATGACCTGGTACGGCGAGGCTGGCATCTGCAGATTGCCGGAATTGAGGGTTTCCGTAGAACCGCCTTTCAGGAAAGCCTCTTTCTGGTCTTGCCGGTTCTGCGCAGCGGTGGGGTCGGTGGGTTGGGCCGCCGTCGAGGCCGGCCCGGCAGCCAGAGGATCGAACCCCGCCAAGGTCGATGCCGAACCGGCGGCGGCGACTTGCGCGGTCGCTGGCGCACTCGTCTTGCCGGGCGTGCCCGAGCGGAAGAATACCGACGAAGCCGCTGCGGCATCGGCCTCCTTGCGCCGTGCATCATCCGGGTCGTTGCCCGGCGGCGCATAGGTGGGCGTCGCCGGCTGCTGCGACTTCACGATCGCCGGGCCGAGATCGCCCGGCAGCGGCGGCCCCAGCTCGGGCACCTTCGCGGGCAGTTTGGAATAGTCCGAAGGCAGGCCGTCCAGCCCTTCGGACTTAGAGACACGATCTACGTTGTACAGCTCGGTCTGCTCGCCTGCATTGCGCCGGTGCGGCTGCAATGACCAGATCGTGGCTCCGAGCACGGCAACCGACAGGCCGCCGGTGAGGATGGCCAGCGTGCGTCGGTTCAGGCGCGTGACCGGACGCGGCTGCGCGCGCAGCGCCACCGCCTCGGGTGCCACCTTGCCCGCCTGCGGCGCAAGGTCAGGAGAATCGTCCTGGCTCATGGTCAGTTCCTCCGCGTGCCACTCGAAGCACCATCCGTGCGCTCAATCCGCACCACGTCGCCTTCAGTGCCCTTGCCGCCACCCAGGCGCAGCTCGGCCGCGCCGAACAGGCGATCGACGATGTAGTACGGCGAGCGGAAGCGGTAGTTCACCAACTGCCCATCGCCCTGCGCACCGATCACGAACAGCGGCGGCAGTTCGCCCTGGGCGATGCCCGGCGGGAACTGGATGTAGACCTTCTCGCCGTCATCGAAGGCGCGCAGCGGCTTCCACGGCGGATTGCTGCCGCTGACTGCGTAGCGGAAACGGATCTTCTCCAGCGACAGGCCAGTATCGACCGAAGCGGCAGTGCTGGCCGCCTGCGCCTGGCGCTGCAGGGCCAGCATCTTGTCCTTGGGGTACTCCCAGGACACCGAAGCCATCCATGTCTTCTCAGTCGAGGTCAGCTCCAGCAGATAGGTGCGCCGGCTGGTAGTGACGACCAGATTGGTCTTGAGGCCCGAGCGGATGGGCTTGACCATCACGTTGACGCGCAACGCATCACCGCTGCCGCTCGATGTGTCCCCAACGATCCAGCGCACGGTATCGCCAGCGGCCACCGTCACCAGTTCCTCGCCCGGTTGCAGCGAAACCACCGTCACGCGGCCCACGGCTGCATAGACCTGGTACAGCGCGCCATCGGTGAAGGGCCACACCTGGATCGCATTGACGTAGCCCTCGCGCGTGGGCGCCACACGGGCCTCGGCATTGGCACGCGACACGCGCACCTTTTCGTCGGCAGGCTCTGGCGCAGGCTTGGCTTCTTCACCTTCGGGCAGCGGCTTCAGCTGCGACGGCAGCGCGAGCGGCTGGGGCACCGTGACCACCTCCACCGGCTTGGGTGGCTCCGGCAGCGGCTGGGCCTGCACCGGCTCATCGAGCGAGATGGCCGGCGGCGGCTTGCCCTGCGAAGCGCAGCCTGCAAACAGGACGGTGGATGCCAGCAGGATCGCCGGCAAGGCGGATTTACGCAAAAGATCATTCATGGTTTTGCTCCTTCGTTTCCTTCCAGCTCACGGCTCCACGACAGCCCGTTGACGTAGATGCCCAGGGGGTTCTTGCGCAGCCGCTGCTCGGTGCGAGGGGTCTGCTGCACGATGGAAACCACTGCGTTCCAGCGTTCGGTGCGATCCAGCGCACCGTTCACAAAGCGCGTCTCCGTCCAGCGCACGTTGAACGACTGGTCGCTGGCGCGGGTCACGCTGCTGATCTGCACCGTCACCGACTCCTTGCCGATGCGCGCGAACGGATCGTTCACGCGGGCGTACTCGTTGAGCGCCACGGCACCCTTGTCCGTGGTGTAGTTGTAGGCATCGAGCCAGTTCTGCCGCACGACGATGGAGTCGATGGACAGCGAGCGCACCAGCCCGATGAAGCGGCCCAGGTGATAGGCCATCTGCGCATCGTTGGGTCGATATGGCGTGGCGGCCTCGCCGACCGCGCGCACCTGGCCCGCGTTGTCCACCTCCACCACGTAGGGCGTCACGATGGACTGCGCGGAACGCCAGACCAGGCCGCCCGCCATCAGCACGGCCAAGGTGAGGCAGCCCAGTGCCATGAAACGCCAGTTCTTTGCCTGCACGCGGGCCGAGCCGATACGCTCGTCCCACACCTGGCCTGCGGCTTGGTACGGAGTGGCAGGTTGCGGTGTGTCGGCGTAGCGCAGCTGCGGTCGTTTGAATCGCATGGGAGTTCTCCTTATGAATCGGAATCGCGAAGGCTTGGGCCCTGGCTGGAGCTGCCGCCATCGCCGCCACGCAGCGTGTGGGCGGCGGTGGTCGCGGCATGGGTGAGTTGCTGCCTGCGATGCAGGCGCTTGGCCCAGGCCGGCTGCTCGGTGGATGGAGGTCGTGCGGCGGCTTCGCTGGTGCTCTGCGTCCCAGCAGCTGCCCCCGATGCCGATCCGGCGTCATCGGGTCGGAAGGAAGCAGCGACACGCTCCTTCATCGAGCGCGCTCCGTCGGCCACCTTCTGTCCGGCGGCCTGCGCACCGGTCTTGGCCACGTTGCCCACGCCGGCGGGGGCACCCTTGAGGCTGCCAACGGCCGGGGCGGAACCTGCCTGGTACGCCGACCGGGCGCTGCCGGCGGTCGATGCCATCGAGCGGGCCCCGTCCCCAGCCATCCTCGCGGCGGCGGGTGCCATGCGCGCCCCAGCCGCCACGGCGCTGCCGACGCCAGAGGCCGCTGCGCCGACCGCGACGGCGGCGCCGGCCGCCCCAACGGCAGCACCGGCCATCGCGCCAGCGCCGAGCTGCGGGCCGCCCGATACCAAGCCCGTCGCAATGCCCGGACCGAAGATGCCCAGGGCCAGCAGTGACAGCGAAGCCAGCATGATGACCAGTGCCTGGTCGATGGAGGGCTCGGAGCCCGGCGGTATCCGGAATTCGGCGAACAGCCCCGAGCCGATGCCCACGATGACGGCAAGCACCAGTACCTTGATGCCTGAGGACACCGCGTTGCCCAAGACCTTCTCGGCGAGGAACGCAGTCTTGTTCCAGAGGGCGAACGGCACCAGCACGAAGCCCGCCAGCGTGGTCAGCTTGAACTCGATCAGCGTGACAAAAAGCTGCACCGCCAGCACGAAGAAGCTGACGATGACCACCAGCCACGCGAGGAACAGCACGACGATGGGCGCGATGTGGATGAAGACCTCTGGGAAGCCCGCCATCTCCCGGATCTGGTCGAGGATGGGCGCCGCCGCGTCGATACCGGCCTTGGCCAGCCGTCCCGGTTGCAGGAAGTTGCCCATGCTCAAGGTCGAGCCGCTGGCCGTCAGGCCCAGTCCGGCAAAAGACCGGAACAGGATGCCCGCCAGGGTGTTGAAGTTGCCGATGATGTAGGCGAAGGCACCGACGTACAGCACCTTGCGGATGAGCTTGGCGATTACGTCCTCGCCCTGGCCGGTGGCATGGCCCATCGCCCAGAACAGCCCGGCGAGCGTCATGTCGATGACGATCAGCGTGGCCGTGAGGAATGCCACCTCGCCGTGCAGCAGGCCGAAGCCCGAGTCGATGTAGCGCGAAAAGGTGTCGAGGAAACGATCAATGACCGATACGTCATTCATGGCCCGGCCTCGTCAGCGGCTGTAGAAATCGACGGGCTGCGGTGTGTACGGCGTGCCTGACCCCAGGAAGCGGCGCGTGACTTCGCGGCCCCGCTCCACGGCGGCGGCCTGCCGCGCCAGCTCCAGCGAGGCCGCGCGGTCCTGCGTGATCTGCAACCGCTGCGTCTGGATCGACTGCTTGGCCTGCAGGGCTAGCAGCTGGTTCATGGCCTGCATCGCCTGGAGAGCGCCCACGGCGGACTGGCTCTTGCCCACGAGGTCGGCCAGCACGCCCTCGTCATCGCTGAGGTTCTGCGACGCCTGGGCCTGCATCTGCATGGTGGTCTGCAGGCCAGTGAGCGTGTTCTTCCAGCGCTCCTGCGCGTCGCGGTACATCTGATTGCCGCTGACGGTGGCGGCGTACTGCTCGGGGTACAGACGCTGGAACATCTGGTCCATGTTCGCCACGTCGTAGGCCATGCCCTTGGCCTGGGCGATGAGCCGCTGGGTGGTCGCTAGGTTGGCGCGCAGCTGGCCCACCACGCTGGACGGCAGGCTGGCCAGGTTGCGCGCCTGGTTGATGAGCATCTGCGCTTCGTTCTGAAGCTGGCGGATCTGGTTGTTGATCTGCTCCAGCGTGCGAACGGCGGTGAGCGTGTTCTGCACCAGATTGGTCGGATCGAACACGATGTCGCCGACGCCGAACAGTGCATGCGCGGGCTGCGCGATGCCGAAGGCGAGCACGCAGGCGGTGGTCAGCGCGGCGAGCTTGTGGGTATGGGTTTTCATGGCAGGTTCTCCTGGGGATGGCTGGGGATGGGGGCGGCACCCGGCGCGGGGCCGGGGAAATCGCGCAGCAGATCGGCCGCCCAATCGAGGCTGCAGTGGCGCAGCCAGGCGGCTGCGAACGGGGTGGAAGCGGAAGGCGTGGAGGTGCTGGCGGCAGCGAGCACCGCGTCGATGTCGCGCTGGTCTTGCGGCGTGGATGCGCCCGCAAAGGCCAGCGTCGCGGTTCCCAGGTCGAGGTCGAACAGGCGATTGCCGAGGCGCGATTGGTAGTAGTAGTCGCGCTTGGGCTGCGCCGTGGCGACGATCTCGATTTGCCGCCTGTTGAGGCCGAAGCCCTCGTAGATGGTGCGAATCTGCGGCTCGGTCGCCTGCGGGTTCGGCAGAAAGATGCGGCTCGCGCAGCTCTCGATGATTGCGGGCGCGATGCTCGAATCCTT